>NZ_JBHTZD010000036.1:56611-73922 GCF_042790455.1 Streptomyces sp. NPDC056734
AGCAACCACGGCAGGGGCCCGCACGCGAGGACACCAAATCGCCCCCCGACACACCCCGCAGGCGGCGATTCGCGGGCGGTGGCTCAGCCCGTGGCCAGTCGGAACGACATGGTGCCGAAGGAGACCTGGTCGCCCTCGCTGACGACCACGGCGCCGATGACCCGGCGCCCGTTGACGGTGGTGCCGTTGGTGGAGCCGAGGTCGCGCAGCACCCACATGCCGCCCTGGCGGGTGAGTTCGGCGTGGACGCGGGAGACCGTCTCGTGGTTCAGGCGGAGCCCGTTCGCGGGGTCGCGGCCTATGCGCAGGCCGTGCCCGGACGCGGGGTGCGGCAGCAGCAGCTTGGGCAGCCGCTCGGCCTGCCAGGCCCGCCGCAGCCGTACGGTGAAGCCGGAGACCGCCTCGACCGTGCCGAACACCGCGCGGGAGAGCCGGCCCTCGGTGGGCAGGTCGGCGGTGAGCAGGGCGAGTTCGTCGGGGCGCCGGGCGGCCAGCGCCAGTTCCATGCGGCGCACGAACGTGTCGTGCGACAGACGGCCCATGGCGACGCCGTCACGCAATACCTTCAGCGCCTTGTCGCGCTCCGCGTCGGACAGCCTCGCGGGGTACGTGGGGAACTCGAAAGACGACGTCACGCAGGTGATTGTCGGTCAGCGAAACCCCAGGTGTCCAGGAATCGGGGAAAGGGCGCCCCGCGCGTGTACCCGACGGACCGGGGGAGGAAAAGGGGGTGACCGCAAATGGGGGTATGTGCCAGCGGACCTCGCGCGCGTCCCGCACGATGGACGCGCTACCTCCCGGTGAGCAGACGAAGGGGAGCCGTCCGTGCAGTTCGAGGTGTGGGCACCGCAGGCAGAACGCGTGACCCTGGAGTGCGCGGGCCGCACGCGCGCGATGGAGCGCGATCCGGGGCGAGCGGGCTGGTGGACCGGGGAGGCGGAGGCGGCGGACGGAACGCGGTACGGCTTCGCGCTGGACGGCGGGCCGGTGCGCCCCGACCCGCGCTCACGGCGCCAGCCGGACGGCCCGGACGGGCTCAGCGCGGTCGTCGACCAGGCCCGCCACGCCTGGCACGCGCACTGGCCGGGCCGCCCGCTCCCGGGTGCGGTGCTGTACGAGCTGCACGTGGGCACGTACACCCCCGAGGGCACCCTGGACGCCGCCGCCGCGCGCCTGGAGCACCTGTCGGAACTGGGCGTCACACACGTCGAGTTGATGCCGCTGTGCCCCTTCCCCGGGCGGCACGGCTGGGGCTACGAGGGGGTGTCCCTGTGGGCGGTGCACGAACCCTACGGCGGCCCCGACGCCCTGAAGCGGTTCGTGGACCGCGCGCACGCCCTCGGTCTCGGGGTGGTCCTGGACGTCGTGCACAACCACCTGGGCCCGTCCGGGAACTACCTGCCCGAGTTCGGCCCGTACTTGACCGACACCCACCACACCCCGTGGGGATCGGCGGTGAACCTGGACGCGCCCGGGTCGGACGAGGTCCGCGCCCATCTGCTGGGCAGCGCGCTGGCCTGGCTGCGGGACTACCGCGTGGACGGGCTGCGCCTGGACGCCGTGCACGCGCTCGCGGACACGCGCGCGTACCCGTTCCTGGAGGAGCTGTCCGAGGCCGTCGACGCGCTCGCCGCCGAGGTGGGCCGGCCGCTGTTCCTGATCGCCGAGTCCGATCTCAACGACCCGCGGCTGATCACCCCCCGCGCGCGGGGCGGTCTGGGAGTGCACGCGCAGTGGAGCGACGACTTCCACCACGCCCTGCACACCACCCTGACCGGCGAGTCGCAGGGCTACTACGCCGACTTCGCGCGCGCCCCCTTCGCCGCCCTCGCCAAGACCCTCACGGGCGGCTACTTCCACGACGGCACGTACTCCGGCTTCCGTGGCCGGCACCACGGCCGCCCCCTGGACCGTACGCGCGTCGCCGCGCACCGGCTGCTCGGCTACGCCCAGACCCACGACCAGATCGGCAACCGCGCCCAGGGCGACCGGCTGTCCGCCACCCTCTCCCCGGGCCTGCTGGCCTGCGCGGCGACCCTGACGCTGACCGGGCCCTTCACGCCGATGCTGTTCATGGGCGAGGAGTGGGCCGCCACCACACCCTGGCAGTTCTTCACCGACCACACCGACCCACAGCTCGCCGACGCCGTACGGCGGGGCAGGCGGCGCGAGTTCGCGTCGCACGGGTGGGCCGAGGACGACGTCCCCGACCCGCAGGACCCGGCGACCCGGGACCGCTCCTGCCTCGACTGGTCCGAGCCCGGCAGCGAGCCGCACGCGCGCGTGCTGGCCTGGTACCGGCGTCTGATCGCCGTCCGCCGCGACCACCCCGACCTCACCAACCCCGACCTGTCGGACCTCAAGGTCGCCTACGACGAGACCACCCGCTGGCTCGCCTTCCGCCGCGGCGACATCTGCGTGGCCGTCAACCCCGGCGCCGCCCCCGCCGAGATCCCCCTGGGCCCCCGCCGCGCGGTGATCCTCGCCGCCTGGGACCCCATCCCCCCGCCCGCCCCCGACGGCCTGCTGCGCCTCCCGGCCGAATCCTGCGCGGTCCTGACCCAGCCGTAGCCCCTGCCGGGGCCCTGGGGGTTGGGGGCGCGGGCAGCGCCGGGGGGCTCTACCCGGGGGCACCACCTTGAGCCGCACGGAGGTGGCGGGCACGCCAGGGTGGGGCGGGCCTCACCAGCCCCCGCCCCGCCCACCCCCTCTTACAGATCCGTCACCCGTTCCAGCAGGATCGCCTCCCAGGCGTGGTGCAGGCGGTCGCGGAGGAGGGGCAGCGGGGTGGGGTCCTGCCCGGTGAGGGCCGCGCCGAGGCGGAGTACGGCGTCGCAGCGGGCCAGCCAGAGGCCGCGCAGGCAGGGGCGGGGGCCGTAGCCGGCGAGGGTGGCGGCGCGGACGGCGGCCGGGGAGCCGACGGCGACGGCGAGCCCGGCGATGTCCTCGGCGGGGTCGCCGAGAACCGCCCCGTCCCAGCCCAGGACACCCCGTACCCGGCCCTCGGCGCTGACCACGAGGTGGTCGGCGGTCAGTGCGTGGTGGACCAGGACGGCGGCGGACGTCTGCGCGCCGAGCTGGGCGGCGGCGGCCGGGGTGAGCTGGTGCACGCGCGCGGGGTCCAGTTCGTCGGCGGCGGCGAGCCGTTCCGCGGCCCGTGCGGCGGCCCCGCGCAGCGCCTCCAGGGAGCGCGGCGCCCGGCGTGGCACACCGAGCGCCTCGGCCTGCCGTACCGGCACCGCGTGCAGCCCGGCGAGGACGGCGGCCAGGTCGGCCTCGCCCACGGCGGACACGTCGCGGCGCTCGCCCGAGCCGCCGGGCACCAGCGTGTCGAGGGTGTAGCCGAGCCCGGGAGCCCATTCGCCGCGCGCGACGCTGCCGGGCACGGCGACCGGGAGGTACGGGCGCACCAGATCGCGCACGCGCAGTTCGCGGCGCCCGCGCACGGCCGCCTCGGGATCGAGCGCGAGGCGCAGCACATGGCGGGTGCCGACCCGCCAGGTGGCGCCGGTGGCGGAGGCGGGGCGGATCTCGGGTCCACCGGGGCCGTCGGGTTCATCCTTGAGCAGGGTGCGGGCCAGCCTGCGGACGGTGTCCTCGGTGGGTGTCGGTGCCTGGCTCATGGTCGCAGGGTCGCAGGGGGTCGTGTCAGTCCACGACGATCAGGTCGCGCGTGGTGTCGTTCAGCCGCCTGCCGCCGTCCTCGGTGACGGTCACGATGTCCTCGATCCGGACGCCGAAGCGGCCGGGCAGATAGACGCCGGGTTCCACGGAGAAGCACATGCCGGGCACCAGGGGCTGTTCCTCGCCCTCGATCATGTACGGCGGCTCGTGGGTGGTGACGCCGATGCCGTGCCCGGTGCGGTGGATGAAGAACTCGCCGTACCCGGCGTCGGCGATGACCGCGCGGGCGGCCCGGTCGACCTCCTGGCAGGCGACGCCGGGCCGTACCGCCTCGAATCCGGCCTGCTGGGCGGCGCGCACCAGGTCGTGCACCCGGCGCTCCTCGTCCGTGGGCCCGCCGACGTGGACCGTGCGGGAGGTGTCGGAGCCGTAGCCGTCCCTGAGGCCGCCGAAGTCGAGGACGACCATGTCGCCGTGCTCGATGACCCGGTCGCCCGCCTCGTGGTGCGGGTTGGCGCCGTTGGGGCCGGAGGCGACGATGGTGAAGTCGACCTGTTCGTGGCCGTTGCGGCGCAGCAGCGCGTCGAGGTCGGCGGCGACCTCGGACTCCCGGCGTCCGCCGAAGGGCACCTTCCGGATCTCCTCGAACGTCGCGTCGGCCGCCGCGCCCGCGGCGGCCATCAGTTCCAGCTCCGCCACGTCCTTGACCGCGCGGAGCATCGGCAGCGCGTCCGTGAGGTCGGCGTACGAGCTGTCCGGCAGCGCCTTTTGCAGGCCGAGCAGATGCATCGCCCAGGCGTTGTCGCTGATGCCGAACCGCCCCGCGTCGGCGAGCAGCGCGGCGGTGAGGGCGTAGGGGTCCTTGCCGTCGGTCCAGTCCCGCAGGGTGAGCGCGGGCGCCCCGACGGCCTTGGCGGCGTCGGGCGCTTCGAGGGCGGGCACGACGAGCGCCGGGTCGTGGCCGGTGGCGAGCACCAGCAGGGTGAGCCGTTCGGTGGCGGCGGGCGGGGCGTATCCGGTGAGCCAGACGAGGTCGGGGCCCGGTGCGATGAGCAGTCCGGCGAGTCCCGCGGCCTCGGCCTCCCGCGCGGCGCGGTCCATGCGGGCCCGGTAGTCGTCGGCGGTGAAGGACGCGCGCGTGCTGGCGGTCATCGGGGGCCTCCCTGGCGGCGGGGTGGACTGGGTCCGTCGGCAGCATCCTGCCCCTACCAGGGGTACGGCGCGAGCGGTCCGCACGGATGTCGCGGGGTCCGCGCGGGCGGGGCCTAGGGATGGGGCCCTACGGGATAGGGGTGGGGCCCATACGGGATGTACGGGATCACGCGCAGTACGAGGGCCTCGCGGCTCCCTCACCGCGCGGCGGCCACCGGCTCCCTCACCACGCGGCGGACACCGGCTCCCTCACCACGCGGCGGACACCGGCCCTCACCACGCAGCGGCCGCCGGTTTCCGGTCGCGCGGCGGCGGCCGGAACGCACGAGGGAACAAACCCGCTCACCGGGCCCAAAGGCAGCGGCCCGGCCCCACAGGGCCACCAGGCCACAACCCACCGACGTGCCCCGCCCGCCCCACGCCCCGCCCCACGCCTCAGACCACAACCCCAGGCGTGATGGACAACTGCTGATACCCACCGCTCTCGTGCCGCACCGTGATCGTGACCGCCGTGCCCGGGTCGGCCGTGTCCACCGCGCGGACGAGATCCGCCGCCGTGTCCACGCGGGCGCCCGCGAAGGTGAGCACGACATCCCCGCGGACCAGGCCGGCCGTGTACCCGGGGCCGGGCACATGGACGCCGATGAGCAGGGCGCCGACCTTCTCGGCGTCGACGGCCTCCACGCCGAGGGCGGCGCCGGGCGGGGCGGGAACAGGGGCGGCGGCGGACCGCGGCACACCGGGCGCCCCGGACGGCGCGGCGGCGCTCCGCGGAACGGGACCGCCGGGCTGCGACGGCTGCTGCGCGGCCTGCCGCTGGAGTTCGGCGAGCCGGCTCATGCCGATCACGGTGGCGCCGACCGTGCCGAGGCCGATCCCGGACAGCACCAGTACGGCGCTGGCGAAGAGGCCGAACAGCAGGGTCCGCAGCCGCCGTCCCCGGCGCCGGGCGGCACGCGGACGGCGGACGGCGGCGGGCGGACGGCGGCGGGCTGGTCACCGCCGGGCTCCCGGCCGGGCAACGGCTTGGGACGCAACGCAGTCTGTTCCATCGGATCGCCTCCGGCTGGTGCCCTACCCGGCCCACCGGCCCCCGACGATCCTCGAAGGAGTGAGACTGAACAGCGGATCTGACCCCCGTGGCGCCCGCCGGGACCCCGTGCCGGTCCCCTGCCGATCATCTGCCGGTCGTCTGCCGGTCCTCTGCCCGATCCCGTGCCGCACCGGCGGTGCACCGGCCATCCCTCGATCCGTCCGGACGACCGGATCGCCTGGCCCGGATTGTCAGTGCTCACTGTTACGTTCTGTGACATGACGGATAACGCGCTCCGGCTGCTGCGGCAGCACCCGCGGCTGGCCGGGCTGGCCGCGTTCCCTTTCGATTTCGACCTGGCCCGAGCCGCCGATGGTCACATCGAGCCGGTCCGCCTCGCCTCGGGCGGAGCACTGGCCGTCGTGGCGGGGGACGACACGGGGGGTTCGTATTTCGTGTGCGCGGACGGCTCGATGCTCTACGCGTCCTCGGACGGGGTCGCGGGGATCATCGGCTCGTCCGTGGACGAGGCCCTGGAGATAGTGGTCGGCCTGCCAGGCTGGGGCGCGTATGTCGCGCTGTCCGGGGCCGAAGGCGAGGCGAAGATCCTCGCCGAGATAGCGCGGACGGAGGACGAGATCCGCGAGTACCACGGCATCGACGAGGAGCGGGTCGCGCTGCGCGCCGGTCTGGGGCTGCCGGAGCGTTCCCCGGTCGAGCTGGTGACGATGCTGCACGCGGCGCTGCTGCGCACCGAGCCGGACTTCCTGCTGCTCAACGACGAGGAGGGACACGCCTACGAACCGCTGCTGGAGGGTCCGCGTCCGCCCCTGTGGGAGCCGGTGCTGGCGCGGGGGCGGGCCGATCTCGCGCTGCTGCGGGCCGGGGACGCGCCGGCCGCCGAGGCGATGCGGACGGACGCGGTGCGGCGGCGGGTGGTGCTGCGGGCCGCGCAGTTCGACCGCGCGGACGGCGATCTCGGGCTGCTGCGGCGGCTGCTGCGGCTGGCGGCGAGCGCCTCCATGACCGAGGAGCTGCGGCTGGCGGCCATGCTGGTGGGGCGGTTCGGCCGGGCGGCGGATCTGCCGCTGCTGCACGAGGTGCGGGAGACCGATTTCGACACCGCGTGCGGGCTGAGCGAGCTGCCCGGACTCGACGCGGGCGGTGCGGAGCTGGCCCGCTGGGCGGAGTGGCTCGACACCACGCGATTCGGTACGGACCCGGCGGACGAGCCGTTGCTGACCTGGACCGGCCTGGCACTGGACCAGGGCCTGACCGAGCACGCCCGGGTGGCCCTGATCCATGAGCTGGACGGCATCGAGATGGATCAGAGCCGGCTCAGACGGCCGGACGCCCCGTCCCGGCTGAATCCGGCGCCGCTCGGCGCGCTGGCCCGCGAGTTCCGGCGCCTCGGTGACCTGGGACAGGCGCTGCGCGCCCAGCGGTTGTACGCGGCGCTGCTGGAGACGGCCTGGGACCGGGTGTCGGCGCGGCTGACGCAGTCCCGGCTGGAGCGTGAGGAGGGGCTCGCGGTCCAGGCCGTCGCCACGCTGGCCGCCGTCCGGGCCGTGCTGGCGGACCCGGGCGACGGCTCGGTGGCCTACTGGCGGCGGGTGAACCTGGGCCGGTTCATCGCCGAGGAGCACTACGCGCTGGCCAACGCCCTCGCGGACGCACGGCTGCCGCAGCAGGCCCGCGCGGTGCTGGCGGCCGGTGACGCGATCCTCGGCGAGTTGTCGGACCAGGCCGCGAAGGGCGTCCGGCAGCTCGCCGAGGAGACGGCCACCTGGGTGTGGGGCGTCAGCTGACCGGCTGGAGCAGCGGCGGGAGAGCCTGGGCGGCGAGCGGCAGGAGAGCCGGGGCGCCGAGCGGCGAGAGCGGCGGAAGCGGCGCGGGCGGGCGGTCCGGCAGGAAGCCGTGGGTGCGCCCGCCCAGATAGGCGGCCTTGTAGCGGTCGACCGAGCGATGCCAGTTGAGGATGCCCGACATCCAGTTCTGGAGGTCGGTCACATAGTCCCGCATGATCTGGCGGGCCTCGGTGGACAGGTCGAAGTCGTCGTAGACGATGGGCAGCTCGTGCGCGACGACGTGTTCGAACTGTCTCATCCGCTGGGTCATCAGATCGTTGACGATGCCGAGGGCGGTCGGGTAGTCGCAGCCGAAGAAGTTCTGCACCACCAGGATCGCGTTGTGGATCTCGCCCTCGTACTCGATCTCCTTCTGGTAGGAGAACACGTCGTTGAGCAGGCAGGCGTAGTCGCAGGCGGCGTTCTCCAGGGAGCGGACGGGGCCGCTGCGGTAGATCTCCTCGGGGACGGCGGGGCCGTGGCCCATCCGGCACAGGCCGAGGGTGAGGTCGGAGCCGAAGGTGTCGCGGCGCATCTCCAGGTAGTCGACGGGGTCGGGGACCCGGTTCTGGGACTGGTTGACCAGTTCCCACACCCAGGACTCGGTCATCCGGTTGATCGCATCCTTGAGCCGCTCGCGGTGCGCGGTCGACATCCGGGCGGTGGTGCGGGTCCACAGGTCGATCAGGCCGCGCTCCATGGCGTTGGCCGGGGCGGGGACGGTCTCGCCGTGCACGGGCATGCAGTCGGAGAGGCGGGCGGTGGTCAGTCTCGCGGCGGCGAGGTCGCGGCGGTGGCCGTAGACCAGGGGGTAGTAGTCGTCGCCGTAGGTGCCCCAGGCGAGCCATCCGGCGCTGAGGTCCAGGGCCTCCTCACTGGCGTCCGGGTCGATGCCCGCGGAGCACAGCGCCAGGTCGTAGGCGCGCAGCTTGTCCTCGTCCCAGACGCCCTCCTGGAGGATGCCCACCTCCCAGGTCCAGTCGCGCAGCCGGGCGCGGGCGGTGTCGAGGTGCGGGCTGAGCTGGAGTTCGTAGGGCATGTGGATATCGGGGATGAGGGACGGGCCGACCTTCTGGAAGGGGACATGGCCATAGGGGCGCAGCCGTCCGGCGCGTCCGAAGTGGGTGGTGGCCGAGGCCGATCCGCCGGCCGAGGCGAGCAGGGCCGCGAGACCGGCGGCCGAGGTGCCCGGGCCGGTCGGGGCGGACCAGGGGGCGGTGGTGCGGGCGTTCTGGTTCATGTAGCGGCTGGAGCGCAGATGCCATTCGTGGCCGCCGGACTGCCAGTCCTGGAGCCCCTTGGTGTACGCGGCGATCGCGGCCACCTCGCCGGGGGTGAGGCCGTGTTCGAGGGCGAGGGCGGGGACCTCGGTGAGGGCGGTGTGCTCGAACTGGTGGAGGCGGGAGGTGAGGATGTCGTTGACGTGTTCGGCGGCCTCCTGGGTGGGGCAGCCGAAGAACGTCTCCAGGACCAGGACGCCGTTGCTGAGTTCGCCCTCGTCCTCGACCTCGCGCTGGTAGGAGAACAGGTCGTTGCGCAGATGGACGCCGTCGGAGAAGGTCTCCATCAGCACCCGCAGCGGGCGGGCGCGCGAGACGGCGGCCGGGACCTCGGCGGTGGCGTACTCCACGAGCCCGGCGGACCAGGGGGCGCCGCCGACCTTGCGGCGCATCTCGATGTACTCGACGGGGTTGGCGATCCGCCCCTCGTTGATGTTGGACAGCTCCCACAGGGACTCGTTGAGCAGATGCTCGGTGGCGATGGCGAAACGCTTCCTCCAGTCCTCCGACATGGCGGGCACCGTGCGCGCCCACAGATCGGCGAGCCCGGCCTCGACCGGGTTCCGCGGCTCGGGCACGGGCGCGCCCGGGTCGAGCGGCATGAACATCGGAAGCCGGTCGAGGTACGCCTTGCCGCCCGCGCGGTCCTGGGAGCGCTTGAAGGTCTCCAGGAAGTGGTCGTCGAAGAAGAACACCCACACGTACCAGTCGGTGATCAGGGACAGCGCGGGCCCGTCGCAGTCGGGGTGGGTGTACGCGCACAGGAGGCCGTAGTCGTGCGCCTCCAGGTCGGACCGCTCCCAGACCCCGGAGCCTTCCAGCATGCCCATCTCGCGCGCCCAGGCGGTGGAGTGGGCGCGGGCCTCTTCGAGATGCGGGTTGAGGCGTGCCGGATACGGCATGTAGAAGTGCGGGAGTTCGAACGGCTGAGTCATGGGCGGTGGGCTACCCCTGGTCCTGTGGGGCCATCCGCCCGGCGGCACATGATCACACCATCGCGTGAATTGAGGGTGAATCCGGGAGTTCTCGTGGACTCTTGTGACGTTCATCTCTACGCGCGCAGACTACGGAGGTTCGCGGACCGGGAGCGCGCGGCCCACGGCGTTCCCGGCGGCAGGACGCTGCTGTGCCCGTGCCCCCGACCCACCGGAGCCCTCGATGACCCAGCCGTACCGCCCGACCCGGACGAGCCGCCCGAGCCGGTTGACCCGCCCGAGCCCGCCGAGCCCGGTGAGCGACCCGACCCGGTTGAACGAGCCCAGGTACCCGTCCCCGCGCTCCCTCTCCCGCCGCACCGCGCTGGTCTCGCTCGCCGGGGCCGCCCTGGCCGGTACGGCGGCCGTCCCCGCCACCGCGTCCACCACCGCGTCCTCCGTCTCCGCCGCCGCGTCCGGCGGCGGGGCCCGCGCCTCGGTGCGGTTCGCCACGTTCAACGCCTCACTGAACCGCTCGGCGCAGGGCGCGCTGATCAGCGATCTGTCGACGCCCGGCAACACGCAGGCGCGCAACGCGGCCGAGACGATCCAGCGGGTGGATCCGGACGTGCTGCTGATCAACGAGTTCGACCACGACGCCGACGGCACGGCCGCCGCGCTCTTCGTCCGCGACTACCTCGCCGTCGGGCAGAGCGGTGCCCGCGCGGTGCGCTACCCGTACCGCTTCACGGCTCCCGTGAACACGGGGGTGGCCTCGGGCGTCGATCTCGACGGGCGGGGCGGTGCGGTGACGACCCCGGGGTCGGACGCGTACGGGCAGGACGCGTTCGGGTACGGCTGGTTCCCGGGGCAGTACGGGATGCTCGTGCTGTCGAAGTTCCCGATCGACACGCGCGCGGTGCGTACGTTCCAGCGGTTCCTGTGGCGGGACATGCCGGGCCATCTCCTGCCGGCCGACTACTACAGCGCCGAGGCGCGTGCCGTCCTGCGGCTGTCCTCCAAGAGCCATTGGGACGTGCCGGTGCGGATCGGCCGGGAGACCGTCCACTTCCTGGTCTCCCACCCCACGCCGCCCACCTTCGACGGCCCCGAGGACCGCAACGGTCGGCGCAACCACGACGAGATCCGGCTGTGGGCCGACTACATCTCCGGGGGCCGGCGGGGCGCGTACCTGTACGACGACAAGGGCGTGCGGGGCGGGCTGCGGCCCGGCTCGCGCTTCGTGATCGCCGGGGACCAGAACGCCGACCCGTACGACGGCGACAGCCACGGCGGCGCGATCCTCCAGCTCCTCGACCACCCCGGGCTGCGCGTTCCGGCCCGGCCGCCGGCCAGCGCGGGCGGGGCCGAGGCGGCGCGGCTCCAGGGCGGGGCGAATGTCCCACAGCGGGGCGACGCGGCGTACGACACGGCCGACTTCAACGACGTGGCGCCCGGCAACCTCCGCGTGGACTACGTCCTGCCGTCGAAGGGCCTGACCCCGGCCGGCAACGGCGTCTTCTGGCCCACCTCGGACGACCCCCTGTACCGCCTGGTGGGCGACGGCCGCACCGTCCCGACCTCGGACCACCGCCTGGTCTGGCAGGACATCAGAGTGACCTGACCGACACGGGCACCGGCCATGCGCGACCCCGGCGCGGCAGCACACCACCACGCCGGGGACTTCACAGTCACCTGGGGGACGTCGCATCTCTGGCCCACCCCAACCCCCCAGGGGCCCGGAACCCAATCGACTCCGGCCCACCCCAACCCCCCAGGGGCGCGGGGAACTGCGCGACCAGCCCCCACACACCCGCAGACGAACCCCGAGGCCCCCGGAGGGACCCGTCAGTCCAGCCCCACCCCGGCCAGCCACTCCTTCGCCACATCCAGCGGATCCTTGTTCTCCAGCTGCACCTGCGAGTCCAGCTCCAGCAAGGTCGCGGTATCCAGCTTCGCGGAAACCGCGTTGAGCGCGTCGACACCGTCCTGCGACAGCCCGGACTTGTAGACCAGCGGCGTCACATTGGCGAAGCCGAAGAGGTTCTTCGGGTCCTGGAGGACCACGAAGCCCTCCTTCTTGATGGTCGGGTCCGTGGTGAAGATGTCGGCCGCCTGCACGGTGTTGTTCGTCAGCGCCGCCTGGGTGAGCGGACCGCCGGCGTCGAGCGCCTTGAAGGACTTGAACTCCAGCCCGTACTCCGACTCCAGCCCGACCAGCCCCTGCTGACGGGTCTGGAACTCGGGCGAGCCGCCGATGACCATCTCGGGCGCGATGTCCTTGAGGTCGTCGAGGGTGGACTCGGCGGTGAGGCCGTACTTCTCGGCGGTCTCGGCGTTCACCGACACGGAGTCCTTGTCCTCGGCCGGGGAGGACTCCAGCAGCGTCAGCTCACTGGCCAGCTTGGTCTTGACGGCCGCGTTCACCGCGTCCGCCGACTCCTGCGTGGCCTCGGGGTCGAGGTAGGCGAGCAGGGAGCCGTTGTACTCGGGCAGCACGGTGATCGTGCCGTTCTCCAGCAGACCGTAGGTGGTCTCCCGGCTGCCGATGTTGGGCCGGTACTCGACCTCGATGCCCTGGGCCTTGAGCGCCTCGCCGTAGATGTCGGCGAGCAGGATGCTCTCGGCGAAGTTGTTGGAGCCGACGACGACCGTGCCGCCCGCCGCCTGGTCCTCCGCGAGCGGGTCGTCGGAGGTGTTGTCGGACGAGCCACAACCCGCGACGAGCGCCGCCACGACGGCGAGTGCGGCGGCGGCTGCGCCGGGATGTCTCGTACTGGACCAGCTGCTCTTCGCGGTAGAAGTCACGATTCCCGTTCCGTGCTGAGAGGTTGGGTGGACTGTCGATGGAGTCGGTGGACTGTCGATGGAGCCGCCCCGGTCGCTGGCGCTTTCTGATCCAATCCAGCCGCTTCTCGCTCAGTCAAGTGCAGCAAGGTCACCAGACGGTCGCGAAGAGTAATCATTTGTGAAGAAGACGCGGACGACCTGCCGCTGACCCGCAGCAGGTTGTAACGGATTCTTGACTTGGGGCCCCCGAGTGATCATCACAAGAGACGGTAGTCTCCCCCGAGTTGACGGGCGTCACACGGGCATCCGAGAGCCGCTCTGGTGTCGCCCCCGCGCCCGTCTGCAACCCGTCTTCGACCGGCCAGAAGCGATCAGAATCGATCTGCGGTCGTTCTGCGACAGTCATGTGAAATCTTCGCGCGTGACGCCCCTGGAGGAGGCCCGGTGTCCATGGGAGGAGGCCCGCCCACCCCCCGCGGGCTGCGCAACCTCGCCGTCCGCTGGCCCTTCCGGCAGAAGCTGAACGTCCTGGTCGGAGTACCGCTCGCCGGACTGGCCGTGCTGCTCTCCTATCTGATCGCCGGCCAGGTCGGCCAGGCGCGGGACGCGGCGGAGGCCGCCCAACTGGTCCGGGACAGTGTGCAGGTCGCGGAGCTGGTGGACCGGGTGCAGACCGAGCACCAGCAGGCGGTCCTGCTCTCGGTGCGCTTCGAGGCGATCGGCACCGGCCAGTCGTCGGCCGACTACCGGCTGGCCCAGGGCTCGGTGGACGAGCAGGTGGAGCAGGTCCGCGACACCTTCGGCGACCGGCTCCCGGAGTCCGCCGCCCGCGCGCTGCGCGAGATCGAGGGCCTGACCGCCCTGCGCGGCACCATCGAGCAGGGCTATCTGCCCGCCGACAACATCGACCCCGCGTACACCAATGTCGCGCAGGCCCTGATCGACGGTCTCGGCCTGGACCACAACTCCGCCCTCGCGGCCACCTTCACCGGCAATCTGCTGGACTCGCTGCTGCGCGCGGACACCGCCCACGCCGCCTTCGAGACGGCCGTGTTCTCGGCGGCGACCCGCGACTCCAACGCGCAGATCCAGTTCATCGGGGCCGTCGGCGCCCACGACCTGTTCAACCACCAGGCGGAACGATTCGCCCGGTTCGCCACCGAGGAGCAGGCCGCCGAGTTTGCCGGTATCGAGCACGGCTCCGCGCTGGCCGCGATCGAGCTGGAGTACGCGGAGCAGCAGATCGACCCCAGCGGCCTCCAGGCCGAGTCCCCCGAGGAGATCCGGGACTCCTTCACCGAGGCCCTGGCCGCCTTCCCCACCTACCGTGACCAGGCCCAGTCACGGCTGGAGATCACCGCCTCCCTCATCGACCAGATCGCCGACCGCGCCGACGCCGCCTCCACCGACGCCTGGTGGAACGCGGGCTGGCTGCTGGGCGCCGCGCTGCTCGGCTACGGGCTGTGGCTCGGTCTGTCCGTGATGGTGCGCCGCTCGGTGGTGCGCCCGGTGCTGGCGCTGACCGGCGCCGCGCGGGAGGTCGCCGAGGCCGCCGGGCGCGAGCTGGCCCGGGTGGCCGACGACGACACCGAGGACGAGGGGCCGCCGCTGCTGCGGGACATGCCGGTCACCGCCGACGACGAGATCGGCGAGCTGGCCGACGCCTTCAACCGGGTGCAGACCACCGCCGTCGCGCTGCTGGAACGCCAGGTGCTCAGCCGCCGCAACGTCGCCGAGATGTTCGGCAACGTGGGCCGCCGGGTCAGCAACCTCACCACCCGCCAGCTCGCCCTCATCGACGCCGTCGAGCGCGGCGAGACCGACCCGGAGCTGCTGGAGCGGCTGTACCGCATCGATCACATCGCGGTCCGGCTGCGCCGCAACGCCGACAGCCTGATGCTGCTGGCCGGGCTGCGCGAGACGGTCCTCGCCTCCGGCCCGGCCGCGCTCACCAACGTCGTACGCGCCGCGCTCGGCCAGATCGAGGGCTATCAGCGCGTCGAACTGCACGCCGGTACGGAGGTGATGGTCGAGCCCGACATCATCGGCGACCTGACCCTGATGGTGGCCGAGCTGCTGGAGAACGCGGTGGCGTTCTCCCCGGCCGGCAGCCCCGTCGAGGTCACCGTGCGCACCGGGCCCGGCGGCGAGGCGACCATCACCGTCGCCGACCACGGCCTGGGCATGAGCCCCGAGCGGCTGGCCGAGGAGAACGCCCGGCTGGTGCGCCGCGAGCGCCTGGACCTCGTACCGACCAAGGTCCTCGGCCTGTTCGTGGTCGGCACGCTCGCCCGGCGCTGGGAGATCGCCGTGGGCCTCGCCCGCACCCAGGGCGGCGGCGTCACCGCCGGGATCCGCATCCCGGCGTCCCTGCTGCTGACGATGAGCGCGGTGGACGCCGGCGCCCCCGCCGACCCGGCGCAGCCTACGCAGCCGGCGAACGGTACGGGTGGACAGTCCCCGGCACCCGACGGTACGGCCGGACAGGCGCCCCCCGGCGACTCCGGCCCGCTGCCCGCCGCCGCCCTCCCCGCGCCCCCCGACGCGGTCCCGCTGCCCCGCCGGGTTCCGCGCCGGGACCCGGCCGCCGACGACGAGGGCACCTCGCTGATCCCCAGGGCCCGCACCGAACCGTCCCTCGGCACGGCGGAGGCCACCGCGCGCCCGCTGCGGCGCCGGGTGCGCGGCGCGACCCTGCGCACCACCCTCGGCACCGAGGCCGAGCGGCAGCCCGCCTCCACCGCCCAGCCCGCCGACGCCGACGCCGTACGGGACGCGCTGGAGGAGTTCGAGGCGGCGATCGAGCGGGCCCACCGTGACAGCGGCGGCGGCCCGGCCGGGCCCGATCCCGCACCCCACCGGCCGAACCCGCCGGACCAGCCACACCAGCCACATCCTCCGAACCAGCCCCACCAGCCGAACCCGAACCGCCAGAATCACCTCCCGGAAGGAGCGGAGCAGTGAGTACGTCGACAGGTGGCACTCCGGTGCCGGACGCCACGCCGGACGAACTGCGGGCCGCAGCGGCCGATTTCACCTGGCTGCTCAACCGCTTCGCGACCGAGACGGCGGGTGTCGTGGACGCCATCGCGGTCTCCTCCGACGGACTGCTGATCGCCGTGGCGCAGCTGCGCGAGCGCGCCCACTCGGAGCGGCTCGCCGCGATCGTCTCCGGCCTGACCAGCCTGGCCGCCGGTGCGTCCGGCAACTACGGCCTGGGCGCCCTGAACAAGGTCATCATCGATCTGGAGGGCGGCCATGTGCTGGTCTCCGCGATCGGCAGCGGGGCCGTGCTCGGCGTGGTCGCCGACAAGGAGGCCAAGCTCGGCAACATCGCGTACGAGATGACGCTGTTCGCCAACCGGGCCGGTGCCGCGCTCAGTCCGCAGCTGGTGCTGGAGCTGAAGAACACGGTCGGCGTGGCCTCGACGGGCTGACCGGCGGCCCCTCCGGTCCGCGGAAGCCAGAGATCCGCGGAAGCCAGAGATCCGCGGAGAGAGAGAAGAAAGAGAAAAGAGAGCAGCCATGGCGGACGGCCGCACCCCGGGTGCCCAGGGCCCGGACCGGGACCCGGCGGAACCCGTCGCCGCCGTCCGGCCGTTCCTGGTCACCGCGGGCCGGGTGGCGGGCGCGGCCACCGGCCGGACGATGCCGGTGGAGACCCAGGTGATCGCCACGGCCGGGGGGCTCGGCGCGCTCGGGCGGCTCTCCTTCGAGCAGCACGACATCGTGGCCGCGTGCGCCGTCCCGCAGTCGATCGCGGAGCTGGCGTCCCGGCTGGGGCTGCATCTGAACGTGGTCCGGGTCCTCGCCGAGGATCTGCGCGCCGAGGATCTGCTCGCGGTGCATGTGCCCGACTCCGCCGCCACCCATGACGCATCCGTCCTGCGAAGGGTTATCGATGGCCTGCGGGCCATCCCCGACTCCCGAGGGGTACTCCGTGACACCGACTGACCGTCTCGCCGCCGGCCCGGCCGGGCAGCGGGGCGTACGTCCGCCGCTGCCGGTCAAACTGGTGATCGCGGGCGGGTTCGGGGTGGGCAAGACCACCACCGTCGGCGCGATCTCCGAGATCGAGCCGCTGACCACCGAGGCGGCGATCACCGAGGTCGCGGCGGGGGTGGACGATCTCAGCCACACCCCGCGCAAGACCACCACGACCGTGGCGATGGACTTCGGGTGCATCACCATCGACCCGACGCTGAAGCTGTATCTGTTCGGGACGCCCGGACAGGAGCGGTTCGGGTTCATGTGGGACGACATCGTGGAGGGCGCGGTCGGCGCGCTCGTCATCGTGGACACCCGGCGGCTGGACGACTGCTATGCCGCCGTCGACTACTTCGAGCACCGGCGGATCCCGTTCGCCGTCGCGGTCAACGCGTTCGACGGGCGGATCGAGCACGCGCTGGAGGAGGTGCGGTGGGCGCTCGACGTGGCCGAGCGGGTGCCGGTGGTGCGTTTTGATGCGCGTGAGCGGGGGTCCGTACGGGACGCTCTGCTGGTGGTGCTGGAGTTGGCGCTGGAGCGGGCCGAAGGGTGAGGCCGTGGGGAAACCGCGGGACGGTGGGGGCTGATCGCGCACTTCCCCACGCCCCTGGAAGGGCCTCGCGCCCTGCGGGATGCTGTTGGTTAATTCGGGCGTGTGCGTGACGTCGGCCTTCGAGACCTGGT
>NZ_JBHTZD010000037.1:0-6447 GCF_042790455.1 Streptomyces sp. NPDC056734
GCCGCCTGCCGCCTGCCGCCTGCCGCCTGCCGCCTGCCGCCTGCCGCCTGCCGCCCCACGTCCCTTCGCCCGCGTCCCGTAGACGGCCGCGTCTCCGCGCCTCCCTGTCGGCGACACAGCACGCCCCGCCCCGGCCCAGCCCCGCCACCTCGACCAGCACGCCCCGGCGTTCACAACGCGCCCGGCGCCGGTTGAACAACACCACGACCACCGACAGCCCGCTCTCCTCGCGCGCCCTGCGGGTCAGCGCCCGTGTCGCCGCGCGGCAGATGGACCAGCTGCCCCAGATCGGCACAGCCGGGACAACGGGGCGCCACCTCCAGCACCAGCATCGCCTGCGCCCCACGCCCGCAGGCCGCACAACGCTTGCGTCTCAGGGGCTCGACGGCGAGAAGTCCGGGCGAGGAGAGAGGGGTTGGGCCTGTCGACGGTGTCGCCATGTCCGCTTCCGTCCCGGCCCCGGCACCCCTTCCACGCGACGGCCCCCACCGGCCGCGGTGTTCCGGTGCCCGACCGGACTGACCGATCATGGTCGGGTGCGATTCGAAGCGATCACCTGGGACCGGCTCGGCGACCTGCTCGCCGACCGGCTGCTCGACCTCGAACCGGCCGACGGCAGCCCCTGGCCCCGTATCGCCTTCGACGGCGCTCCGGCGGCCCGCCCCGGTGACCTCGCCGAACGTGTACGGGAAGCCCTGCGGGTCCGCGGCAGGCCCGCGCTCTGCGTCGGCGTCGAGGGATTTCTCCGACCCGCCTCGCTGCGGCTGGAGCACGGACACCGGGACGTGGACGCCTACCTCGACGGCTGGTTCGACACCGGCGCCCTGTGGCGCGAGGTGTTCGGCCCGCTCGAACCCGGCGGTGACGGCCGCGTCCTGCCCGACCTGCGCGATCCGGCCACCGACCGCGCCACCCGCAGCGACTACGTCCGACTCCCGCCCGGCGGAACGCTGTTGCTCCACGGCCCCCTCCTGCTCCGGCACTGGTTCCCCTTCGACCTCACCGTCCACGTCCTCCTCTCCCCGGCGGCCCTGCGCCGCCGCACCCCCGGGGCCGACCACTGGACCCTCCCCGCCTTCGAGCGCTACAGGGCCGAGACCGATCCGGCCGGCACCGCCGATGTCCTGGTCCGCGCCGACGACCCGCGCCACCCGGCGTGGGGCGGCGGGAAGGGATGACCGCGCGGCGGCGCCGGTCGTCCACCGATGCCGGTCGACGGATTTCAACGAAACCCCTTTATGTGCGCGTGCATATACCTAGGGTGGGGTCATGAACGACTCCACCGCACCCGTCACTTTCGACGCTGCCGTCCGCGCCCTCCTCGACGGCAAGAATTTCGCCGGCGTCGCCACCATCGGCCCCGACGGCGCCCCGCAGAACTCGGTCGTCTGGATCAAACGCGAGGACGACACCGTGCTCTTCTCCTCCATCGACAACCGCCAGAAGGTGCGCAACCTGCGCCGCGACCCCCGGATCAGCCTCTCCGTCTACGACCTCGCCAACCCGTACACCTCGGTCGAGATCCGCGGCACCGCCGAGATCCTTCCCGACGAGGCCAAACGGCTCCCGCGCGAGCTGTCGCACAAGTACCTGGGCGCCGACCCGCCCGGGGAGAGGGACGACCAGGTCCGGGTGATCGTGCGCGTGGTGCCGCACAAGATCATCGGATTCTCGGCCTGAGCCGATGGGCCCGGACACCGGAGCCCGGTCCCGGCGGCACCCGGCGGCTCCGGGTGCGTGGGCCCCGTGGCGCGGCGAGAATGAGGGCGCCGGGACCAGCGGCGTGTCCCGCGTCGCGACGGCCGCCCGGCACCGGGAGGTACTTCATGACCACCGCCGGAGACATCATGCACCGTGGTGCCCAGTGGATACCCACCCACGAGACCCTCGACCGCGCCGCCCAGCTGATGCGTGAGCTGAACGTCGGCGCCCTGCCCATCGGCGACCCCGACGACCGGCTCTGCGGCATCCTCACCGACCGCGACATCGTGATCGGCTGTGTGGCCATGGGCCACGACCCGGCCAAGGTCACCGCGGGCGAGATGGCCCAGGGCACCCCCCGCTGGATCGACTCGGACGCCGATGTCAGCGAGGTGCTCCACGAGATGCAGGAGCACCAGATCCGCCGGTTGCCCGTCATCGAGAACAAGCGTCTCGTCGGCATGATCAGCGAGGCCGACCTGGCCCAGCATCTGACGGACGGCCAGATCGCGAGCTGGGCCGAACGCGTCTACGCCCGGAGCGCCACGCGCTGACCCGCGCCTGCGCGGCTCCGGTACCGGCGCTGACCCGGGCCTACGCGACACCGGCACCGGCGCCGGGCTCCGACCCGCGCCGGTGCGACACCCGTCAAAGCCAGCCGATCCGCCGGAAGCGGCGGTACAGCGTCACGCAGATCACGGATATGACGCCCATGACCATGCCGTAGCCGTAGCGCCAGTGCAGCTCCGGCATGTTGTCGAAGTTCATCCCGTACATCCCGCAGACCATGGTCGGCACGGCGATGATCGCCGCCCACGCCGTGATCTTCCGCATGTCCTCGTTCTGCGCGACCGTCACCTGTGCGAGATGGGCCTGGAGTATGGAGTTGAGTATTTCGTCGAACGCGGCGATCTGCTCCGCCGCCCGCTGCTGATGGTCGGAGACATCGCGGAAGTACGCCCGTATCTCCCCGTCGACGGTCCGCAGGGTCGGGTCGGACAGCTCCAGCAGCGGACGGCCCAGCGGCGCCACGGCCCGCTTCAGCTCCAGCAGTTCCCGCTTGAGCTGGTAGATACGGCCGGGGTCGGCCCGCGCCCCGTTCTCCGCGAAGACGTCCGTCTCGACCTGGTCGATGTCCTCCTGCACGGACTCCACGACATTGAGGTAGTCGTCGACCACATGGTCCGCCACCGCGTGCAGCACCGCCGACGGACCCTTCGCGAGCTGCTCGGGCGACGCCTCCAGCTCCTCCCGCAGCGGCCCCAGCGAGCCATGGCTGCCATGCCGCACCGTGATGACGAAGTCCCGGCCGACGAACACCATGATCTCGCCGGTGTCCACCACCTCACTGGTCGCGGTGAGTTCCTCGTGCTCGACATAGGTGACCGTCTTGAACACCGCGAACAGCGATTCGCCGTACCGCTCCACCTTCGGCCGCTGATGGGCCTCGATCGCGTCCTCCACCGCCAGCGGATGCAGATCGAACAACTCGGCGATCCCGGCGAACTCCCGGGCCGTGGGCTCATGCAGCCCCAGCCAGACGAAGCCCTCGCCCGTCTTGCGCACCCGCTCCACCGCGTCCACCAGATCCACGCAGGTGGGAACCCGGCACCCGTACTCGTAGGCCACGCAGTTGACCACGGACGAACCCAGCGGGGACCGGGCGGGATGGCTCAGATCGACCCGTCGGCGCCGCCGCGCCATCCGGGCCACCCGGCGCAGGCCGTCGACCGCGCCGAGGCTGGTGACCTTCCGCAGATTCCCTGCCATGGACATCGTGATCTCCTTGCGTGAATTCCCCCCGTGCCGCGTCTCCGCAGCCCTGTCGCGCCAGTTTGCCAGGGCTGGGTCAACACCGTGTAAGCCTGTGGATAGCGGGGATTCCGCTTTGTTCCCGCCTGTGGACAACTTTGTTCTCGCTTGTGGGCAAAGGAGGTTCACAGGTCAGGTCGGCCCGACCGGAAAGGCCGCCTCCGGGGTCCTCACCACCGACATCGACACCTCGCGGACGACCACCTCCGCCGCCCGCCCCCCGATCGAGGTGTGCCGTCACGACGTGGGCACCGACGGGCCGCCGGGGCAGAGCTTCGACCTGGCGCACGCCGCTCCAGCCACTGCCCGCCCTGCCCCGATGCGCAGGGAATCGAGGGCTCCTTCACCAGCCCTCGTCAGACCGCTGATTCCCCCCTCTCCCGGCCTCCGCGACGCCTCGCCCCCGCAGGTCTGCCGCCCACCCGCTCCACCGCCGCCGCTCCCGCCCGGCACCCCTGCGCCGCCGCCTCCTCGACCCCGGCCCCCGCGACCAGCGCCGCGAGGAAGGCCCCCGTGAAGGCGTCCCCGGCGCCGGTCGTGTCGTGGGGCGTCGCCGCAACCGCCGGTACGCGCGCGTACCGCCCCCTCCCAGGCCACCAGCGCACCCCGCGCCCCATGCTTGGCGACCACCAGCGGCACCCGGCGGCTCAACTCGGCCGCCGCCTGCGCCGCGTCGGACAGTCCCGTCAGCAGAACCGCCTCCGCACTGCTCGGCAACAGCACATCGAGCCCCGCGACCAGCGACAGGAACCGGGCGACGCCCAACTCCCGCAGAAACCCCACGGACGCCGGATCCAGACTCACCGGCACACCCCGCTCACCCGCCGCCGCCAGCGCCACGCCCACCAGGGCCCGGCCCGACTCCGAGAACAGCAGATACCCCGACAGATGCAGCCGTACGACCCCGTCGAGCAGGGCGTCCGACCAGTCGCCGGGACCGATCCGCAACGACGCCCCGCTGTCGGTCAGGAACGTCCGTTCGGCATCCGAGCCCGCGTCGACGAGGCAGATCACCGTCCCGGTCGGCGCCCGCGGATCGACCACCAGCAACGGCCGTACACCGCACGCCGCGAGTTCCCGCTCATGCCATCCGGCCGTGTCCGCGCCGACCCGCCCGAGCAGCCGTACGTCCGCGCAGCCCCAATGCGCCGCCCAGCAGGCCACATTGGCGCCCGCGCCACCGGGCACCGTACGGATCGCCGCGACCGTGTCGGTCCCGGCCGCGAGCGGCCCGCGATGCCGGGCGACCACATCGGTGATGACATCCCCGACGACCAGCAGCGCCCCGCGCGTGCCCGCGGGGCCCGCACCGGCCTCCTTCACTCCGCCTCGGCCCAGACCCCGGCGATCTCCGCCGCCAGCCGCACATTCCCCCGTACCGCCGCCAGGTTGGCCGCCAGGGAGGCACCGTCGGTGTGGCGCACCAGGTAGTCCAGGAGGAACGGCGTGACGCCCTGACCGGTGACGCCCCGCGCCTCGCACGCGCGCAACGCGTCGGCCAGCACGCGCGCGTGCAGCGCGGGATCCAGCTGATCCTCCCGGGGCACCGGCTGGGCGACGATCAGCGCCGAGGCGGGCCCGCCGAGCGCGTCCTGCGCCCGCATGACGTCCGCCACCTGACCGGGCGTGTCGAGCCTCCAGTCCACCGGATGGCCGGAGTCGGCGAGATAGAACCCGGGGAAGCGGTCCGTTCCGTATCCGGCGACCGCCACGCCGAGCGTCTCCAGCCGCTGCAAGGTCGCCGGGACGTCGAGGATCGACTTGACGCCCGCGCACACCACCGTGATCCGGGTCCGCGCGAGCAGCCCCAGGTCCGCCGACTCGTCCAGCGTCACCGTCCACTCCCGGTGCACCCCGCCGAGCCCGCCCGTCGCGAACACCCGTACGCCCGCCCGCGCCGCCAGCAGCGCCGTCGCCGACACCGTCGTGGCACCGCTCGCCCCGGACGCCACCGCCAGCGGCAGATCCCGGTGACCCAGCTTGCGGATCCCGTCCTCGGTGGCGATCCGCTCCAGCTGCGCCTTGTCGAGGCCGACACACGGCCGCCCGTCCAGCACGGCGATCGTCGCCGGTACGGCCCCCTGCTGCCGTACGACCGCCTCCAGTTCCTCCGCCACCCGCAGATTGCGCGGCCGGGGGAGCCCGTGCGCGATGATCGTCGACTCCAGGGCCACCACGGGACGCCCCGCCTCGACGGCCTCCCGTACCTCTTCGGACACCACCGGCGTCACATCTGCCTCCTGTCAGTCGTCCTGCCTCATCTCTGGCGGGCGCCGCCCGCCGCCAAACCCTTTGCGGCCCGTCCGGCGGCCCACCAGGCTGGAGGCATGACGGACAACCTGACACGTCTCGACCATGTGGTCCTCTGGGTGCGCGATCCGATCACCGCGGCCGGCTTCTACGAGCGGACGGTCGGCCTCGCGCCCCTGCGGCTCGCCGAATTCGCGGCGGGCAAGGTCGCGTTCCCCTCCGTACGGCTCAACGAGGAATCCATCATCGACCTGATGCCGCTCACCATGGCCGAGCGCATGACGATGCTGCCCGGGGCCGCACAGAGCGCGGGCCACCCCGTCAACCACGTCTGCGTCGCCCTCCCGCAGGCCGGCTTCGACGCCCTCCACACCCGGCTGCGGGACCACGAGATCCCCCTGTCCGACGTCTCCCACGACTCCTACGGCGCCCGCGGCCCGGCCCGCCGCAGCTTCTACTTCCGCGACCCGGACGGGAATGTCATCGAGGCCCGGCACTACGAGTGACCGGCGGGCGGCGGCCCGAGCCGGCCCAGGAACCCGGAGCGCGCACCACACGGGATCCCGGGATCGCCGGACTGTCGTGGGGGGGGGGGCGGGGGGCGGGCCCGCCCGGGGGCGGGCCCCCCCCCGCCCCGCGGGGGCCCCCCCCGCCCCCCCCCCCGCGGCGCCCCCGCGGGGAGGG
>NZ_JBHTZD010000037.1:6457-69281 GCF_042790455.1 Streptomyces sp. NPDC056734
CACCGGGCCGGCCCCCCCTCCGGGGACCCGGGTACCGCCGTTTTCAGTGGCCTCCGGGCCCGCACCGCGCCCCGGTGCGGTCGGCCACACCGCTCACACCGGCTGTACGCCCGCCAGCGCCCCGTGCGGATCGAGCACGTACTTGCGGCTCGCGCCCTGGTCGAACTCGGCGTAGCCGCGCGGTGCGTCCTCCAGGCCGATCACCGTGGCGTTGACCGCCTTCGCGATGTGCACGCGCCCGTGCAGGATGGCCTGCGCCAGGCCCCGGTGGTAGCGCATCACCGGGCACTGACCGGTGCTGAAGCGGTGGCTCTTGGCCCAGCCGAGGCCCAGCCGCACCTTCAGCGTCCCGGACTTGGCGTCCGCGTCGACCCCGCCGGGGTCGTCGGTCACATACAGGCCCGGAATGCCCAGGGCGCCTCCCGCGCGGGTGAGGCCCATCAGCGAGTTGAGGACCGTCGCGGGCGCCTCCTGGGCGTCCGGCGCGTTGGCGCGGGCCTCGAAGCCCACCGCGTCGACGGAGGCGTCCACCTCCGGCTCCCCGGTGATCTGCGCGATCTGCTCACCGATGTCGCCCTGGGACACGTCGACGGTCTCGCAGCCGAAGCTGCGCGCCTGGGCGAGCCGCTCCGCGTTGAGGTCCCCGACGATGACGACCGCCGCGCCGAGCAACTGCGCCGAGGCCGCCGCCGCCAGCCCCACCGGCCCCGCCCCGGCGACGTAGACCGTCGAGCCGACGCCCGCGCCCGCGGTGACCGCGCCGTGGAAGCCGGTCGGGAAGATGTCCGAGAGCATCGTGAGATCGAGAAGCTTCTCGCGTGCCTCGTCCGGGTCCGGGAACCGCAGCACATTGAAGTCGGCGTACGGCACCATCACATACTCGGCCTGTCCGCCGACCCAGCCGCCCATGTCGACATAGCCGTAGGCGGCGCCGGGCCGGGCCGGGTTGACGTTCAGACAGATACCGGTGTTGCCCTCCTTGCAGTTGCGGCACCGCCCGCAGGCGATGTTGAACGGCACCGACACGACGTCCCCGACGTCGATGAACTCGACGTCCGGACCTCGCTCGACCACCTCCCCGGTGATCTCGTGCCCCAGGACCAGCCCCTCGGGCGCGGTCGTCCGCCCGCGCACCATGTGCTGATCGCTTCCGCAGATATTGCTGGCGAGCACTTTGAGGATCACCCCGTGCCGGCACTTCCGGCCGACATTCGCTGGGGCGACCCCCGGCCCGTCCTGTAGTTCCAGTCCGGGATAGTCGATGGTCCTTACCTCCACCGTGCCCGGCTTGAGATACGCCACTGCCCTGTTTCCGCTCATGCGTGATCGCCGTCCCTTCGGCCCCGTGCCTTCCCGGAAGCCAGTCGGATGTCAGCGGCTGTGCGCACCAACGAGTCTGCTACCGGGGGCGTGGCCCTGCCACCCAACGGGCTCCCGCGCGCGGTCGGGGCCGGTGCCGCACGGGGGTGGCTCACGGCCCACGAGAGTGCCCCTGCGCGGCCCGAGACCACAGTCCCTGTGCGGCCCGGGAGAGCGCCCCCGCGGTCGTGACAGCGACCGGAGCGGGCTCCGTACAGCGGCCGCAGAACAACGGCCTCAGAACAGCCTCAGAACAGCGGCTCGGGAAGCACCCCCTCCAGGGCGAGCAGCTTCCGCTTGGTCTCCAGGCCGCCCCCGAACCCGCCGATCCCGCCGTCGCTCTCGACGACCCGGTGGCAGGGCACCACCACGGGCAGCGGATTGGCGCCCATCGCCACACCGACCGCCTGGGCGGCGCCGGGCTGGCCGACCCGGCCGGCCAGATCGCCGTAGCCGACGACCGATCCGTACGCCACCCCGGCGGCCAGCTCGCGCAGCACCTGCCGGTTGAATCCGGAGATCAGCGACCAGTCCAGGGGCAGCTCGAAGTCCTTGCGCCCGCCCGCGAAATACGCCGTGAGCTGGCGTATCGGCTCGGCCAGCAGCGGGGAGCCGGGCGCCTCGACGGGCTCGGTGCCCAGCCGGGCCGCGAGCCGCTCCAGCGCCCGGTCGCGCACCGGGTCGGTGGCGTGGAAAACGACGTTGACCAGGCCCTCCGGGGTGGCGGCCAGCATCAGCGGGCCGATGTCGCTGCCGACCACCGCCCACACGACCCGCTGCTCGTACTGCCCATCGCTGTTCATGAGCCCACGGTACGACCCGCCACTGACAACGCCGGCCCACCGGTCGCCTCCCGCACCACTTCCGGCTTCGGCTTTCCGGCGACGGCCAGGGAACGAGCGACCGCAAGGGAACGGGCGACCGCAAGGGAACGAGCGCCGGCCAGGGAACGAGCGACCGCCAGGGAATCAGGTGATGGACGCATCTGCGCAAGGTCCTCACACGTGAGCCACACAAATGGGGCGAGGACGTGAGTCTTTGCAGGAGAGTCGTTCGAGTGTTCCGGGGGGAGTCATACTCTCTGCGTCAACCCTGACCGGCGGAGCGGTCCGGGGAGGGGGCGCACGTCACAGAATCGCGGGACGCACAGGGCGGAAGGGCAGCCGCGCATGCACGGCACGGTCGACGGATTCAGCTACGGCCTGGTCACACCACTGGTGGCCTATCTCATGGCCTGCCTGGGCGGTGCCCTCGGACTGCGCTGCACCTCCAGAGCCGTGCTCGTCTCCCGCTCCTGGCGCCCCGGCTGGCTCGCCCTCGGCTCCGCCGCGATCGGCTCCGGCATCTGGACCATGCACTTCATCGCGATGATGGGCTTCACGGTGCGGGAGGCGCCGATCCACTACGACAAGCCGATCACCTTCGCGAGTCTCGCCGTCGCCATCGTCATGGTCGGCGTCGGGATCTTCATCGTCGGCTACAAGGGCGCCAAGGGCGCCGCCCTGTTCACCGGCGGCACCGTCACCGGCCTGGGCATCGCCACCATGCACTACCTGGGCATGGCCGGCATGCACCTGGACGGCACGTTCCAGTACGACACCGCGACCGTCGCCGCCTCCGTCCTGATAGCGATGGCCGCCGCCACCGCCGCCCTGTGGGCCGCCGGGCAGGTCCGGGGCTTCCTGTGGAGCGTGGCCGCCGGCCTGATCATGGGCCTCGCCGTCACCGGCATGCACTACACGGGCATGGCCGCCCTCAGCGTCCGGCTGCACGGCACCTCCGCCCCGGCCGGCGGGGAGTCGGCCGCCGCGCTGCTGGCACCCATGCTGATCGGCCCGCTGGCCTTCCTGTGCCTGGCCGCCGCGGTCGTGGTCTTCGACCCGCTGCTGGCCCTGGGCAAGCCCGCCCCGCCCCGCCCCGAGCCCCGACCCGGCGTCCCCGCCCACACCCCCGTGCTGCCCCGCCAGTCCCGCCGGCCCCGCCGCCTCGCCCTGCGCCCCCGCCGTGACCGGGAAACCGCACCCGACGCCGCCCCGGCCGGCCGGCGCGTCTGACCCGCCGCACCCACACCCCCGGAAAAGCCCCAGGTCAAAGCCACTGACCCCGGCGAAGTCCCCCGGTTGTCAGTGGTGGGTCGTACGGTGGAACCCATGCGGCCCGTTTCCCAGATCGAACGCTCGGTGGCGCCCATCGAGGTCATCAGCCCCTACCAGCCCAACGGCGACCAGCCGACGGCCATCGCCGACCTCGCCCGGCGCATCGAAGCCGGCGAGAAGGACGTCGTCCTGCTCGGCGCCACCGGCACCGGCAAGTCCGCCACCACGGCCTGGATGATCGAGAAGCTCCAGCGCCCCACCCTGGTCATGGCGCCGAACAAAACACTGGCCGCCCAGCTGGCCAACGAGTTCCGCGAGCTGCTGCCGAACAACGCGGTCGAATACTTCGTCTCGTACTACGACTACTACCAGCCCGAGGCGTACGTCCCGCAGTCGGACACCTACATCGAGAAGGACTCCTCGATCAACGAGGAGGTCGAGCGGCTGCGCCACTCCGCGACCAACTCGCTGCTCACCCGCCGCGATGTCGTGGTGGTCGCCTCGGTCTCCTGCATCTACGGCCTGGGCACCCCGCAGGAGTACGTGGACCGCATGGTCCCGCTGAAGGTCGGCGCGGAGATGGACCGGGACCAGCTGCTGCGCCGCTTCGTCGACATCCAGTACACCCGCAACGACATGGCCTTCACACGCGGCACCTTCCGGGTCCGCGGCGACACCATCGAGATCTTCCCGGTCTACGAGGAGCTGGCCGTCCGCATCGAGATGTTCGGCGACGAGATCGAGGCCCTGTCCACACTCCACCCCGTCACCGGCGAGATCATCAGCGACGACGAGCAGCTGTACGTCTTCCCGGCCTCCCACTACGTCGCCGGCCCCGAGCGCATGGAGCGGGCCGTCAACGACATCGAGAAGGAGCTGGTGGAGCGCCTCGCCGAGCTGGAGAAGCAGGGCAAGCTCCTGGAGGCCCAGCGACTGCGCATGCGCACCACGTACGACATCGAGATGCTCCGCCAGATCGGCAGCTGCTCCGGTGTGGAGAACTACTCGATGCACTTCGACGGCCGCGAGCCCGGCTCCCCGCCGAACACGCTGCTGGACTACTTCCCGGAGGACTTCCTCCTGGTCATCGACGAGTCGCATGTCACCGTCCCGCAGATCGGCGCCATGTACGAGGGCGACGCCTCCCGCAAACGCACCCTGGTCGACCACGGCTTCCGGCTGCCCTCCGCGCTGGACAACCGCCCGCTGAAATGGGAGGAGTTCCAAAAGCGCGTCGACCAGACCGTCTACCTGTCGGCCACCCCCGGGAAGTACGAGCTGTCCCGCTCCGACGGCTTCGTCGAGCAGATCATCCGCCCCACCGGCCTCATCGACCCCGAGGTCGTCGTCAAGCCCACCGAGGGCCAGATCGACGACCTGGTGCACGAGATCCGCAAACGCGTGGACAAGGACGAACGCGTCCTGGTCACCACCCTCACCAAGAAGATGGCCGAGGACCTCACGGCCTACTTCCTGGAGCTGGGCATCCATGTGCGCTATCTGCACAGCGACGTCGACACCCTGCGCCGGGTCGAGCTGCTGCGCGAGCTGCGCGCCGGTGAGTTCGACGTCCTGGTCGGCATCAACCTGCTGCGCGAGGGCCTCGACCTGCCCGAGGTCTCCCTGGTGGCGATCCTCGACGCCGACAAGGAAGGCTTCCTGCGCTCCGGCACCTCCCTGATCCAGACCATCGGCCGCGCGGCACGCAATGTCTCCGGCCAGGTCCATATGTACGCCGACAAGATCACCCCGGCGATGGAGAAGGCCATCGAGGAGACCAACCGCCGCCGGGAGAAGCAGGTCGCCTTCAACAAGGCCAACGGCATCGACCCCCAGCCGCTGCGCAAGAAGATCAACGACATCGTCGCCCGGATCGCCCGCGAGGACGTCGACACCGAGCAACTGCTCGGCTCCGGCTACCGCAGAGCGGCCAAGGACGGCCGGGGCACCAAGGCCCCCGTGCCCTCCCTCGGCCGGGCGGGCACCGGCGCCAAGGCCGCCGCCGCGCCGGGCCGGACCGCGAAGGGCCGGGCCAAGGAGACGGTGCCGACCGACCGGCCCGCCGCCGACCTCGCCGACCAGATCGAGGAACTGACCGCACGCATGCGCGCGGCAGCCGCCGACCTCCAGTTCGAGATCGCCGCCCGGCTGCGCGACGAGGTGTCGGAGATGAAGAAGGAGTTGCGCCAGATGAAGGAGGCGGGCCTGAGCTGAGACCCGCCTCGCGTGCCGGTCCACACCCCGGGACCGGCCCGCGCGCGGACGCCGCGAGCGGCCACCGGACGCCCTGTGTTGCAAGACCGACACAAAGTCCCCACCGGGGTACGTCACTGTCAGTGCCCCTGCGTAGGGTTCGTGCCACCGCGGCTTCGCGGGAACAGGGGACAGCTTCCAAAGAGGGGAATCAGCGCGTGACCGTCAACATGACCAAGGGTCAGGCCATCAGCCTTCAGAAGAACGACGGCGGCAGCCTGACCGCGGTGCGCATGGGTCTCGGCTGGCAGGCGGCCCCCCGGCGCGGCCTGTTCGGCTCGCGTACCCGGGAGATCGACCTGGACGCCTCCGCGGTGCTGTTCGCGGACAAGCAGCCGGTCGACGTCGTCTTCTTCCGCCACCTGGTGAGCGACGACGGTTCGGTGCGGCACACCGGCGACAACCTCGTCGGCGGCGTCGGCCAGGGCGGCGACGACGAGGCGATCCTCGTCGACCTGTCGCGCGTGCCGGTCCACATCGACCAGATCGTCTTCACCGTGAACTCCTTCACCGGGCAGACGTTCCAGGAGGTGCAGAACGCGTTCTGCCGCATCGTGGACGAGACCAACGGCCAGGAACTGGCCCGCTACACGCTGGCAGGCGGCGGCGCCTACACCGCCCAGATCATGGCCAAGGTCCACCGCACGGGCGCGAACTGGATGATGACCGCCGTCGGCACGCCCGCCAACGGCCGCACCTTCCAGGACCTGATGCCGGCGATCCTGCCGCACCTGTAGGACCACGGGCACAGCGCCGCCGGCGGGCGGCACACCACACCGAGCAGCGACACAGGGGGACTGACGCGATGACGGCCGAGCTGGTGCGGGGGCAGAACCACCCGCTCTCCAAGGCCCGTCTGGAGATCCGGGTCTCGGCCGGAAAACCCATCGTGGCCGTGGCCGCGATCGGTGACGCCGACGGCAGGGTCAGCGGAGTGGAGTGGGTGGCCCACCCGGGCGCACCCACTCTGCCCGGCCTGGAGGTCTCCCGGCAGGCGGCGGCGGACCACCGGCTCGCGGTGGACCTGGACGCCCTGCCGGACACCGCGCACCGGCTCGGCGTGCTGCTCGCCCTGCCGGTCGGCGTCGGTGGCCCGCTCTCCTTCGGCGCGGTCGCCGCCCCCTTCGTCGCGGTCACCGGCCTCGACGGCACGGAGGTCGCCAGCTACACCATCACCGGCCTGGACGCCGAGTCCGCCGTCGTCGCCCTGGAGCTGTACCGGCGCCAGGGCGCCTGGAAGGTGCGCGCGGTCGGCCAGGGCTACGCGGGCGGCCTCGCCGAACTCCTCACCGACCAGGGCCTGCCGCAGGCCCGCCGGCTCGCGGCCACGATCAACGACGCGGTGGCCTCGGGCGTCGCCCGCTCCGTGGCCGCCCCGCCGCCCCGCACCCAGGACGCCGACCGCACCCGCCAGACGGCGGCCCCCGCGCCCCGCCCGGACCAGCCCGGCTCGCCCTACGGCACCTCCCCGGGCCCTTCACCGACCCGGCCCGGCTACCCCGCGCCCACTCCCACTCCCACGCCCGCGGGCGACCCGTCGGCCATCACCCAGCCGTCGGCGCCCACCGGCGGCCCGATCGACTACAGCCACCCGCGCCGGCGCGACGCCGCTCCACCACCGCCCCCGCCCACCGCGCCCCCCGCCCCGCCCGGCGGCGGCCCCGCCCGGCCCGTCGCGGGCGACGCCACCGGCTGGTCCATGGAGGAACGGCTCTACAACCAGGTGTGGGGCATGTTCGAGGACCTGGCCCGCACCACCGCCTCGTACCGCAGCGCCGTCGATTTCGCCGAGTCCCGGATGGAGAAGGAACTCGACCAGGTCCTGTCGGACCCGCGCAGCCGCATAGGAGGCCAGGGCGACGCCGCGCGCGAGGCCGCCCGCGCCAAGCACGACCAGCTCGTCGACCAGGCCCGGCAGTCGCTGGACCGGGACGTCGCCCAGCTCGCCGCCGAGTCCGAGGTCGTCGAGCCCGCCCTGCCCGCCGCCTACGCCCGCTGGGACAATCCCGTCTGGCACGCCTACCGCGTCCCGATGGAGATGCCCATGGCGATGCGGCTGGGGGACCTCCATCTGCCCGAGAGCGCCCAGCTGCGCATCCCGCTGCTGGCCCGGCTGCCGCTGGAGCGCGGGATCTGGGTGGACGCCGGCCGGGCCGGATCGCTCGACGGCTCGTTCGCCGACGCCCATGATCTGCGCCGGCTGGCGATGGAGACGGCCGTGTCGCACACGGCCCGGCTGCTCGCGGCACATCCGCCGGGCGAGTTCACCGTGCAGGTGATCGACCCGGCCGGCTCCGGCGCCCAGGCGCTCGCCCCGCTGGTGCGCACCGGCGTGCTCGCCGCCCCGCCGGCGCACGGCGCGGCCGGTGTCACCGAGACCCTCGCCCGGCTCACCCAGCGGGTGGACCTGGTGCAGATGGCGATCCGCGGTGGCGCGTCCGACGCGCTCCCGCCCGGCTTCGACACCGCCCAGCAGCTGCTGGTGGTCAATGACTTCCCGCACGGCTTCGACGACCGGGCGGTGACGCAGCTGCGCTATCTCGCGGACGAGGGCCCGGCCGTGGGCGTCCATCTGATGATGGTCGCCGACCGCGAGGACGCCGCGGGCTACGGACCGCTCCTGGACCCGCTGTGGCGTTCGCTTCTGCGACTGACCCCGGTGTCCGACGACCATCTGGCCGACCCCTGGGTGGGGCACGCGTGGACGTACGAGCCGCCGCTGGTGCCGACCGGCAGCCAGGTACTCCAGCAGGTTCTCGCCCAGGTCGCCGAGGCCCGCCGGGCCTGGCGCCGCTGACCGTCCACCGGCCGTCCGAGGCCCGTCCTCCCCTTTGTTCAAGGCGTGGTAAAAGTACCCTGAACAGGCCACTTTATCCTCTCTTTACCTAACCCTTTAACTTCCTTTGGGTATTGGGGTATGGTTATCGGCACGGAGGGGAGTACTCCCTGCCAACTGCGGCGTACCCGTCAATACGGATCAGGCCAGATCCCGGGGCGTCGGCCCGCGGCTTCCGTGCGCAACACGCGCAGGGAAGGACCGGGTGGAAGAGACCTCCGGCAGCGACGACGCTGACTGACTGTTTGCCGTTACGTACTGCCGGAGGCGCAGTGGAAGTTTCCGTGACCCTTTGGGTCCTGACCGTCGTGGGCCTCGCGGCCCTCATCGCCGTGGACTTCTTCATCGGGCGCAAGCCCCATGACGTGTCCATCAAAGAAGCCGGAATCTGGACGATCGTCTGGATCGTGCTCGCCGCACTGTTCGGCGTCGGCCTGATCATCTTCGGCGGCGCCGAGCCCGGCGGTGAGTTCTTCGCCGGCTACATCACCGAGAAATCACTGAGCGTCGACAACCTGTTCGTCTTCGTGCTGATCATGGCGAAGTTCGCGGTGCCGTCCCAGTACCAGCAGCGGGTTCTGCTGATCGGTGTGCTCATCGCCCTGGTGCTGCGCACGGTGTTCATCCTCGCCGGTGCCGCGATCATCGCCAGCTTCTCGTGGGTGTTCTACATCTTCGGCGCCTTCCTCATCTGGACCGCCTGGAAGCTCATCCAGGAGGCCCGCGCGGATGAGGAGGACGAGGACTTCGAGGAGAACAAGCTCCTGAAGGCCGCCGAGCGCAGGTTCGGTGTCGCCGACCGATACCACGGCACCAAGCTGTGGATCGAGGAGAACGGCAAGCGCGTCATGACGCCGATGCTGGTCGTCATGCTGGCCATCGGCAGCACCGACGTGCTGTTCGCCCTCGACTCCATCCCGGCGATCTTCGGCCTGACCCAGGACCCGTACATCGTCTTCACGGCCAACGCCTTCGCCCTCATGGGTCTGCGGCAGCTGTACTTCCTCATCGGCGGACTGCTGAAGAAGCTGGTCCACCTCAGCTACGGCCTGTCGATCATCCTGGGCTTCATCGGCGTCAAGCTGGTGCTGCACGCACTGCACGAGTCGGGGGTCCATGTCCCCGAGATCAGCATCCCGGTCTCCCTCGGCGTGATCTGCTCCGTGCTGATCGTCACCACGATCACCAGCCTCATCGCCTCCAAGAAGAAGGCGGCGGCCGAGGCGGAGCAGGGCGGCGGCCCGGACACCCCGAAGAGCAGCATCGACGCCTGAGCACGGCGTGGCCAGAGGACGCCTCGGCCGTCGCAAGGACGGCCGAGGACGTCGTACACCAAGAGAACGCACCACCACCGGGACGGCGATCGGCGACCGGCCGACCGCCGCCCCGGCACGTGAACCGATGGATCCGCATCGGTTCGTCGAGCGGGTCCGCCAGATCCGCCGAACCGCCAGATCCGCTAGATCCGCATCAGTTCGAGCGCAGGAGGAGATGAAGGGGCCGGCCCCGCAAGGCCGGTTGGGGTCCGGGGTGGCAGCCACCCGCCGGGCCCGGTGACGGCCGAACCCTCGCACCACCGGCCCGATCGCTTCCTCTCGCCGTTCGAGACGCAGGGGAGGCTATGTGCAGCAGCGACCGCAGGACAGACCGGACACCAGGGCGGCCGACCAGAAAGCCCGTCGCACGACCGGCGAAACGCCGCACGCGGGCGACGCGCACCGGAGTGCGAAGCCCGAGGCCCTCTGGGACGATCGCAGCATGATCGCTCGGCTCGGGTCGCTGATGAGGCAGTGGACATTCGCGGTGCCTCTGCTCGCGATCATCCTGCTGATCTTCACCTGGGGACGCGATCTGCCCGGCGGGGTCGTCGCGGTGGTCACCCTCGTACTCGCCGGATCGGTCCTGGCCGCCGTCCACCACGCCGAGGTGGTCGCCCACCGGGTCGGCGAACCCTTCGGCTCCCTCGTCCTGGCCGTGGCCGTCACCATCATCGAGGTCGCCCTGATCGTCACACTGATGATCGACGGCGGCGACAAGAGCTCCACCCTGGCCCGTGACACCGTCTTCGCCGCCGTGATGATCACCTGCAACGGCATAGTGGGTGTGTGTCTGCTGGTGGGCTCGCTGCGGCACGGCACGGCCGTCTTCAACCCCGAGGGCACCGGCGCCGCCCTCGCGACCGTCGCCACCCTGGCCACCCTCAGCCTGGTGCTGCCGACGTTCACCACCAGCAAGCCGGGACCGGAGTTCTCCGGGGTCCAACTGGCCTTCGCGGCGGTTTCGTCCCTGGTCCTGTACGGACTGTTCGTGGCGACCCAGACCGTACGACATCGGGACTACTTCCTGCCGATCACCCATGCCGGCGAAGTGATCACCGCCGACGACCACGCCGACGCGCCCTCCTCCCGCACCGCGTACGTCAGCCTCGGTCTGCTGGGCCTGGCACTGGTCGGGGTGGTCGGCCTCGCCAAGGGCGTGTCGCCCACCATCGAATCGGGCGTGGAGGGCGCCGGGCTGCCGCAGGCCGTCGTCGGTGTGATCATCGCGCTGCTGGTACTGCTCCCCGAGACCATCGCCGCGCTGCGCGCCGCCCGCCGCGACCGGGTGCAGACCAGTCTCAACCTCGCCCTCGGCTCCGCCATGGCCAGCATCGGCCTGACCATCCCCGCCGTCGCCCTCGCCTCGATCTGGCTCTCCGGCCCGCTCGTCCTCGGCCTCAGCTCGACCCATATGGTGCTGCTCGCCCTGACAGTCGTGGTCAGCTCGCTGACCGTGGTGCCAGGCCGAGCCACACCCCTCCAGGGCGGCGTACACCTGGTGCTGTTCGCGGCGTATCTGGTGCTGGCGATGAATCCGTAGCGACGTAGATGAATCCGTGGCGACGTAGGTGATCCTGCGCGGTCGTACGCGGTCGTACGTGATCCTGCGTGGTCGTACGTGATCCAGTGCGGCCGTACGGCGAAGGGGGTGCCGGTGTTTCCGGCACCCCCTTCATATGCCCTCGGCCCCGCGCCCTCCCCTCACCCCGAGACCGGCTGCGCGGCCGGTACCGGCGCCGGCCGGGTGTCCGGCAGCAGGGCGAAGCACGCGAGGCTGAGGAGGGCGATGCCGGTCAGATACGCGCCCACGCCCCACGGCACCCGGCCGCCCTGCTCGGCGAGCGCGGTCGCCACGATCGGGGTGAGCGCGCCGCCGACCACACCACCGAGGTTGTAGCCCACGGCGGCGCCCGTGCAGCGCACCCGCGGCTCGTACAACTCCGGCAGATACGCGGCGATCACCGCGAACATCGTGATGAACGCGAGCATCGCGCCCAGGAACCCGAGGAACATCAGCAGCGGGGCACCGGTCGCCAGCAGCGCGACCATGGGGAACATCCACAGCGCCGCCGCCGCGCATCCGATCAGACACAGTGGCCGACGCCCATAGCGGTCGCCGAGCACGGCCGCCACCGGCGTCAGCGAGCCCTTGACCACGACCGCGGCCATGATGCAGGTCAGCATGACGGTACGGCTCACCCCCAGCCGTTCTGTCGCGTACGCGAGGGACCAAGTGGTCACCGCGTAGAAGATCGCGTACCCGATGGCGAGCGCCCCGGCGGTGAGCAGGACGAGCCGCCAGTGGTCGCGTACCACCTCGGCGAGCGGCATGCGCGCGTGCTCGTCGAGTTCGAGGAACTGCGGGCTCTCGGTGAGCGACGAGCGCAGCCACAGCCCCGCGAGCGCCAGCACCCCGGCCGCCCAGAACGGGATCCGCCATCCCCAGGCCGCGAACTGCGCGTCCGACAGCGTCGCCGACAGCAGGAGCATCACCCCGTTGGCCAGCAGAAAGCCCAGCGGCGGTCCCATCTGCGGAAAGCTCGACCACAGCCCGCGGCGGCCCGCGGGCGCGTGCTCGGCGGTCAGCAGCACGGCGCCGCCCCACTCGCCGCCCAGCCCGAGCCCCTGCACGAACCGCAGCCCCACCAGCAGCAGGGGCGCGGCCACCCCGATGCTGCCGTACGTGGGGAGGCAGCCGACGGCGACGGTCGAGGCGCCGGTCAGCAGCAGCGAGATCACCAGGACCGGCCGCCGTCCGCGCCGGTCGCCGATGTGCCCGAACAGCACCGATCCCAGTGGCCGGGCGACAAAACCCACGGCGAACGTCGCGAAGGCGGCCAGCGTTCCCGCGAGCGGCGAGAACGTGGGGAAGAACAGCGGCCCGAGGACCAGCGCCGCCGCGGTCCCGTAGACGAAGAAGTCGTAGAACTCGATGGCCGTCCCGGCGAGCGAGGCCATCGCGATCCGCAGCATGCCGGGCTTCTTTACGGTGTGTACATCGTGCATGCCGCGTCAACTACCCGCGGTGATCACGGGTTACGGGGGCGCGCGGAGGTGCGTACAGCGCGGAGGACGTCCCGTGACGCGCTCGGCACCTCCCCCGACGACGACGCGCTCAGTACGTGACGACGACGCGCCGGGCGGGGCCGTCGACGCGGACCGTGCCGCCGTACGGGATGACGAACTGGGGGTCGGTGTGGCCGAGATCGACGTCGAGGACGATCGTGGCGGTGGGGGCGTACCGGCGCATCGCGCGCAGGACCGCCTCGCGCTGCCGGGCGGCGTACCGCGCGCCCTCCTCGGGGCCGAGGGGCTGCTCGAAGGACCAGGTCCTGGGGCGGCCCATGAGGAGGGCGGAGAAACGGTGCAGCAGGCCGCGCTCGCCCATGTTGCGCAGGATGCGGAAGACCTCCTCGGCGCTCGGCATCTCCTCCGAGGTCTCCAGGAACAGCACTCCGCCGTCGTACCGGGAGAGATCGCGGGGGATCTCGCGGTCCGCCATCAGCAGCCAGCCGACGATCTCCAGGCAGCCGCCCCAGCTGCGGCCCTCCACCACCCGGTCGGCGTTCACCCACGTCCAGCCGGTGCCGGGCCGGGTCTCCGGCTCGGACGCGAAGGTCGCCGCGTCCGCCCAGTCACGGTCGACGTCCCCCCATCGCCCGGCCGGGCGCACCTCGTACTCGCCCGCGGTGAACAGGGCGGCCCGCAGGGACTCGGCGGACTGCGGGTGCAGCGCGCCGGGGCGGCCCAGCACGGTCATCAGCGTGCCGCCGTGATAGCCGACGATCCCGGTCGTGTGCAGGAAGGCGAGCAGATTGGTGTTGTCGCTCATACCGAAGAACGGCTTGGGGTTCGCCCTGATCAACTCCCGGTCGAGCAGCGGCAGTACGGTGATCTGGTCGTCCCCGCCGATCGACGTGATGACCGCCTTGATGTCCGGGTCCGCGAAGGCGGCGTGAATGTCCGCGGCGCGCTCCCCGGGGGTCGAGCCCATGCGCCGGGTCGCCGGGTACTCGACCGGTTCGAGGCCGAAATCCTCACGCAGGCGCTTCAGGCCCAGCTCGAAGGGGAGCGGAAAGAGGGCGGGCAGACCGGCGGACGGGGAGATGACGGCGACGCGGTCACCCGGAACCGGCTTGGCGGGAGCGATCAGGGAAGCGGCGGGTGTGATCATCCCGTGAGGGTACGAGGGCCGTCCGGCCGGCGCACCGTGATAAACCGGTCCGGACGGCGGTCCCAGTGACCGCATCCCCGCGACATCCCGCGAACGGACCGGAGGAACCGTGCCCCGCAGCCTGGCCAACGCCCCGATCATGATCCTCAACGGTCCCAATCTGAACCTGCTCGGTCAGCGCCAGCCGGAGATCTACGGCGCGGACACGCTGGCCGATGTCGAGGCCCGGTGCGTCAAGGCCGCGGCGGCCCTCGGCGGCACGGTGGACTTCCGCCAGTCCAATCACGAGGGCCGACTCGTCGACTGGATCCAGGAGGCGCGGTTGAACCACTGCGGGATCGTGATCAACCCCGCCGCCTACTCGCACACCTCCGTCGCGATCCTGGACGCGCTCAACGCCTGCGACGGCCTGCCGGTGGTCGAGGTGCACATCTCCAACATCCATCAGCGGGAGGCGTTCCGGCACCACTCCTACGTCTCGCAGCGGGCGGACGGGGTCATCGCGGGGTGCGGGGTGCAGGGGTATGTGTTCGGTGTGGAGCGGGTCGCGGCGCTGGCAGGGGCCGCATAGGAGTGGCGCTCCGCCCTGTGCCTCGGCGTGTCGCCGGGTGTTTCGGTGGTTCCCCGGCGTGTCGCGGCATGCCGGGGCCGCCGGTCGAGGGCGGGGATTCGATGGACCGGCGGCCCGTACCGCGCCGGAGCCGTCATCCCGCGCGGGGCTGCTTCCAGTTGACCCCGTGACGATGTGCACCGGGAGCGTACGTTCGACTTCGGTGCGTGCACGGAATTCACACGGGGCGCGTGAAGGCGCGTGCGCGCCCGGGCCGGCCCTGCGCACGGGTGACGAGGGCGCCCGGTGCGCCTGGGGAGCCGTGCGCGGCCTGGCGAGGCGTATGCCGTGGGTGGCGGGGTGTGCGCGTACGTGGCGGGCGTAGGGACGCGCGCGGCGGGATGTACGTACGCGCGCGTGGTCGGTGTTCGGCTGCGCGTGGCGAGGTGCCGTGTGCCCGGTGGGTACGGCCGCGCGGCGGTCGTACGAGGGCGCCTGGGGCGGGGATTCCCCCGCCCCTGGGGGAGAATCACCACCCGCGCGCGTGCCACTCCGGCAGGTGGGGGCGTTCGGCGCCGAGCGTGGTGTCGTTGCCGTGGCCGGGATAGACCCAGGTCTCGTCCGGGAGCACGTCGAAGATCTTCGTCTCCACGTCGTGGAGCAGACTGGCGAACGCCTCGGGATTCTTGCGGGTGTTGCCCACGCCGCCCGGGAACAGGCAGTCGCCGGTGAACACATGGGGATGCCCGTGCGGGTCGTCGTAGACGAGGGCGATCGAGCCGGGGGTGTGGCCGACCAGATGGCGCGCGGTCAGGGTCACACGGCCGACGGTGATCGGGTCGCCGTCGTCGACCAGGACGTCCGTGGGCACCGGGATGCCCTCGGCGTCGTCGCGGCCCGCGTAGGTCCGGGCGCCCGTGGCGGCCACGATCTCGGCGAGCCCCTGCCAGTGGTCGCCGTGCTGGTGGGTGGTGACGACGGACGCGATGCCGTCGTCACCGATCGTGCCGAGCAGGGTGCCGGCGTCGTTCGCCGCGTCGATCAGCAGCTGCTCGTCCGTGGCCCGGCAGCGCAGCAGATAGGCGTTGTTGTCCATCGGGCCGACCGCGATCTTCGTGATCATCAGGTCCTTCAGCTCGTGCACGTCCGCCGGGCCACCGACCGTCACCTGTCCGCTGTACGTCATGGCGGCCAGTCTAGGGCGGTGGGCGCCCGCATTGGAGGGGGCGTCGGGCACGGGCCCTAGAGCGGCGGCAGGGCCGGCAGGGGGCCGCCCGTCACCGTCAGGGCGGCGCCCTCGCGGCGGCCCGCGAGCCAGCCGACCAGGTCGGCCGGGGTGCCGGTGACGGTGATCTCGGGCTCGGCGGCGACCCGGCCCGTGCTCCACGCGCGCGTGCCGTCGGTCAGCCGGGCCGGGGGCACCTCGGGATGGCCCGAGAAACGGTCGGCCAGGAAGTCGATCTCGCGCTCGGTGAACTCCTCCGGCATGTCCTCCAGCTCGTAGCCGATGCCGAGGTCCACGTGGTGCAGCTCCATCTCGGCCCAGCGCCGGAACGGCACCCGGGACGCGGAGTCGGTGACCCCGTTGCGCAGCTCGACCGTGCGGGACCAGTCCGCGGGGGCCGCCGCGACATCCTGGAAACGGGCCGCGGTGTCGCGCACATCGGCGAGCTGGACGTCGAGCGGGCGGGGCGCGTCCCGCGCGATGTCGGTGTCCCGGGCCTCGCCCGAGACGTACATGGGGCGCCCCTCCCAGACATTCACAAGGGCGTCCGCGTTGCGGGCGAGGTGGGCGAGGACGTGGCCGCGGGTCCAGCCGGGCAGCCGTGACGCTTCGCCGACGGCGGCGTTGTCCAGCTTGGCGATGGCGGTGAGCAGCCCCTCCGTCGCGTCCCGTACAGAGGCCAGGTCACGCACGTGATCAGTCATGGGGCCGACCCTAACCCCGCCACTCCTTCGGGTGAAGGTGGCTGCCCGAGGCCATAAATCGAATGCACGTGCTATATGGTCGTCGGTGGCGTCGGGCATGCTGGAGGGTCGGGGATTGTTATGCGACTCGGGAATCCGACCGGCGTTGTCAGTGGCTCCCCCTAGGCTGAGAAAGCACGGGGGCCTCGCCCCTGTCACTTCTCTCAAGAAAGGTGCGGACCGGCGTGGCCGACCGTCTCATCGTCCGTGGCGCGCGCGAGCACAACCTGAAGAACGTCTCGCTCGACCTGCCTCGTGACTCGCTCATCGTCTTCACGGGCCTGTCCGGGTCGGGCAAGTCCTCCCTGGCCTTCGACACCATCTTCGCCGAGGGCCAGCGCCGCTACGTGGAGTCGCTCTCCTCGTACGCCCGCCAGTTCCTCGGCCAGATGGACAAGCCGGACGTCGACTTCATCGAGGGTCTGTCCCCGGCGGTCTCCATCGACCAGAAGTCGACCTCGCGCAACCCGCGCTCGACGGTCGGCACCATCACCGAGGTCTACGACTATCTGCGGCTGCTCTTCGCGCGCATCGGCAAGCCGCACTGCCCCGAGTGCGGCCGCCCGATCTCCCGCCAGTCGCCGCAGGCCATCGTGGACAGGGTGCTGGAGCTGCCCGAGGGCAGCCGGTTCCAGGTGCTGTCGCCGCTGGTGCGCGAGCGCAAGGGCGAGTTCGTCGACCTCTTCGCCGACCTCCAGACCAAGGGGTACTCCCGCGCGCGGGTGGACGGCGAGACCATCCAGCTCTCCGAGCCGCCCACGCTGAAGAAGCAGGAGAAGCACACCATCGAGGTGGTCGTCGACCGCCTCACGGTGAAGGACTCCGCCAAGCGCCGGCTCACCGACTCCGTGGAGACCGCCCTCGGGCTGTCCGGCGGCATGATCGTGCTCGACTTCGTGGATCTCCCCGAGGACGACCCCGAGCGCGAGCGGATGTTCTCCGAGCACCTGTACTGCCCGTACGACGACCTGTCCTTCGAGGAGCTGGAGCCCCGCTCCTTCTCCTTCAACTCCCCCTTCGGCGCCTGCCCGGACTGCACCGGCATCGGCACGCGCATGGAGGTCGACCCCGAGCTGATCGTCCCCGACGAGGACAAGAGCCTGGACGAGGGCGCGATCCACCCGTGGTCGCACGGACACACCAAGGACTACTTCGGCCGGCTGATCGGCGCCCTCGCGGACGCGCTGGGATTCCGTACGGACATCCCCTTCGCGGGGCTGCCCCAGCGCGCCAGGAAGGCCCTGCTGTACGGCCACAAGACCCAGATCGAGGTCCGCTACCGCAACCGGTACGGCCGCGAGCGCGTGTACACCACGCCCTTCGAGGGCGCCGTGCCCTTCGTCAAGCGGCGGCACGGCGAGGCCGAGTCCGACGCCAGCCGGGAGCGCTTCGAGGGCTATATGCGCGAGGTGCCCTGCCCCACCTGCCAGGGCACCCGCCTGAAGCCGATCGTCCTCGCCGTCACGGTCATGGGGAAGTCCATCGCCGAGGTCTCCGCGATGTCGATCAGCGACTGCGCGGAGTTCCTGGGCGAGCTGAAGCTCAACGCCCGGGACAAGAAGATCGCCGAGCGGGTGCTGAAGGAGGTCAACGAACGGCTGCGGTTCCTGGTCGACGTCGGCCTCGACTATCTGTCCCTCAACCGCGCGGCGGGCACCCTCTCCGGCGGCGAGGCCCAGCGCATCCGCCTGGCCACCCAGATCGGCTCCGGCCTGGTCGGCGTGCTCTACGTCCTGGACGAGCCGTCCATCGGCCTGCACCAGCGCGACAACCACCGGCTGATCGAGACACTGGTCCGGCTGCGTGACATGGGCAACACGCTGATCGTCGTCGAGCACGACGAGGACACCATCAAGGTCGCCGACTGGATCGTCGACATCGGCCCCGGCGCCGGCGAGCACGGCGGCAAGGTCGTGCACAGCGGCTCGCTGAAGGGGCTGCTCGCCAACGAGGAGTCGCAGACCGGGCAGTACCTGGCCGGCAAGAAGGCCATCCCGCTGCCCGACATCCGCCGCCCGCACGACCCGTCCCGGCAGCTCACGGTGTGCGGCGCCCGGGAGAACAACCTCCAGGACATCGACGTGTCCTTCCCCCTGGGCGTCTTCACCGCGGTCACGGGCGTGTCCGGCTCCGGCAAGTCGACGCTGGTCAACGACATCCTCTACACGCACCTGGCCCGCGAGCTGAACGGCGCGCGCAGCGTCCCCGGGCGGCACACGCGCGTGGAGGGCGACGACCTGGTGGACAAGGTCGTGCATGTCGACCAGTCGCCCATCGGCCGCACCCCGCGCTCGAACCCGGCGACGTACACCGGCGTCTTCGACCATGTCCGCAAGCTGTTCGCGGAGACCACCGAGGCGAAGGTGCGCGGCTACCTGCCGGGCCGTTTCTCCTTCAACGTCAAGGGCGGTCGCTGCGAGAACTGCGCGGGCGACGGCACCATCAAGATCGAGATGAACTTCCTGCCGGACGTCTACGTCCCGTGCGAGGTCTGCCACGGCGCCCGGTACAACCGGGAGACGCTGGACGTCCACTACAAGGGCAAGTCCATCGCCGAGGTCCTGAACATGCCGATCGAGGAGGCCCTGGACTTCTTCGAGGCCGTCCCCGCGATCTCCCGCCACCTCAGGACGCTGCACGAGGTCGGGCTCGGCTATGTCCGCCTCGGCCAGTCGGCGACCACCCTGTCCGGCGGTGAGGCGCAGCGGGTGAAGCTCGCCAGCGAGTTGCAGAAGCGCTCCACCGGCCGCACGGTCTATGTCCTGGACGAACCGACCACCGGTCTGCACTTCGAGGACATCAGCAAGCTGCTGAAGGTGCTCTCCGGGCTGGTCGACAAGGGCAACACGGTCATCGTCATCGAGCACAACCTCGATGTGATCAAGACCGCCGACTGGGTCGTCGACATGGGTCCCGAGGGCGGCGCCGGCGGCGGTGTCGTGGTCGCCGAAGGCACGCCCGAGCTGGTGGCCGGGGTCTCGACCAGCCACACCGGCAAGTTCCTGCGGGAGGTTCTCGGCGCGGACCGGATCAGCGACGCCTCCCCGGTGAAGCCCCCGCGCCGGGCGGCGGCCAAGAAGACCGTCGCGGCCAAGGCCCCGGCGAAGAAGACCGCCACGGCCAAGGCGGCCGGGACCGTCAACAGCACTGCGTCGCAGAAGGCGGCGGGCGCCACCAAGAAGACGGCGCCCGCGAAGAAGACGACACGAGCGCGGAAGGCGTGAGCGGGTCGAGGGTGCGGTGACAGGGGCCGACCGGCCGGACGGGGGGATCTCCTCCGTGCCGTGTCGGCTCCTCGGTGCGGTGCGGCTCTGCGTAGTCCGGCTCGGCTCAGTGCAGCGCGGTTTGGCGCAGTGCAGTGCGGTGTCGTGTTGGCGGGTTGTGCGGCGTCGGCGAGGGCTCGCGGACATGCTGCCAAGCAGGTGTCGAACAGGGTTGTCACTCGATCCGGTGACAGAGGCGCGGGCGGCGTCCGGCGGGGAACTCCCTGCGGGGCGCCGCCCGTTGTCACAGCAGTTCAGCCGCCGTGGCCCTGCGGCTCGACGAAGTGCATGTCCAACCGCACCTTGACAACTGCACCGATGACTCCCGGCAGGAAGGCCAGCCCGAAGTCCTTGCGCCGGATCTCTCCCGTCGCCGTGAAAGCGGCCCGTCTCCTGCGATCCACGGAGGAGTGCGACACCCCGCCGAAGGAAACGGCGAACGACACCGGGCGGGTCACATCCCCGATGGTCACGTCCCCGGCCATCGTCCAGTCCTCACCAGCGCCGGACACGGCCGTCGAGCGGAAGGCCATGGTGGGGCGCTTCTCCACATCGAGCAGATCGGCGGAGCGGGTGTGGGTGTCCCGCTTGGCGTTCCCCGTGTGGAACGAGGCCAGGGCGATCTCGGCACCCACCCGGGTCGCCTCGGCCGTCTCACCGATGCGCAGCTCGGCCCGCACCTCGGTGAACCGCCCGTGCACCTTGATGATCCCGATCTTGCGGACGGAGAAGGTGACGGCCGAGGCGCCCGGATCGAGCGTCCAGTCCCCGGGCGACAGAGGCAGGGCGGTGGCGGTCAGTGAACCGGAGCGGTCGTCGTCAGTCATGCCCCCCACCCTGGGTCCGGTCGGCGGTCGGAGGGAGACCGCGCCGAGGGTGGTAGTGGCAGGGCCACCCTGCACGACGGACCGCGCGGTACGTTCGAAGGGTGAGCGATACCCCACTGGGAACCTTCCTGCGCACCCGACGTGAGGCCGTCACGCCGGCCCAGGTGGGGCTGCCCACGGGCGCGCGCCGCCGCACCCCGGGACTGCGCCGGGCCGAGCTGGCGACCCTCGCCGACATCAGCGTCGAGTACCTCACCCGGCTCGAACAGGGACGGGACAGCAATCCCTCGTCCCAGGTGCTCGGCGCCCTGGCCGACGCCCTGCTGATGAGCCGTCCCGACCGGGAGCTGCTCTACCGGATGGCCAAGGAGTCCGGCGCCGACAAGATCCATTGCGCGGCCCGGCGGCCACCCGCGCTCACCGTGCGCCCCACGGTACGGGTGCTCCTCGACCGCCTGGAGCCCACGTCGGCCGTCCTGCTCAACTGGCTCGGCGACATCGTGGCCCACACCGAGGGCTTCGCGCGGCTCGCCGGTCCGCTCGGAGTGCTGGAGGGCCGCCCGCCGAATGTGATGCGGTGGGTGTTCACCGACGACCGGGCCCGTGCCGGGTTCCCCGGCTGGGAGCGGTTCGCCGACGAGCAGATCGCCCATCTGCGCTGTGAGGTGCCTCTCCACGACCCCCACTTGAAGTCGCTGGCGGACGAGCTGACGGTCACCGCGGGAGCGGCGTTCACCGAGCGGCTCGCCGCCGTGCCGAAGCTGCCCGTCCGCTCCGGCATCGACCTCGTCGACCACCCCGACATGGGCCGGCTGCGCCTGTCGTTCGAGACCCTCGCCCTGCCGGACGACGGCCAGCGCCTCCTGGTCCACCTCCCGGCCGACGAGGCGACGGCAACGGCCCTCGACCGTCTGAACGGGCGGACGCCGGGGGTGCTGCGGGCAGTCAATGGGTGACCGGGCCGGCGGTGCAGCGCAGGCGACGGGGGGCGAGGCCGAGCCCGATGCTGCCGAGGTGTCCCTAGACCTGCCCCACCTCCGACGCGTACGGGGGTTCCGCGCCCGCTCGGGAGCAGGTGATCGCCGCTGCGCGGGCGGCGAAGCGGAGGAGGCGGGTCCAGCCGTCGCGGCCGAGGGCGGCGAGGGCGGGGGCGGACAGGGCGTCCCGCTGGGCGAGGCCGTGCAGCAGGGCGGCGTTGACGGTGTCGCCGGCGCCGATGGTGTCGACGACCTCGACCTTCTCGCCGGGGACGGAGTACTCCTCGCTGTCCCGGGTGAAGACGGTCAGCCCATCGCCGCCCCGGGTGACCACCACGGCCGCCGGTCCCTCGGCCAGCCATTCCTGCGGGGTGCCGCCCAGCCAGCGGGCGTCGTCCTCGGAGAGCTTGAGCAGGGTGACGGAGGGCAGCCAGCTCCGGAAGCGGGCGCGGTAGGCGTCCGGGTCATCGATGATGATCGTGCGGATGTTCGGGTCCAGGGTTGTGAAGACGTCCTGGGCGGCGGCGGTCCGCAACAGTTCCTCGTAGGCGGTCGCGCCCGGTTCGAGGACCAGGGAGCAGGTGCCGAAGGAGAGGGCGCGGGTGCCGGTGGGCAGCTCGGCGGGGGCGGTGAAGAGCCGGTCGGCGGTGCCCTCGACGTAGAAGACGTAGGCGGCCGAGCCTGCGTCGTCGAGGGTGGCGACCGCGAGGGTGGTGGGTTCGGTGCCGCGTTGTACGGCAGAGACGTCCACGCCGGAGCGGCGCAGGCCATCGAGCAGGGCTTCACCGAAGGCGTCCCGTGAGGTGCGGGAGCAGAAGGCGGTGGGGGAGCCGAGGCGGCCGAGGGCCACGGCGGTGTTGTACGGGCCGCCGCCGAGCGCTGGTCGCAGGGGCGCGAGGGCGCCCGTGCCCTGCGGTACCAGGTCGATCAGGGCTTCACCGGCGACGACGATCACGGGGCGGTTCCTCTCTCGGGGCGGGGGAGCGGGGAGTGGGGCAGGTGAACGGGGTGGGGTCGGGCGGGGGTGTGGCCTGGCGGGCGCGCGGTCAGCGGGGTCGTTCCTCCGGGCATCCGCACGAGCTGCGGTGGACGAAGGCGCAGGGGAGGCGGACCGTGCGGGCCGGGCGGTCCGGGTCGGCGAGGCGGTCGAGCAGGACCCGTACCGCCTGGGCGCCGATCTCCCGGCTGGGCTGGGCGATGGCGGTGAGCCGGGGGGAGAACAGATCCGCCCAGGGGAAGTCGTCGAAGCAGCACAGGGCGAGGTCGTCGGGCACGGACAGGCCGCGTGCGCGCAGGGTGCGCAGGGCGCCGATGGTCATGGCGTTGTTGGCGGTGACCAGGGCGGTGGGCGGCGCGGGCAGGGCCAGCAGGGTGGCCGTGGCCAGTTCGGCGGCCTCCGAGGTGGAGTCGCCGTGCGCGAGGAGACGCTCGTCGTGGGGGAGGCCGGCGGTGGTGAGGCCCTGGCGGTAGCCGGAGATGCGTTCGGCGGTGGTGCTCAGGCCGGGCAGACCTGCGACCAGGCCGATGCGGTGGTGGCCGAGGGCGGCGAGGTGGGTGACGAGCTGGGCCGTGGGGGCGGTGTTCTCGGCGCAGACCTGGTCGAAGCGGGGGCCGTCGTCCGGGCGGCTCGCGTCCGAGGGGCCGTCGTCTGTGGGGACGACGGCCGTGGGCCGGTCCTCCGGGAGCGCGGTGTCCGTGGGGGCGTCGAGGGTGGGGCCGTGGGACGAGGGCCCGTTCCCTGTGGGGTCGTTGCCCATGAGGTTGTCGCCCGGGGGCTCGCCGCCCCGGGGTCCGTCCCCCGTAGCCGCCTCGCCCGTCGTGGGGGCGATGAGTCGGTCCAGGAAGACCGTCGGGACGGCGTGGCGGCGGAGGTAGGTGAGGAGGGCGCGGGGGTCGGACGAGGGGGTGACGATCATGCCGTCGACACGGCGTTCGTGCAGGAGCTGGACGACCTTGCGCTCATGGTCGGGGTCGTCGTGGGGGTCGGCGATGAGCAGGCTGTAGCCGTGTTCCAGGGCGGCGGCCTCGACGCCCTGGAGGATCTCGGTGAAGTACGGGTTGGTGATGGCCGACACCGCGAGCCCGATGGAGCGGGTACGGGAGGTGACCAGGGAGCGGGCGAGGGTGTTGGGGGTGTAGCCGAGTGTGTCGATGGCGTCCAGGACGGCCTGGCGGGTCCGGGGGAGCACGGGGCGGGTGCTGTTCAGGACGTGCGAGACGGTCGCCACGGAGACACCCGCCCTGCGGGCCACGTCTGCCATCGTCGCCATGGTGCCGCCTCCTTCGCGACGCGTCTCGCGCCACTCGCCTCTTGCCTCGCGCCACTCGCCTCGCGCTGTGATCCGGGGACCGAGGGCCGGGGCCGGGGATCCGGGGACCGGGGGCTCAAGGCTCAGGCGCTGGGCCCTGAGCCTCGGGCTCAACGCCCCCGCCCACGTCCCCCGCCCGCCCCTCGGTCGGAACGTATCCCATTCCCGCGCTCGCGTAAACGCTTGCGTAAGCGTTTACGTCCCGTGCGGCTCCCGTACCGCTCCTGGCTCGTCCCCCGGCCCATCCCCCGGCTCACCTCCTCGGCCGTCCGCTGAGGCCGACCTCCCGGACCCGCCGTGACGACCGTCGGTTAGGGTCACCAGGCACCGCTCGAACGCATGCACGTGGAGTTCTCATGTCCGGCACCAGTCCCTCAGCGAGCCGTCGTACCGTTCTGCGGGGGGCGGCGGTCGTGCCGGTCGCCGCGGGGCTGGGGCTGGCGGCGTGTTCGCCGGGGGACTCCGCGCAGCCCGCCACGCCGACCGCGCCGGTGGATGTCGGTGCGGAGGGCGAGGTCGGCAAGGGCGGGGCGGTGCTGTACCCGGACCACAACGTGGTGGTGAGCCGTTCCGCGGACGGGGCGGTGACGGCGTACGGGTCCGTGTGCACGCATGCGGGGTGTGCGATCAGCGACCTGGAGGGGACGAAGCTGGTCTGCACCTGCCATGGGAGCGAGTTCGACGCGCTGACCGGTGAGGTGCTTCAGGGCCCGGCGACGGTGGCGCTGCCGGAGCTGCCGGTGAAGACCGAGAACGGCAGGCTGGTCGTCGGGCCGCAGGCGTAGGGGCCGGTCGGTCGTTCGGGTCGTCGGGTGGGTGTGGTCACTCCCAGTCCCAGCCGATGCCGATGATTCCTGTCCGTATGCGGGGTTCCACCAGGTGGACCGAGTGGTGGGCGGTCAGGGGGAGGTCCTGGCGGCCGATGCGGGGGGCCGCCGCCGAGTGCTGGGTGAAGCGGTGGCAGCGGGCGGGGAGGGCGTGTTCGTGGAAGCGGACCTGGAGGGCGTACTGCCCGCCGGCCGGGCCGAAGCCGCGGACGTACTCGCGGGAGGGGCCCGCGGTGCCGTCCTCGACGGTGTAGCGGAAGAGATAGGTGTCCCCGGCGCGCAGCCGGGTGTCGAAGTGCAGCTCAGCGACCAGGACGCCGGTGTCGTGGTGGCGGCGGACCCGGCCGGTGCGGCAGTTCTCCAGGGCGTGCACGGCCATGTCGCCGGGGGCGCAGCCGGGGTCGCCGTGGTGGACGGCGACGAAGCGGTCGACGCCGTCGCGGTGGGCGCGCACGATGTGGTGGGACTCGCGGCCGAGGAGTTCGCGGTGCGGGCCGATGTCCACGCGCTCGTGGTGGCCGAGCATGTGCAGTCCGCCGTCGTGGGGGATGTCCAGCTCGGCGAGGAGCCTGTCCAGGACGCCGGATGCCTCGACGAGGGAGCGGTAGGAGCGGGTGGCGGCTCGTGGGCCGGTGCGTGGGTCGTCGGCGTCGGCGAGGAGCCGGATGAGGGACTCCTCGGGCAGCTGGAGGATCTCCTCCAGCGCCCGGACGGCCCGCAGGGACTCGGGGCGCTGGGGGCGGCGGGCGCCTTGCTGCCAGTAACTGAGGCTCGTGACGCCGACTTTCACGCCGTGGCGGGTCAGATGGTGCTGGACGCGTTGCAGGGGCAGGCCGCGGGCGGCGATCGCCGCTCGCAGTGCGACATGGAAGGGGCCGCCGCGCAGGGCCGTGTCCAGTTCCGCGGTGGTGAGGTCGTGGTGCTCCACGGGCTGAGTGGCGTGCGGCATGCAGGGGGCCTTTCTGTCACGGTTCACCGCGGCTGGTCAGGCCGGCGGCGTTGGTCATGGGGCCACCCCCGTCGGCGCCGGGCCTGTTTCGCTCCGTGCGCCGCCGTTCCCCGCCCCGAGTTCCCCCGCATTGAAGCGTGTTGACCAAGTCCCGACAACACCTGTCGCCCAACAGAGCCGTACTTCCGGACGGCGTGTCATACATATGTTCGGCATGATGTGGTGCCGGATGGGGAGGCGGGTGCGCGGGAGGGGGAGGGCGGGAGCCGAGTGGTCACACACGGTGACGCGCAAGGTTATCCACAGGCTCCTCGGAGTGTCACTGCCCGCCAGTAGGGTTGGAGACATGGCCGATCCCTCCAGCTACCGCCCCAGGCCGGGTGAGATCCCGGACACCCCGGGCGTGTACAGATTCCGCGACGAGCACCGCCGGGTGATCTACGTCGGGAAGGCGAAGAGTCTGCGTCAGCGCCTGGCGAGCTACTTCCAGGACCTGGCCGGTCTCCACCCGCGCACCCGCACGATGGTCACCACGGCCGCGTCCGTGGAGTGGACGGTGGTGTCCACGGAGGTCGAGGCCCTCCAGCTGGAGTACTCCTGGATCAAGGAGTACGACCCCCGGTTCAACGTCAAGTACCGCGACGACAAGAGCTACCCGTATCTCGCGGTGACGATGAACGAGGAGTATCCCCGCGTCCAGGTGATGCGCGGTCAGAAGCGCAAGGGCGTGCGGTACTTCGGGCCGTACGGGCACGCGTGGGCGATCCGCGACACCGTGGACCTCCTGCTGCGCGTCTTCCCGGTGCGCACCTGCTCGGCCGGGGTCTTCAAGAACGCCTCCCGCACCGGCCGCCCCTGTCTCCTCGGGTACATCGGCAAGTGCTCCGCGCCCTGCGTCGGCCGGATCACCCCCGAGGACCATCACGAACTCGCGGAGGAGTTCTGCGACTTCATGGCCGGCCGTACGGGTGCCTATCTGCGCCGGCTGGAGAAGCAGATGGCGGAGGCGGCCGAGGAGATGGAGTACGAGCGGGCCGCCCGCCTGCGCGACGACATCGAGGCCCTGAAGAAGGCCATGGAGAAGAACGCGGTCGTGCTCGCCGACGCGACCGACGCCGATCTGATCGCGGTCGCCGAGGACGAGCTGGAAGCGGCCGTGCAGATCTTCCACGTCCGGGGCGGGCGGGTGCGCGGTCAGCGCGGCTGGGTGACGGACAAGGTGGAGGACGTCACCACCGGCGCCCTGGTGGAGCACGCCCTCCAGCAGCTCTACGGAGAGGAGAGCGGGGACGCCGTGCCCAGGGAGGTCCTGGTCCCGGCCCTGCCCGACCCGGTGGACCCGGTCCAGCAGTGGCTCGCCGACCGGCGCGGCTCCGGTGTCTCCCTGCGCATCCCGCAGCGCGGCGACAAGAAGGCGCTGATGGAGACCGTCCAGCGCAACGCCCAGCAGTCGCTCGTGCTGCACAAGACCAAGCGCGCCTCCGACCTCACCACCCGCTCCCGCGCGCTGGAGGAGATCGCCGAGGCCCTCGACCTGGACAGCGCGCCGCTGCGCATCGAGTGCTACGACATCTCGCATCTCCAGGGCGACGACGTGGTGGCGTCCATGGTGGTCTTCGAGGACGGACTCCAGCGCAAGGGCGAGTACCGCCGCTTCCAGATCAAGGGCTTCGAGGGGCAGGACGATGTCCGGTCGATGCATGAAGTGATCACCCGCCGCTTCCGGCGTTACCTCGCCGAGCAGGAGCGCACCGGCGCGTGGGTGGCGGACGCCCATGTCGACGGCATCGGCTCCGACGGGCACGGCGAGGACCCCGGCGCGGGTGAGGATCTGGGTGGAGGCGTCGGCGCGATCCTGGACGGCAGGGGCAACGCCGTCCCCGACACCGGCCCCAAGGACGACGACGGCCGCCCCCGGAAGTTCGCCTACCCGCCCCAGCTCGTGGTCGTCGACGGCGGCCGGCCGCAGGTGCTCGCGGCCCGGCGCGCGCTGGACGAACTGGGTATCGACGACATCGCCGTGTGCGGTCTCGCCAAGCGACTGGAGGAGGTCTGGCTGCCGGACGACGAGGACCCGGTGGTCCTGCCCCGTACCAGCGAGGGCCTGTATCTGCTCCAGCGCGTCCGCGACGAGGCGCACCGTTTCGCGATCACCTACCAGCGCGCCAAGCGGGCCAAGCGGTTCCGGGCCGGTCCGCTGGACGAGGTGCCCGGCCTGGGTGAGACCCGCAAGCAGGCGCTGATCAAGCACTTCGGTTCGGTGAAGAAGCTGAGATCCGCGACAATCGACCAGATCTGCGAGGTACCGGGCATAGGTCGCAAGACGGCGGAGACCGTCGCCGCCACCCTGGCCCGCGCGGCCCCGGCCGCACCCGCCGTGAACACGGCGACCGGGGAGATCATGGAAGACATGGAGGACGAGGCACCCGAGACGACGGCGGGGGCCTCAGGGGAGCCCGTGACAGCGAGCGCCCCGGACGAGAGACGGGGGCAGGAGAGATGAGCGAGCAGGACAAGCAGGGCACAGCAGGTCAACAGGCCGTGCCCGGGAACCAGGGCGACGACGCGTCCCGGGGCGCCACAAGCGATGACGGCACCAACAGTGACGACACGACCCGGGGCGACACGGCCCAAGGTGAGACGACCCGGGACGGCACGCGGCGTGCCGGGACACAGCAGGCCGGCCCGCGAGCGGCCGACGCACAGCAGGCCGGCCCGCAGGGGGCCGGCGCCGGTGAGGGTGATGGAGAACAGGTGAGTACGGACGCGGCGGCCCCGGGGATCCCCGACACCGCCATCCCCGAGCTGGTGATCATCTCCGGCATGTCCGGAGCCGGCCGGTCGACGGCCGCGAAGTGTCTTGAGGACCTCGGCTGGTTCGTGGTCGACAACCTCCCGCCCGCGCTGATCCCCACCATGGTGGAGCTGGGCGCCCGCTCCCAGGGCAATGTGGCCCGGATCGCGGTCGTGGTCGATGTGCGCGGACGGCGGTTCTTCGACAATCTCCGCGACTCGCTCGCCGACCTGGAGTCGAAGAACGTCACCCGGCGGATCGTCTTCCTGGAGTCCTCGGACGACGCCCTGGTGCGCCGCTTCGAGTCCGTGCGCCGCCCGCACCCGCTCCAGGGCGACGGCCGGATCGTCGACGGCATCGCCGCCGAACGCGAACTGCTGCGCGAGCTGCGCGGCGACGCCGATCTGGTGATCGACACCTCCAGCCTCAACGTGCACGAGCTGCGCGCCAAGATGGACGCCCAGTTCGCGGGTGAGGAGGAGCCGGAGCTGCGGGCGACGGTGATGTCGTTCGGCTTCAAGTACGGACTGCCGGTCGACGCCGATCTGGTGGCGGACATGCGGTTCCTGCCCAATCCGCACTGGGTGCCCGAGCTACGGCCGTTCAACGGGCTGAACGAGGAGGTCGCCGCGTATGTCTTCAACCAGCCCGGCGCCAAGGAGTTCCTCGACCGCTACGCCGAGCTGCTCCGGCTGATCGCGGCCGGGTACCGGCGCGAGGGCAAACGGTATGTGACCATCGCCATCGGCTGTACGGGTGGCAAGCACCGCTCGGTGGCCATGTCGGAGAAGCTCGCCGCGCGCCTCGTCGCCGAGGGCGTGGAGACGGTGGTCGTGCACCGGGACATGGGACGCGAATGACCGACCGTACTCCGCGGCTGGCCAGGCTGCGCCGGATGACCCTCGACGGCCGCGCCACCCCCGAGGGCCGGACGGCCCCCGCGGGGCGCGTCGGCCGGGGTCGCCGGCGCGGCACCCAGCCGAAGGTCGTCGCCCTCGGCGGCGGCATGGGCCTGTCCGCCTCGCTCGCCGCGCTGCGCCGGATCACCGGCGACCTCACCGCCGTCGTCACCGTCGCCGACGACGGCGGCTCCAGCGGGCGGCTGCGCGACGAGATGGGGGTGCTGCCGCCCGGCGACCTGCGCAAGGCGCTGGCCGCGCTGTGCGGGGACGACGACTGGGGCCAGACCTGGGCCCGGGTCATCCAGCACCGTTTTCAGTCCGAGGGCGAGATGCACGGCCACGCGGTCGGCAATCTGCTGATCGTCGCCCTGTGGGAGCAGCTCGGCGACCATGTGGAGGCGCTCGACCTGGTGGGCCGGCTGCTCGGCGCGCACGGACGGGTGCTGCCCATGTCGGCGGTGCCGCTGGAGCTGCAAGCGCTGGTCAGGGGCCATGACCCGGCCCGCGCGGACGAGGTGGACACCGTACGCGGCCAGGCCACGGTGGCGCTCACCCCGGGCGAGGTGCAGTCCGTGCACCTGGTGCCGAACGATCCACCGGCCGTCCCCGAGGCCGTGGCCGCCGTCCTGGACGCGGACTGGGTGGTGCTCGGTCCGGGCTCCTGGTTCTCCTCGGTCATCCCGCATCTGCTGGTCCCCGAGCTGCTGGACGCGCTGACCGAGACCAAGGCCCGCCGGGTGCTCTCGCTGAACCTCGCGCCGCAGCCCGGAGAAACCGACGGCTTCTCCCCGCAGCGTCATTTGGAGGTTTTGGGACGACACGCCCCTAAACTCGCCCTGGACGTGGTGCTGGCCGACGAAGCCGCCGTGCCCGACCGCGACTCGCTGACCGATGCCGCCAAGCGCTTCGGAGCCGCGGTGGAGCTGGCGACGGTGGCCCGGACGGACGGGACTCCGCGGCACGACCCGGAGCTGCTGGCCGCCGCGTACGACCGTATTTTTCGGATGCATGGAAGGATCGGCCCATGGCGATGACGGCAGCGGTGAAGGATGAGATTTCCCGGCTACCCGTCACCCGGACCTGCTGTCGGAAGGCGGAGGTCTCTGCCATTTTGCGGTTCGCCGGCGGCCTCCACCTGGTCAGCGGGCGCATTGTGATCGAGGCGGAGCTGGACACGGCGATGGCTGCGCGCCGCCTCAAGCGGGACATTCTTGAGATCTTCGGGCACAGCTCCGAGCTGATCGTGATGGCTCCGGGCGGTCTGCGCCGGGGTTCGCGGTACGTCGTGCGGGTGGTCGCCGGCGGGGATCAGCTGGCCCGGCAGACGGGCCTGGTCGACGGCCGGGGCCGCCCGATCCGCGGGCTTCCCCCGCAGGTGGTCTCGGGGGCCACCTGTGACGCGGAGGCGGCCTGGCGCGGGGCGTTCCTCGCGCACGGCTCGCTCACCGAGCCCGGCCGGTCCTCCTCCCTGGAGGTGACCTGCCCCGGCCCCGAGGCCGCGCTCGCCCTGGTCGGCGCCGCGCGCCGGCTGTCGATCGCCGCGAAGGCCCGCGAGGTGCGGGGCGTGGACCGGGTGGTGGTCCGTGACGGCGACGCGATCGGCGCCCTGCTCACCCGGCTCGGCGCGCACGAGTCGGTGCTGGCCTGGGAGGAGCGCCGGATGCGCCGCGAGGTCCGGGCCACGGCCAACCGGCTGGCCAACTTCGACGACGCCAACCTGCGCCGCTCCGCCCGCGCGGCCGTCGCCGCCGGTGCGCGGGTCGCCCGTGCGCTGGAGATCCTCGGCGACGAGGTCCCCGAGCACCTGGCCGCCGCCGGACGCCTGCGCATGGACCACAAGCAGGCCTCGCTGGAGGAGCTGGGCGCGCTCGCCGACCCGCCGCTGACCAAGGACGCCGTGGCCGGCCGGATTCGCCGGCTGCTCGCCATGGCCGACAAGCGCGCCTCCGACCTGGGCATCCCGGGCACCGAGGCCAACCTCTCGGAGGACCTGGTCGACAACGTCGCCGGGTGACGGCCCCGCCGGGGCGCGCAGGGGTCCGCCGCGCGCCCCTGCCGACGGCGTGGGTGCGATGCGGGTGCGGCGCGGGTGCGCTGCGATGGCCGCGCGGGGCGCCAGGAGGCTCGGTCCCCGGAGGACGTGGCCCCCGAGGGCATGGCTCCGAGGACGTGCCCCCGAGGGCGTGGCCCCGAGGGCGTGGCTCCCAGGGCGTGGCCCCGAGGGCGTGGCTCCGAGGACGTGCCCCCGAGGGCGTGGCTCTGGAGCACGTGGCCCCCGAGGACGTGGCCTCGGAGCATGTGGCCCCAGAGAGTGAAGCTTCGGTCGGCTGGCACCGGGGCGGCCGATCGCCTCCACCTGATGAGCCCAACCGGCCTGATGAGCCCAACCGGCCTCCCCGGTCACCGCCCCGCACCGTCGGAGGCGACGGCCTCGGCCGAACGACTCCCGTACCGGCACGAGGGCTCGGCCGTCCGGCGGGCGTACACGGCAAGTCGCGCTTGCCGTGCGTGGGGCAGTGAGGGTCGGGTGTGTGGCCCGGCCCCATCCGTAGGGCCTTGGAATTCGGACGTTTGACGGAATCGGGCCCGTTCGAGTGGTTGTGAGGGTCGAGTTCGGGCCGGGTAGGGGGTCGACTCAGTTCGCGCGGCGAAGCCGGTCCGGTCCCTATCGGGCCGCACACCATATGGGCCCCTTTTCCCGGCACGGCAATGGCGACGCGCACGGCCACAGGCACGGCAATGGCGACGTGCACGGCTACAGGCACGGCAGGGGCCACCCGCACGATCACAGGCACGGCGACGGCCACGCGCCCGCCCGGCCCGCACGGTAACGCCCGCCCGCACGACTACCCGCACAGCAACGGCCACCCGCACGGCCACAGACGCGGCCACGGCCATCCGCACGATCACAGGCACAGCAATGGCCACGCGCCCGCCCGCCCGGCAGCGCCCGCCCCCACGACCACCCGCATAGCACCGCCCACCCGCACGACCACAGACACCGCACCGCCCGCCCGGCAACGGGCCACGGCCACGCTCACCCGCACCCGCACCCGACGCCCACCCACACACCCACAGACACCGCACCACCCACCCGCAGCCCACCCACAAACCCACAGACACCACACCACCCACCACCCGCACCCCACCCCCCGTCCCGACCAAGGGCCCCCCGGAAGCACCCCGAGGAGAAGCCCCCCCACCCCCCCGCGTGTCGAAGACCCATTCCGCACCCTTGACTGGATCATGAGGTGACATGAGCCTGGCAAGCATTCGCCGTCGTGGCGAACACCTGCAAGGGGGGTTCATGAGACACAGAGCGAGATCGATCCTCGCTGTCGGCGCGCTCCTGACCAGCGGAGCGCTCATCGCACCCATCGCCCACGCACTACCCGGCAGCCCGGCGGCCGCCACATCGACCTCGTCCGACGCGGACCCCGACGCGGACCCCGACGCGGACGAGGTCAAGGTTTTCAAGGCCGAGGTCACCAAGGAGCAGATCCCGCTGCTGCTGGCCGCCGGCCAGGACGGTCACGAGCTGAACGAGCAGGCGCCCGAGAACGGCACCGCCACCGTCGAGGTCTTCCTCACCGACAAGGAGGCCGACAAGCTGGAGCAACAGGGCGTCGATCTCACCGAGCACCAGATCTCCGCGAAGGCGGAGGCACGCGTCGAGGCCGCTTCCGACGGCGTGTTCCGGCCGTACAGCGGCAGCGGCGGGCTCCAGGAGGAGATTCTCGCCATCGCCCAGGAGAATCCCGGGCTCACCAAGGTCGTCTCCATCGGGAAGTCGGCGGGCGGCCAGGACATCCTCGCGCTGAAGCTCACCAAGAACGCCAAGAAGAGCAAGGACGGCTCCAAGCCCTCCGTGCTGTACATGTCCAACCAGCACGCCCGTGAGTGGATCACCCCGGAGATGACCCGGCGCCTGCTCCACCACTACCTGGACAACTACAGCAAGGACCAGCGGATCAAGAACATCGTCGACTCCACCGAGCTGTGGTTCGTGCTCTCGGCCAACCCCGACGGCTACGACTACACCTTCGAGAGCGACGACACCCGCCTGTGGCGCAAGAACCTGCGGGACAACAACGCCGACGGTGTCATCTCCACCGGCGACGGCGTCGACCTCAACCGCAACTTCTCGTACAAGTGGGGCTACGACAACGAGGGCTCCTCCCCGAACCCCACCAGCGAGACCTACCGCGGCACGGGCCCGAACTCCGAGCCCGAGACCCAGGCCATCGACGCCTTCCAGCGCCGGATCGGATTCGACCTCGGCATCAACTACCACTCCGCCGCCGAACTGCTCCTGTACGGCGTGGGCTGGCAGGTCGCCACCTCCAGCCCGGACGACGTGCTCTACGAGGCGCTCGCCGGCACCCCGGAGAACTCCGCGATCCCCGGCTACCACCCGCAGGTCTCCTCCGAGCTGTACACCACCAACGGTGAGGCCGACGGCCACGCGGCCAACGTCAACGGCACGGCGATGTTCACCCCGGAGATGTCCACCTGCCAGACCGTCTCGGCCAAGTACCCGGACGACGCCTGGAACGCGGCCGACTGCCGCTCCGGCTTCAACTTCCCGGACGACGAGAAGCTGATCCAGGAGGAGTTCGTCACCAACCTCCCCTTCGCGCTCTCCGTCGCCGAGTCCGCCGCGACCCCCGACCGCCCCAAGTCCTCGGTCGGCATCGAGGCCGCCGACTTCACCCCGGCGGCCCTCACCACCTCGTACTCGCGCGGCGCCGACCAGGAGATCTCCGTCGTCGCCCGCAAGTCGCTGCGTGACAAGGAACTGAACTACCGGGTCAACGGCGGCCGGGTCCACGACCAGACACTGCGCGCCTGGCAGGGCGGCGAGGTCTACGGCGGCGACGACAACCTCCACTTCGACGAGTACCGGGCCCAGGTCCAGGACGGCGAGCCCGGCGACACGGTCGAGGTCTGGTTCACCGGCGAGACCAAGGCCGGCAAGAAGGTCACCAGCCAGCGCTTCACCTACACCATCGCCGAACGGCCCCGCGCCGACACCCTCGTCGTCGCCGAAGAGGGCGCGACGGCCACCCAGGCGCAGACGTACGTCGACGCGCTCAAGGCCAATGGCCGCAAGGCGATCGTCTGGGATGTCGCCGAGCAGGGCGCCCCCGACGCGCTCGGCGTGCTCAGCCACTTCGACACCGTCGTCCATTACACGGGCGGCGCGGTCCCCGGCAACCCCACCCAGCTCCAGCTGCGCGCCTACCTCAACGAGGGCGGCCGGCTGATCGAGGCGGGCGAACGGGCCGGCGGCAGTGTCGACCTCGGCGGCGGCAACCCGTCCAACGACTTCAGCCAGTACTACCTCGGCGCGTACTCCCGTACGTCCCTGCCGGGAGCCACCGCCTTCGAGGGCGCCGGTGAGCTGGCGGGCGTCTCCGCGCCGCTCGGCGACGCACCCGGCAACCCGCTGAACACCGCCGGCTCCTACAGCGTCACCTCCGACACCCTGTCCCCGGGCGCCTTCCCGCAGTTCGGCAGCGCGGGCGCCGGACAGTATCCGGGCACGGTCAATCCGTACGGTCCCTACGCGGGCGCGTCCATGGCCGCCGTCACGCACTCCGACTACGCCTGGAACCGGCTCACCCGGACCGTCGACCTCACCTCGGTGACCGCCGCCGAGCGGCCCACCCTGCGCACCCAGCTGCTCTGGGACACCGAGGAGGGCTACGACCACGCCCTGCTGGAGGCCCGTACCGCGGGCGGCGACGACTGGACCACGCTGCCCGACACGGGCGGCGCCACCAGCACCACCGTGCCCGTCGAGTGCGAGGCCGGCTACTTCATCCAGGCCCACCCCGCCCTCACCCGCTATCTCAGCCGGGACGCGAACGGCTGCACGCCGACCGGCACCAGCGGCTCCTGGAACAGCCTGACCGGTCAGTCGGCCGGCTGGCAGCAGGTCGAGTTCGATCTGTCCGCCTACGCCGGGAAGACGGTCGAACTCTCCTTCAGCTATGTCACCGACCCCGGCAGCGGCGGTCGCGGCGTCCTCGCCGACGAGACGAGCGTCGTGATCGGCGGCACCGCGCAGACGGAGGGCTTCGAGACCTCCCTCGGCGCCTGGACCGTACCGGGACCGCCCGCGGGCAGCCCCGCGGTCGTCCGGGACTGGGCCCGCACCGGTGAGCTGTTCCGTACGTACGGCGCCGTCACCACCGACGACACCGTGCTGCTCGGCTTCGGCCTGGAGCACCTCACCTCGGCGGCCGACCGCGCGGCACTGATCCGCAGCGCGCTCGCCTCCCTCGACAGCTAGCCGAACACCCGGGCCGCGGGCCCGGCGGCAGGGCGGTCCGTACCTCTACCGACGGGTACGGGCCGCCCGGCCGTGTATGCGCCGTCTCGATGTCACCACGGGGGCGTCGGGAAGGTAGGGTCGTGGGTGGTCGGGGACATCCCTATACAGCTCGCCGGTATCTAGAACCGGCGTACCAACGAGGAGATCGGTTCGTGACGATCCGCGTAGGCATCAACGGGTTTGGCCGCATCGGTCGCAACTATTTCCGCGCACTGCTTGATCAGGGCGCGGACATCGAGATCGTGGCCGTCAACGACCTGGGTGACACCGCCACCACCGCGCACCTGCTGAAGTACGACACCATCCTGGGCCGCCTCAAGCACGAGGTCTCCCACACCGCCGACACCATCACCGTCGATGGCCGGACGATCAAGGTGCTCTCCGAGCGCAACCCCTCCGACATCCCGTGGGGCGAGCTGGGCGTCGACATCGTCATCGAGTCGACCGGCATCTTCACCAAGAAGGAAGACGCCGAGAAGCACATCGCCGGCGGGGCCAAGAAGGTCATCATCTCCGCCCCGGCGAAGAACGAAGATGTCACCATCGTGATGGGCGTCAACCAGGACCAGTACGACCCGGCGAACCACCACGTCATCTCCAACGCCTCCTGCACCACCAACTGTGTGGCGCCCATGGCGAAGGTCCTGGACGAGAACTTCGGCATCGTCCGCGGTCTGATGACGACCGTCCACGCCTACACCAACGACCAGCGCATCCTGGACTTCCCGCACAAGGACCTGCGCCGCGCCCGCGCCGCCGCGGAGAACATCATCCCGACCACCACGGGTGCCGCCAAGGCCACCGCGCTGGTCCTCCCGCAGCTCAAGGGCAAGCTCGACGGCATGGCCATGCGCGTCCCGGTCCCCACCGGCTCGGTCACCGACCTGGTCGTGGAGCTGGGCCGCGAGGTCACCAAGGACGAGGTCAACGCCGCGTTCAAGAAGGCCGCCGACGGCGAGCTGAAGGGCATCCTCACCTACACCGAGGACGAGATCGTGTCCTCGGACATCGTCAGCGACCCGGCCTCCTGCACCTTCGACTCCTCCCTGACCATGGTCCAGGAGGGCACCTCGGTGAAGGTCCTCGGCTGGTACGACAACGAATGGGGCTACTCCAACCGCCTCGTGGACCTCACGGTCTTCGTCGGCGACCAGCTCTGATCCCCAGGGCGGGCATCTCCGTGTGAGAGCAGGGCTCGGGCAGCGCGCTCACCGCGCCGCCCGAGCCCTGACGCACGTGCGGACGCCCCGGCCCGCGTACGGACCGATCAGCTCTCCTACGATCAAGAGACCCTGACCAGGAGTGAGTACCTCCATGAAGACGATCGACGAACTTCTCGCCGACGGTGTGGACGGCAAGCGGGTCTTCGTCCGCGCCGACCTCAATGTGCCGATGGCGGACGGCCTCATCACCGACGACGGCCGTATCCGGGCCGTACTCCCGACCGTCAAGGCGCTGGCCGACGCGGGCGCCAAGGTGGTCGTCGCCTCCCATCTGGGCCGTCCCAAGGGTCCCGAGGACCTGAAGTTCTCGCTGCTCCAGGCCGCCGAGCGGCTCGCCGAACTGCTCGGCGCCCCGATCGCGTTCGCCCAGGACACCGTGGGCCCCGCCGCCCACGACGCGGTGAACGGCCTCCAGCCGGGCCAGGTCGCGGTGATCGAGAACCTGCGCTTCAACCCGGGTGAGACGGCCAAGGACGAGACCGAGCGCGGCGAGTTCGCCGACCGCCTCGCCGCCCTCGCGGACGTGTACGTCGGTGACGGCTTCGGCGCGGTCCACCGCGAGCACGCCTCCGTCTACGACCTCCCGGCCCGGCTGCCGCACTACGCGGGCCACCTCATCGCCACCGAGGTCGGCGTCCTGAAGAAGCTCACCGAGGACGTCAAGCGCCCCTACGTCGTCGTGCTCGGCGGCGCCAAGGTCTCCGACAAGCTCGCCGTGATCGATGAACTGCTCGGCAAGGCCGACCGCATCCTGATCGGCGGCGGCATGGCCTACACCTTCCTCAAGGCCCAGGGCCACGAGATCGGCAAGTCCCTGGTCCAGGAGGACCAGCTCCCGGCGGTCCTGGAGTACCTCGACCGCGCCGCGAAGACCGGCGTCGAGCTGGTCCTGCCGGTCGACACCCTGGTCACCCGCGACTTCCCCGACCTCTCCGCACAGGCGCCGACCCACCCCGCCACCGTCGCTTCGGACGCCGTCCCCGCCGACGCCATGGGCCTGGACATCGGCCCGGAGACCCGCAAGCTGTACGCCTCGAAGCTCGCCGACGCCGCCACCGTCTTCTGGAACGGCCCCATGGGCGTCTTCGAGCACCCCGACTACGCCGAGGGCACCAAGGCGGTCGCCCAGGCCCTTCTCGACTCCCCGGGCTTCACCGTGGTCGGCGGCGGCGACTCCGCCGCGGCCGTACGCACCCTGGGCTTCGACGAGAGCGCATTCGGTCACATCTCGACCGGTGGCGGCGCCTCCCTCGAATACCTTGAGGGCAAGACGCTCCCCGGCCTCGCCGCACTGGAGGACTGACCCCGCATGACCACCCGTACGCCGCTGATGGCGGGCAACTGGAAGATGAACCTCAACCACCTGGAGGCCATCGCCCACGTCCAGAAGCTCGCCTTCGCCCTCGCCGACAAGGACTACGAGGCCGTCGAGGTCGCCGTCCTGCCGCCCTTCACCGACCTGCGCTCCGTGCAGACCCTGGTCGACGGCGACAAGCTGAAGATCAGGTACGGCGCCCAGGACATCTCGGCGCACGACTCCGGCGCCTACACCGGCGAGATCTCCGGCCCGATGCTCGCCAAGCTGAAGTGCACCTACGTCGCGATCGGCCACTCCGAGCGCCGGCAGTACCACGCCGAGACCGACGAGGTCGTCAACGCCAAGGTCAAGGCCGCCCACAAGCACGGCCTCACCCCGATCCTGTGCGTCGGCGAGGAACTCGACGTCCGCGAGGCGGGCAACCACGTCGCCCACACCCTCGCCCAGGTCGAGGGCGGCCTGAAGGACGTCACCGCCGAGCAGGCCGAGACCATCGTGATCGCCTACGAGCCGGTCTGGGCCATCGGCACCGGCAAGGTCTGCGGCGCCGCCGACGCCCAGGAGGTCTGCGGGGCGATCCGCGGCAAGCTCGCCGAGCTGTACTCCCAGGACGTCGCCGACGCGGTCCGGATCCAGTACGGCGGCTCGGTCAAGGCCGGAAATGTCGCCGAGATCATGGCGCAGGCCGACATCGACGGAGCCCTGGTCGGCGGCGCCGCGCTCGACGCGGAGGAGTTCGTCAAGATCGTCCGGTTCCGTGATCAGTGACCGTTCCCGCCGCTCATGTCCGTGATCGCCGGTGCGCGATCAGTGAGTAGGCGGTAGCGGCGATACGTCGTACCCTTGCGGGGGCCGTAGGCTTGCCGGAGAGCACGCAAGGCTCACCGGACGGGCTCCGGCCCCCGTCGTCGTCGATCCAGATCCGAGGAAGTTGGTCCAGCCGTGGTTATGGGGTTCTCGATCGCCCTGATCGTCTTCAGCCTGCTGATGATGCTGCTGGTGCTGATGCACAAGGGGAAGGGCGGCGGACTCTCCGACATGTTCGGTGGCGGTATGCAGTCCTCCGTCGGCGGCTCCTCCGTCGCCGAGCGCAACCTCGACCGCATCACCCTGGTCGTCGGTCTGCTCTGGCTCGCCACCATCATCGTCCTCGCCCTGCTCATGAAGCTGGACTGACCCCGCCGCCAACCCGATCCCCACGTAACGCCCCATGTTCGGTACGCGCTCCTGAGCGCGGCCTATCATGGGGCTTGCGTCTAGGTGTGGGGTCTGTAACTCCTCTCACTGGACGCGCGTTGGGCCTTACGTAGACTGAGGCGCTCGCGGCGGAGCGAAGCCGACTCGCTTCGCGGCACCATCACGCAGGGAGTTACGACCGTGGCAAGTGGCAACGCGATCCGAGGAAGCCGGGTCGGGGCGGGGCCGATGGGCGAGGCCGAGCGGGGCGAGTCCGCGCCCCGGCTGCGCATCTCCTTCTGGTGCTCCAACGGGCACGAGACCCAGCCCAGCTTCGCCAGCGACGCGCAGGTGCCCGATACCTGGGACTGCCCGCGCTGCGGCTTCCCGGCCGGGCAGGACCGGGACAACCCGCCGGACCCGCCGCGCACCGAGCCGTACAAGACCCACCTGGCGTACGTACGGGAGCGGCGCAGCGACGCGGACGGCGAGGCGATCCTCGCCGAGGCGCTCGCCAAACTGCGGGGCGAGATCTAGGGATTCGAGACCGGCCGGGTACCCACGGGTGTCCGGCCGGAGCTGCGTGGAGCGGGTCCCTGGCCTGGGCTAGGTTGGGACCATGAACGCAGACGCCCGTATCCGGCTTCACCAGACGCCCGAGTGGACCGCTCTGAGCAAGCATCGCGATCAGCTCGCGGACACCCATCTGCGGGATCTCTTCGCGGCCGACCCCGCGCGCGGCACCGGCTACACGCTCCAGGTCGGCGATCTGCACGTCGACTACTCCAAGCACCTCGTCACGGACGAGACCCTGCGGTTGCTGCGCGAGCTGGCCGCCGCCACCGAGGTCTTCGCTCTGCGGGACGCCATGTTCCGCGGCGAGAAGATCAACACCACCGAGGACCGGGCGGTGCTGCACACCGCGCTGCGCGCCCCGCGGGACGCGGTGATCGAGGTCGACGGCGAGAACGTCGTCCCCCAGGTGCACGCCGTCCTCGACAAGATGGCGGACTTCGCCGACCGGGTGCGCTCGGGCGCCTGGACCGGCCACACCGGCAAGCGGATCAGGAACGTCGTCAATATCGGCATCGGCGGCTCCGACCTGGGCCCGGCCATGGCCTACGAGGTGCTGCGCGCCTTCACCGACCGCGCGCTCACCGTCCGCTTCGTCTCCAACGTCGACGGCGCCGATCTGCACGAGGCGACCCGTGACCTGGATCCGGCCGAGACGCTGTTCATCATCGCGTCCAAGACCTTCACCACCATCGAGACGGTCACCAACGCCACCTCCGCCCGCACCTGGCTGCTGGCCGCCCTCGGTGACGACAGCGCCGTCGCGAAGCACTTCGTGGCGCTGTCCACGAACGCGGGCAAGGTCGCCGAGTTCGGCATCGACACCGCGAACATGTTCGAGTTCTGGGACTGGGTCGGTGGGCGCTACTCGTACGACTCGGCCATCGGGCTGTCCCTGATGATCGCCATCGGCCCGGACCGCTTCCGTGAGATGCTCGCCGGCTTCCATGCCATGGACGAGCACTTCCGCACCGCGCCCGCCGAGGCCAACCTGCCGCTGCTGCTGGGCCTGTTGGGTATCTGGTACGGCAATTTCCATGACGCGCAGTCACATGCCGTACTGCCCTACTCGCACTACCTGTCGAAGTTCACCGCCTATCTCCAGCAGCTCGACATGGAGTCCAACGGCAAGTCCGTGGACCGTGACGGGCACGAAGTGGCGTGGCAGACGGGCCCGGTGGTGTGGGGCACGCCCGGCACCAACGGGCAGCACGCGTATTACCAGCTCATCCACCAGGGCACCAAGCTGATTCCGGCCGACTTCATCGGCTTCGCCGAGCCGGTGGCCGAGCTGAGCGGTGAACTCACGGCGCAGCACGATCTGCTGATGGCCAATTTCTTCGCCCAGACCCAGGCGCTGGCCTTCGGCAAGACGCCCGCGGAGGTTCGGGCCGAGGGGGTCCCGGAGGAACTGGTCGCCCACAAGACGTTCCAGGGCAACCACCCGACGACCACGATCCTCGCCCGCGAGCTGACCCCGTACGTCCTCGGTCAGCTGATCGCGCTGTACGAGCACAAGGTGTTCGTGCAGGGCGCCGTGTGGAACATCGACTCCTTCGACCAGTGGGGCGTCGAGCTGGGCAAGGTCCTCGCCAAGCGGGTGGAACCGGCGCTCACCGAGGGCACCGAGGTCCCCGGCCTGGACGAGTCGACGAGGGCCCTGGTGGCGACGTACCGGCGACTGCGCGGCCGCGGCTGACCCCTCCGGGGGGGCGGAAGGTCCCCTGTCGTCCGGCCCTCCGGGCGGGCCTGGCGAGTGCTCCCGGCGGACCGGGCGGAGCCCCTCGCACGGGGTGCGCTCGTTCCCGGTGGAGGCGATCCGGTGGAGGCACCGGCCCGCCTCCACGGGCCAGCCCGCCACGGGTCGGCTCCGCCGTTGGCCCCCGCAAAGCCGCTGCCGGGGAGCTGCCGCCGTCCCGAGCGCCGTCCCGCTGGCAGCCTTCCATGGCTCGTCACGGACTGGCGAACTCCCTCAACGCGGTCGTCTGAAGCCACCCGACACAGCCGTTGGGCTGATGGATGCCTCCAACTCCTCGACTGTCACGGTCTCGGCTAGCGGGCACGACCGTCCGCGCGGCCTGCCGCCAGCCCGCCGGACTGACCCGCGCCCCCGCAAAGCTCCTGCCGGGACCTGCCGCCGTCCCGAGCGCCATCCCGCTGGCAGCCTCCCCATAGCCCGCCACCGACTGCCGAACTCCCTCAACGCGGTCGTCTGGAACCACCCGCGACACAGCCGTTGGCCTGATCGATGCCTCCAACTCCTCGACCGTCACGGTCCCGGTTACCGGGCATGACCGTCCGCGCGGCCTGCCGCCAGCCCGCCGGACCGACCCGCGGCCCCGTCGGGAGCTGCCGCCGCCCTGAGCACACGCCCCTGGTGGCCCGCCTCCGTCTGGTGGGTCGGCGGTGGGGGGTTTCAGGCGGCCGCGCTGAGGGAGTCTGCGAGGCGGTGGCGGGCTGCTCGGGCTGCGGGGAGGGCCGCCAGGGCCAGGGCGCCTGCGACTGCGGCTGTGGCCAGGAGCAGGAGGAGAGGGGTCGGGGGGGCCTCGGCTATGCCCGCGCCGATGCCGCTGGAGCGGCCCTGGGCGTTGATCAGCCAGGCGGAGAGGGGCAGGCCCAGGGCCGTGGCGAGGAGGACGGCGGCCAGGGCCGTGCAGCCGGTCGCGGTGACCGTGATCGCGGTGATCTGGCGGGGGGACAGGCCGATGGCCTTGAGGGCCAGCAGATCGCGTTCGCTCTCGCGGACCGTGCCGCCTATCGCCGTGAGCAGTTCGATCAGCCCTATGAGCGCCAGCACGGCGATCAGGCCGAGGACCACCCCGCGCAGCGTGGCGAGACCGTCGACCGGGCTGGTGACCGGGTGCACCTCCAGATGGCCGTCCCCGGCGTCGGCCAGCCGCGCGGCGACCACGTCCGGGTCGGCGCCGGGCGCCAGCCGCACCTGGTGCAGGGTCGGGCGCAGCGCCGGGTCGTTCTCGCGCAGGGTGTCCAGCGAGGTCGTGATCACCCGGCCGGCGTTCTCCGGCTCGATGCTGCGGCCCACCAGGTGCAGCACCTGGGGCTGGTCGCCGACCGTCATCCGTACCCAGTCGCCCACCCGGACATCGAGGAGGTCCAGCAGACCCTGACCGGCCACCGCCTCGTCCGGGCCGGTCGCGCGGCGGCCCTCGGCCAGCGCGTACGGGTAGGGGTCCTCGCGGGTGCCCAGGCCCCGCAGCGCGATCGTCGCGGTCTGGCCGGGGACCAGCGCGGCCACCTCCACGCCCGGGTAGGCGTCGGTGACCTGCGGGTCGCGGCCCAGCAGGGCGCGGGTGCCGGTCTCGCTGAGGGTGGCGTCGGCGCGGACGGTGAGCGCGGCCGGCAGCCCGACGCTCTCGGGCTCGCCGTGGAAGCGGTCGATGGTGGTCCAGGCGCTCATCGCCACCACGATCAGCAGCAGCGGCAGGGTCAGCCGGCCGACCGTGGCCAGCGAGCGGCGACGGCGGGTGAACGCCGTGTGCCAGCCGAGCACCAGCGCGGGCGGCAGCCGCAGCCCCAGCGCCCGGCGGGCCGCCCGCGACAGCCGCCCGCCCGCCGGGGCGGCCGGGCGGGGCACCGGCACCGGAGGGATCCGCCCGGCACGCCAGGCGGCGAGACCGGTGGTCGCGCCGATGAACAGCACCGCCAGCGCGGGCGCCGCGAACAGCGTGACGGTATGGCCCGGCAGCCCCTGCCACACCCCGACCGCGACCCCGAGCCGCCCCGGGACCCGGCTGCCGAGCGCCTCGGTGAGCGCGGCGGCCACCAGCGCGCCGAGCAGCGCGTAGGCGAGATGCTGGAGCAGGAAGACCCGTACCACCTGCGCGGGCGTGAAGCCGATCGCCTTCAGGACGGCGATGTCCCGCAGATGGCCCCGGATGCGGGTGCTGATCGCGCCGTGCACGGCGAGTCCGGCGGCGAACAGCGCGCCGAGCCCGAACAGCCCGAGCACCTGCCCGAGCAGCCGGTTGTCGCCCTGCGCCTCGGACTGGGCCTGCTCCCAGGTGGTCACCTCGCCGATCGCGCCGGTGCCCAGCACGGTGACCGCGCGCTGGACGGCGTACCCCGTGTCCTCGGGGTCGGTCAGGCGCAGGCCGATCGCCTGGCCGTCGGGGGCGGGGACGGCGGCCGGGGGTGCCCAGATCAGGCCGGGGCGCTCGCCGGGGCGGTAGCGGGGCTCGGCGCTGTCGGCGACGCCGAGGACGCGCAGGGTGCGGGTGGTGCCGGGGACGGTGAGGGTGTCGCCGGGCTCGGCGACCAGGGCGCGGGCCAGCCCGCTCTCCAGGACCACGCCCTCGGGATCGGCGGGATCCAGCCAGCGGCCGGCGGTGAGCAGCGGGCGGCCGACCTCGGGCGGCTCGGCGACCGCCCGCAGCTCGACGGAGGCGCGGGCGCCGCGCGAGGCGACGGTGGTGTACGCGGTCGGGTAGGGCCCGGCGACGGACTCGACGCCGTCCTGCCCGGTGAGCTTGCCGGTGTCGGCGGTGCCGCCGGTGTGCAGCCAGACATGGGCGCCGTTGGCCTGGGCGAAGGTGCGCTGCCAGGGGTTGGTGGCGTAGCCGAAGAGCGCGGCGGCCAGCAGCAGCGAGGTGACGATGCCGGCGGTGGCCAGCACCAGGAACAGGGCCTCGCCCCGGTGCGTCCGCAGATCGGAGTGCGTCCAGCGCAACATGGCTCGCACGGGCTCAGTCCTTCAGCTCCAGCACCCCGGATATGCCGCTCCCGCGCCGCTTCGGGGTGCCGTCCAGGGGCGCGTCGTCGGCTATCCGTCCGTCGAAGAAGCTGATCACACGGTCGGCGGCGCTGGCGAGGCGGGCGTCATGGGTGACCAGCACGATGGTCTGGCCGCGCTGGTGGAAGCGGCCCAGCAGCCGGATGACCTCGCGGGTGCCCTTGCTGTCCAGGCTGCCCGCGGGCTCGTCGGCCAGCAGCAGCGGGGGCCGGTTGACCAGCGCGCGGGCGAGTGCGACCCGCTGCTGCTCGCCGCCGGACAGTTCGCCGGGCATGCCGCGCTCCTTGCCCACCAGGCCCAGCTCGGCCAGCAGTTGCTCCCGCTCGGCGCGGGCCTGGCGCGGGGTCATCCCGGCGAGCAGCGCGGGCAGCTCCACATTGTCGGCGACGGACAGATTGGAGACCAGGTTGAAGAACTGGAAGACGATCCCGATCCGCTTACGGCGCCGGATCGCCCAGCGGGCCTCGCTGTAGGCGTCGGTGCACTCGCCGTCCAGCCAGATCCGCCCGGCGTCCGGCCGCTGGAGCCCGCCCAGCAGATGCAGCAGCGTGGACTTCCCGGCCCCGGACGGCCCGGTGACCGCGACGAACTCGCCCCGCTCGACCCGCAGATCCACCCCGCGCACGGCATGCGCCGGAGCGCCCTCGCCGTGATGCGTCTTGACCAGGCCCTCGGCGCGCAGCACGGGTCCCGCGGACGGGGGAGCGGTGCCGGTGGCGTGGTCGGCGGCGTGGTCGGTGGCGTCGGCGTGGGCGGCGTCGCTCACTCCAGCTCCTCCAGTTCTTCCTGGCACCTCTCCAGCCAGTCGAGGTCGGCCTGGAGATGCAGCATGGCCCCCTCGATCAGCAACTGGGCCGTGCGATTGTCCCGGTCCGCGGTCGCGGCCAGCTTGGACAGGCTGCGCATGGTGTTGAGGTACTGGCGCCGCTGCTTGTTGATCAGGGCGATCTGGTCGGCGAGGCCGGTCCGGGGCGCGAGGGCCAGCTTCATGAAGAACTCGTCGCGCACGCGGGGCTCGTCCGACACCTCGTCGTACCAGACGCGCAGCGCTTCCCGCCCGGCCTCGGTGAGGTGGTAGACCTTCTTGTTGGGCCGGCCCTCCTGCTCGACGTCCTCGCCCTCGATCAGTCCCGTCTTTTCGAGGCGGCTAAGGGTCACATAGATCTGGCCGACGTTCGGCTGAGGGTACGCGGCACCCAGTAGTTGCTCAAGGTCCTGCTTCAGCTCGTATCCATGGGCCGGGCCGCGCGCGAGCAGGGCCAGGAGAGGCAGCCGCACCAGTGCTCTCCTCCTCGCCCTCTCGGTGATGTGCCGCGGGCCCTGGGGCCACTCGGGCCGCAGGCCCTTGGGCCACTCGTCGGACACCCGTCCGACGCCAGGCCCTAGTATCGCCCATACCTAACGGGTATACATGGCAGCGTTGGGCGACGCTGCCCGGGAGGGGCGCACGGGGAGGAACCTATGCGGTGGACGCGGGCCGCGGGTAGGGGGCTGCTCGCCCTCGCCGTGGTCCTGACCGGCCATGTCGCCTCCGGGGCGCACGCCGGCGAGGGGCAAGGGGGCGGGCGCGGGCCGCTCACCCTGGCCACCGGCGGCGATCTCACCGGCTATCTGGGCTCGGTCCTCGACGGCTGGAACCGCACCCACCCCGACGAGCACATCACCCTGGTCGAACTGCCCGACTCCTCCGACGAGACCTACGCGCAGATGCAGACCGATCTGCGCTCGGGCGACCGCAGCCGGTTCGACATCCTCAACATCGACGTCAACTGGACCTCCCAGTTCGCCGCCGCGGGCTGGATCCGCCCGCTGCCGCGCGAGTCGTTCCCGCTGGACACCTTCCTGCCGCCGGTCGTCGACACCGCGACCTACGACGGCCGCCTGTACGCGGTCCCCTACGTCACCAACGCCGGGCTGCTGCTCTACCGCGCGGACATCCTGGAGCGCGAGGGCCTGGAGCCGCCGCGCACCTGGGCCGAACTGGAGTCCTACGCGGAGAGGGTCGCGCCGAAGTACGGGCTCGACGGCTACGCGGGCCAGTTCCTGCCCTACGAGGGGCTCACCGTGAACGCGGCGGAGGCCGTGTACTCGGCGGGCGGCACCATCCTCGGCGACGAGGGCGAGCGGGTCACCGTCAACTCGGAGGCGGCCCGCGAGGGCATCGGGTTCCTGGCGCGCGGGCTGCGCGAGGGCTGGATCCCGCAGGAGGCGCTGACCTGGAAGGAGGAGGAGTCCAAACAGGCGTTCCAGGACGGCGAGCTGCTCTTCCTGCGCAACTGGCCGTACGCGTACGTCGGTGCCGCCGAGCCGGGCTCACCGGTCGCCGGGAAGATCGGCGCGGTGCCGCTGCCGGGACCGGACGGGCCGGGCACCAGCGTCCTGGGCGGCTCCAACCTCGCCGTCAGCAGTTCCGCCCGCCATCCCGAGACGGCCGCCCGGCTGATCGCCTATCTCACCGGCGAGAGCGTCCAGCGCCAGGTCCTGACCCGGGGCGCGCTGCCGCCGGTGCGGGCCGACCTGTACGAGGACCCGGAGCTGATCCGCGCGTTCCCCTATCTGCCGACCCTGCGGGAGAGCGTGCTGGCGGCCGCCCCGCGCCCCAAGAGCCCGCGCTACGACCAGGTGAGCCTGGTGGTGCAGGCGGTCGTGCGGGACGCGCTGACCGGGCGGCAGACGCCCGCGGCGGCGGTACGGCGGCTGGCGAGCGAGCTGGCGGCGGTCTCCAGCGGCTGAGCACGCGGCGGCGGTGCGTGGGCCGGCCCCCTTTCGTCTCTTCTTCGCCCACCTCTTAGTTACATGTTAGGTAACTTCCCGGTCTCATCTGCTCCCGGGTGCCCCGATTTTTCGGGACATCATCCCCCAACTCCCCGATAGCTTCCGCACGTTCATTGACACTCTTACGACATGCCTACTTAACATGTATGCATAACGTCGGCTCGCACAGACAGGCCAACCGGGGTGATTCGACCGACCCTCACGGGGCGCCACTGGTGGCGCGACGCAGCGATCTATCAGGTGTACGTCCGCAGTTTCCTGGACGGCACGGGTGACGGCATCGGCGATCTGGCCGGAGTCCGCGCGGGACTTCCCTACCTGCGCAAGCGCGGCGTGGACGGGATCTGGCTCCGGCTGGACCGGCAGCCCGGCGTCCTCGTCTTCGAGCGGGGCGGCGGACTGGAATGCGCCGTGAACTTCACCACCGCACCCGTGCCCGCGCCGGTCTCCGGCACTCCACTGCTCTCCAGCGGCCCGTGCCCGGCAGGCGTCCTGCCCGGCTCCACCGCCGCCTGGTGGCTGAGCGACCAGTGAGCCACCACTGGCCGCCCGGCGTCCGACGCCGATCACTCGGCGTCAACCGCTCATCCGCCGAAGGGATATCAACGATGATACGACGACGTACCACCCTCCTCACCGGATGCACCACCCTCGTCCTCGCCGTCACGCTCACCGCCTGCGGTGGCGACGGCGATGTCTCCGCCGGGGGCGGCGACAAGCCGCTCAGCGGGCAGACCGTGTCCGTCGCCGGGGTCTGGTCCGGCACCGAGCAGCAGAACTTCCAGAAGGTGCTGGACGCCTTCACCGAGCAGACCGGCGCCAAGACCGAGTTCGCCTCCACCGGCGACAATGTCTCCACCGTCGTCGGCAGCAAGATCGAGGGCGGCAACGCCCCGGACGTCGTGATGGTCCCGCAGGTCGGCGTGCTCCAGCAGTTCGCCCAGGAAGGCTGGCTCCAGGAGCTGTCCCAGACCACCCAGGACTCGGTCGACGCCAACTTCGCCCCGGTGTGGAAGAACTACGGCAGCGTCGACGGCTCCCTCTACGGCGTCTACTTCAAGGCCGCCCACAAGTCCACCGTCTGGTACAGCCCCGACGCCCTCGCCCAGGCCGGCGTCGAGTCGCCGACGACGTACGACGAGATGCTCACGGCCGGGCAGACCGTCTCCGACTCCGGGCTCGCGGCGTTCGCCGTCGCAGGGCAGGACGGGTGGACCCTCACCGACTGGTTCGAGAACATCTACCTCTCCCAGGCCGGGCCCGAGAAGTACGACGCCCTCGCCGCGCACGAGCTGAAGTGGACCGACGCCTCGGTCGTCGAGGCGCTCACCACCCTCGGCGAGCTGTTCCAGGACGAGCAGCTGATCGCGGGCGGCCAGAACGGCGCCCTGAACACCGACTTCCCCGGCTCGGTCGAGAAGGTCTTCGGACCGCAGCCGGAGGCCGGCATGGTCTACGAGGGCGACTTCGTGGCCGCCGTCGCCAAGGACGAGTACGGCAGGACCATCGGCGAGGACGCGAACTTCTTCCCCTTCCCGGCCGTCGACGGCGGCGAGCCGCCGGTGGTCAGCGGCGGCGACGCGGCCGTGGTCATCAAGGAGGGCAAGAACCAGGAGGCCGGCATGGCCTTCGTGGAGTGGCTGGCGACCCCCGAGGCGGCGGCCGTCTGGGCCGGACTCGGCGGCTATCTCTCCCCGAACAAGTCGATGGACCTGGCCGGCTACCCCGACGACGTGACCCGGGCGACCGCCCAGTCCCTGATCGACGCGGGCGACGCGGTCCGGTTCGACATGTCCGACCAGGCCCCGGCGGCGTTCGGCGGCACCAAGGGCGCGGGCGAGTGGAAGATCCTCCAGGACTTCCTGCGCGACCCGTCCGACCCGACCGCGACCGCCGGTCAACTGGAGGCCGCGGCGGCCAAGGCGTACCAGGACTGATCGTGACCGCCACCCTCGTGAAAGAGGCGGGCACCCCGCCGCCGGACTCCGCCGCGGACCACGCGCGGCGGGCCCGGCGGCGGGGCCGGACCGCCTCCGTGCTCTTCGTGCTGCCGGCGCTGCTGCTGCTCGGCGCGCTCGTGGTCTACCCGGTGCTGTTCTCGGTCGGCCGCAGCTTCTTCGACGCCTCCGGCAGCGACTTCGTCGGCGGCGGCAACTACGCGGAGATCTTCCGCGACCCCGTCACCGTCAAAGCCATCCGCAACACCGCGATCTGGGTCGTCGTGGCCCCGGTGCTGCTCACCGGCCTCGGACTGATCCTCGCCGTGCTGGTCGAGAAGATCCGCTGGGCGACCGCCTTCAAGCTGCTGCTGTTCATGCCGATGGCGGTGTCCTTCCTCGCCGCCGGCATCATCTTCCGGCTCGCCTACGACGAGGACCCCGACAAGGGCGTCCTGAACGCCGCGGCCGTCGCCGTCCACGACACCTTCTCCGGCACCTCCTCCTACCCGGGCGCCCGCGCCCGTGAGGGCCAGGGCCTGACCCCGGGCCAGGACGGCTCGTACGCCACCGGGACGGCCCTGTCGCCGGGCAGTTCCACGGCGCTCGGCCTGGTCGGGGTGGACCCGCGCGACCTTCCCGAGGACGCCGTCCCCGCCGCCGGCGCCGCCTCGGTCCCGGCCGCCGCCGACGAACTGCGCGGGGTGGTCTACCTGGACTTCACCGCGGGCGGCGGCGGAGCGCAGGGACAGGTCGACGACGGGGAGAGCGGACTGCCCGGCATGACCGTGGAGGCCGTACGGGACGGCAGTGCCGTCGCGACCACCACCACGGGCGCCGACGGGTCCTTCCGCTTCAGCGGCCTCGACGGCGGCTCGTACGCCCTGCGGCTGCCCGGGTCCAACTTCGCCCCGCCCTACGACGGGATCTCCTGGCTCGGCCCGACCCTGGTCACCCCGGCCATCATCGGCGCCTACCTGTGGATCTGGACCGGCTTCTCCATGGTGCTGATCGGCGCCGGGCTGGCCACGCTGCCACGGGACGCGCTGGAGGCGGCCCGGATCGACGGGGCGAACGAATGGCAGATCTTCCGGAGGATCACCGTGCCGCTGCTGGCACCCGTCCTCATGGTCGTCTTCATCACCCTGGTGATCAATGTGATGAAGGTCTTCGACCTCGTCTACATCATCGCGCCCGGTCCCGTGCAGGAGGACGCGACCGTGCTCGCCACCCAGATGTGGCTGGTGTCCTTCGGCGGCGGCAACGACCAGGGCCTCGGCAGCGCGCTCGGAGTGCTGCTCCTGCTGCTGGTGATCCCCGCGATGGTCTTCAACGTCCGCCGTTTCCGAAGGAGTCAGGGATGAACGTGATCCGGCGCGGACTGAGCAGCGCCGTCGTCCAGGCCTTCCTCGTGGTCGTCGGGCTGGTCTGGATGACCCCGCTCGCCGGGCTGTTCCTGTCGTCGCTGCGGTCCGCCGAGGACACCGCGCGGGGCGGCTGGTGGACCGTGTTCACCAGCCCCGGGCAGCTGTCCTTCGACAACTACTCGACGCTGCTGGAGAACTCCGGCATCACCCGCGCCTTCTGGAACACCGTCCTGATCTCGGTCCCCACCACCGCCCTGGTCGTGGTGGTCGCCGCGCTCGCCGGATACGCCTTCGCCTGGCTGGACTTCCCCCTCCGCGAGCCGCTCTTCCTGCTGGTGGTGGCGCTGCTGGTGGTGCCGGTGCAGATCGGACTGCTGCCGGTCGCCAAGCTCTTCGGCCAGCTGGGCCTGTTCGGCACCATCCCGGGCGTGGTCCTCTTCCATGTCGCCTACGGGCTCCCCTTCGCGGTGTTCCTGCTGCGCAACTACTTCGCGGAGATCCCCAAGGAGATGCTGGAGGCGGCCCGGATGGACGGCGGCACCGAGTGGCGGATCTTCACCCGCCTGGTGCTGCCGGTGGGCAGACCGGCCCTCGCCAGCCTCGCCATCTTCCAGTTCCTGTGGGTGTGGAACGACATGCTGGTGGCGCTGCTCTTCGCGGACACGTCCTCACAGCCGCTGACGGTGGAACTCCAGTCCCAGATCCGCCAGTTCGGCAGCAACATCGACGTCCTCGCCCCCGGCGCGTTCCTCTCCCTGGTGGTCCCGGTCGTCGTGTTCTTCGCCTTCCAACGCCATTTCGTACAGGGGGTGATGGCGGGCTCGGTCAAGTAGGGGGCGGCGGGCCGAGGTGTACGGGGTGGGTCTCGGGTCCGGTCGTACGGGGGGGGCTTGGGGCCGGTCGTACGGGCTGGGCTCCGGGTCCGGTCTTACGAGCCTGGCGCCGGGCCCGGTGGTACGCCCAGGAGCCGGGCCCGGGGTGGTGGACCGGGCCGTGAACTCCCCATCGGCGTTCACCTCCCATGCTGGCGCCGACGGGGGAACCAGGATGCCGGGTCCGGCCGAAAGGACGGACGGACCGGTCGTCCCGCACCGAACCGGGCCCGCCCCAAGCGGAGGGCGGGCCCGGTGTCGGTCACGGGGGTCGTGCGTTGCCCTGGACTGGGTTACCCATGGACCGGGTCGGCCGGTCGCCGGGTCGGCGGGGGAATGACCGGGACCTCGGGTCCGGGGCCCCGAGGCTTCGGGGTCCGGGGCGCAGGCTCACGGCGCAGCCGTCAGGGCCGGACCCAGGGCTGCAACCTCTGGCCTGGGCCCCAGGCCCCAAACCTGGGGCACCTTGCGCCCCGGCCTCAGGGCGAAGCCGGCGGATACAGCGACCTCGGCAACTGTGACGCCGCAGCCGAGTCCAGGAGCCACAGGGTGCGGGCGCGGCCCCTGGCGCCCGCTGCCGGGGACTGGATCTCGCCCGCGCCCGACAGGGCCATCGCGACCGCGTTCGCCTTGTCCTCGCCCGCCGCCAGCAGCCACACCTCACGGGCCGCCCGGATCGCCGGGAGGGTCAGCGAGACCCGGACCGGCGGCGGCTTGGGAGCACCGTGCACACCGACCACCGTACGGTCCGTCTCCCGCACCGCGGGAAGCTCCGGGAAGAGGGACGCCACATGGGTGTCCGGGCCCACGCCCAGCAGCAGCACGTCGAAGACGGGCACCGCGCCATGGTTCTCCGGGCCCGACGCGTCCGCCAGTTCCCCGGCGTACGCGGCGGCGGCGGCGTCCACATCCGCGCCGTACGGACCGTCCGACGCGGGCATCGGGTGCACGCGCTTCGGGTCCAGCGGCACGGAGTCGAGCAGCGCCTGACGGGCCTGGGTGACATTGCGCTCCGGGTCACCCTCGGGGAGATACCGCTCATCGCCCCACCACAGGTCCAGGCGCCCCCAGTCGACGGCGTCCCGGGCGGGCGCGGCGGCGAGCGCGGCCAGCAGACCGTTGCCGCCTCGTCCGCCGGTCAGCACGATCGAGGCACTGCCCCGGGACGCCTGCGCGTCCACCACCTTCGTGATCAGCCGGGCGGCGGCGGCCTCGGCCATCAGCTCCTTGTCGCGGTGCACGACCAGCTGCGGGGTGTTCACTTGGCCGCCGCCTTCTTGGCGGACCTGGCGGGGGCCTTCTTCGCGGGCTTGGCCGAAGCGTCCGCCGTCGAAGCGTCGGCCGTCGAAGCCTCCGCCGCCTCCGCCCCGGTGGCCTCCGGCGCCACCGACGCGTTCAGCCGCTCCACCCCGAACCGCAGCGCCGACGCGTAGGTGTCGTCCGGGTCCAGCCGGCGCAGCTCCTCCGCGATCAGCTCGGCCGTCTCCCGCCGCTTGAGCGCCACCGCCCGGTCCGGCTGGCCCTCGATGGACAGCGTCGCCAGCGACCCGTCCGCCCGGTCCAGCACGATCGCCCCGCAGTCCGTGGCCAGCCGTACGGCGGTCAGCCCCGGCCCGCCCGACAGCGAGCGCTTGACCGGCACGTCCAGCCGGTCCGCGAGCCACATGGCGAGCAGCTCACAGCTCGGGTTGAACTCCTCGCCCTCGACCTCCACCCCCTTGACCTCGCACACCACCTGGTCCAGGGCCGCCGCCAGCATCGAGCGCCAGGGCGTGATCCGGGTCCAGGACAGGTCGGTGTCGCCGGGGGTGTAGGTCGCGGCGCGCTCGGTCAGCTCCCGCACCGGCTGCTCGGCGGCGTAGGTGTCGGTGACCCGGCGCTGGGCGAGGGCGCCCAGCGGATCGCTCGCCGGGTCGAGCGGGGCGCCGACCGGCCACCAGACGACCACCGGGGCGTCGGGGAGCAGCAGCGGCAGCACCACCGACTGGGCGTGGTCCACCACCTCGCCGTACAGCCGCAGCACGACCGTCTCGCCGGTGCCGGCGTCCGCGCCCACCCGCACCTCCGCGTCCAGCCGGGACTGGGTGCGGTCGCGCGGGGTGCGGGCATGCCGCTTGATCACGACGAGCTTGCGCGAGGGATGCTCGCGCGAGGCGTCGTTCGCGGCGCGCTGGGCGTCGTAGGCGTTCTCCTCGTCGGTGACGATGACCAGGGTGAGGACCATGCCGACGGCGGGTGTGCCGACCGCGCGGCGGCCCTGCACCAGCGCCTTGTTGATCTTGCTGGCCGTGGTGTCGGTGAGGTCTGTCTTCATGGCCGGCGCCAGCTCCGTCCGTCTCGTTCGAGCATCTCGTCCGCTTCGATGGGACCCCAGGTCCCGGACGGATACTGCGCGGGCCTGCCGTTCGCGTCCCAGTACCGCTCGATCGGGTCGAGGATCCGCCAGGACAGCTCGACCTCCTCGGTGCGCGGGAACAGGTTGGAGTCGCCGAGCAGCACATCCAGGATCAGCCGCTCGTACGCCTCGGGGCTGGACTCCGTGAAGGACTCGCCGTACGCGAAGTCCATGGACACGTCCCGGATCTCCATCGAGGTGCCGGGCACCTTGGAGCCGAAGCGGACGGTGACGCCCTCGTCGGGCTGGACCCGGATGACGATGGCGTTCTGCCCGAGTTCCTCGGTGGCCGTGCTGTCGAAGGGGGAGTGCGGGGCCCGCTGGAAGACCACCGCGATCTCGGTGACCCGGCGGCCGAGCCGCTTGCCGGTGCGCAGATAGAAGGGGACGCCCGCCCAGCGGCGATTGTCGATCTCCAGCTTCACGGCGGCGTACGTGTCCGTCTTCGACCGGGGATCGATGCCCTCCTCCTCCAGATACCCGACCGCCTTCTCGCCGCCCTGCCAGCCCGCCGCGTACTGGGCGCGCACGGTGTCCCGGCCCAGGTCCCTGGGCAGCCTGACCGCGCCGAGCACCTTGGTCTTCTCGGCGGCCAGCGCGTCCGCGTCGAAGGAGGCGGGCTCCTCCATGGCGGTCAGCGCCGCCAGCTGGAGGAGGTGGTTCTGGATGACGTCCCGGGCGGCGCCGATGCCGTCGTAGTACCCGGCCCGGCCGCCGATGCCGATGTCCTCGGCCATGGTGATCTGCACATGGTCCACGAAGGACCGGTTCCAGATCGGCTCGAACATGGTGTTGGCGAAGCGCAGCGCCAGGATGTTCTGGACGGTCTCCTTGCCCAGGTAGTGATCGATCCGGAAGACCTGGTCCGGGGCGAAGACCTCGTGGACGACCTTGTTCAGCTCCTCGGCCGACGCCAGATCGTGCCCGAACGGCTTCTCGATCACCGCGCGGCGCCAGGAGCCGTTCGTCTGGTCGGCCAGCTGGTGCTTCTTCAGCTGCTGGATGACCACCGGGAAGGACCGGGGCGGCACGGACAGATAGAAGGCGAAGTTGCCGCCGGTGCCCTGCGCCTTGTCCAGCTCCTCGATGGTGTCGCGGAGCCGCTCGAACGCGTCGTCGTCGTCGAAGGTGCCCTGCACGAAACGCATCCCCTGGATGAGCTGCTGCCAGACCTCCTCGCGGAACGGGGTACGGGCGTGCTCCTTGACCGCGTCGTGGACCTCCTGCGCGAAGTCCTCGTTCTGCCACTCGCGGCGGGCGAACCCGACCAGCGAGAAGCCGGGCGGCAGCAGACCCCGGTTCGCGAGGTCATACACCGCGGGCATCAGCTTCTTCCGGGACAAATCGCCCGTGACGCCAAAGATGACCAGGCCCGACGGCCCCGCGATACGCGGGAGCCGTCGGTCTGCGGGGTCACGGAGCGGGTTCGCCCCGCTACCGGTCTGGGGGGACAAGATGTCAGCCCTCCGATGGGGCGAGGCGCTCGAGTACCGCCTCGGTGGACGCCAGCAGGTCGTTCCAGGACGCCTCGAACTTGTCGACGCCCTCGTCCTCCAGCACCTGGACCACCTCGTCGTACGAGATCCCGAGCTTCTCCACGGCGTCCAGCTCACCGCGTGCCTGCTCATAGGTCCCGGCGATGGTGTTCCCGGTGATCTCGCCGTGGTCGTCGGTGGCCACCAAGGTAGCCTCCGGCATGGTGTTCACCGTGTTCGGCGCCACCAGCTCGTCCACGTACAGGGTGTCCTTGTACGCGGGGTCCTTCACGCCGGTCGACGCCCACAGCGGACGCTGCTTGTTGGCGCCCGCCTGCTCCAGCGCCGTCCAGCGCGCGGTGGAGAAGACCTCCTCGTACGCCTGGTAGGCGAGGCGCGCGTTGGCGACGGCGGCCTTGCCGCGGGCCGCCTTCGCCTCGGCGGTGCCCAGCGCGTCCAGGCGCTGGTCGATCTCGGTGTCCACGCGGGACACGAAGAAGGACGCCACCGAGTGGATCAGGGACAGGTCCAGGCCCTTGGCCCGCGCCTTCTCCAGACCCGCCTGGTAGGCGTCCATGACCTCGCGGTACCGCTCCAGCGAGAAGATCAGCGTTACATTCACGCTGATGCCGTTGCCGATCACCTCGGTGATGGCCGGCAGGCCCGCCCGGGTCGCCGGGATCTTGATCAGCGTGTTGGGGCGGTCCACCAGCCAGGCCAGCTGCTTGGCCTCGGCGACGGTGGCCGTCGTGTTGTGGGCCAGCCGCGGGTCCACCTCGATGGAGACCCGGCCGTCCTGCCCGTTCGTCGTGTCGAACACCGGGCGCAGGATGTCGGCCGCGTCCCGGACGTCCGCCGTGGTGATCATCCGTACGGCCTCGTCCACGGTGACCTTGCGCGCGGCCAGGTCGGCGAGCTGCTGCTCGTAACCATCGCCGCTGCTGATCGCCTTCTGGAAGATCGTCGGATTGGTGGTGACACCGACGACATGGCTCTGGTCGATCAGCTCGGCCAGATTGCCGGACGTGATCCGCTTGCGCGACAGATCGTCCAGCCAGATCGCGACGCCTTCCTCGGAGAGGCGCTTCAGTGCGTCCGTCATGGAAATTGCATCTCCTACGTGTCGTATATCAGCGTCAGCGCCGGGCGGCGGCGTTCGATTCCCGTACGGTGGCCAGCGATTCCCTCGCCTTGTCGGCGACATTCTCGGCGGTGAAGCCGAACTCCCTGAAGAGCACCTTCCCGTCCGCGGACGCCCCGAAGTGCTCCAGCGAGACGATCTGCCCGGCGTCACCGACGTACTTGTGCCAGGTCAGTCCGATCCCCGCCTCGACGGACACCCGGGCCCGCACCGACGGCGGCAGCACGCTCTCCCGGTACGCCCGGTCCTGCTCCTCGAACCACTCCACCGACGGCATCGACACGACCCGCGTCGGCACCCCGTCGGCCTCCAGGGCCTCGCGCGCCTCGACGGCGACATGCACCTCGGAGCCGGTCGCGATCAGGATCACCTCGGGCGTGCCCGAGCCGGCCTCGGCCAGTACGTAGCCGCCACGCGCCGCGTCCTCGTTGTGCGGGTACGTCGGCACGCCCTGGCGGGTCAGCGCCAGTCCGTGCGGGGCGCCCTTGCCGAACTCCTTGGTGTAGCGGCGCAGGATCTCCCGCCAGGCGATCGCCGTCTCGTTGGCGTCGGCCGGGCGGACGATGTTCAGCCCCGGGATCGCCCGCAGCGCGGCCAGGTGCTCCACCGGCTGGTGCGTCGGGCCGTCCTCGCCGAGCCCGATCGAGTCGTGCGTCCACACGAACGTCACCGGCAGATGCATGAGTGCCGACAGCCGCACCGCGTTGCGCATGTAGTCGGAGAACACCAGGAAGGTGCCGCCGTAGATACGGGTGTTGCCGTGCAGCGCGATGCCGTTGATCTCCGCGCCCATCGAGTGCTCGCGGATGCCGTAGTGGATCGTGCGGCCGTAAGGGTTCGCCTCGGGCAGCGGGTTGCCCGCCGGGAGGAACGACGACGTCTTGTCGATCGTGGTGTTGTTGGAGCCCGCCAGGTCGGCCGAGCCGCCCCACAGCTCCGGGATCACCGCGCCGAGCGCTTGGAGCACCTTGCCGGACGCGGCCCGGGTGGCGACCCCCTTGCCCGCCTCGAAGACCGGGATCTTCTCCTCCCAGCCGGCCGGCAGCTCACCCGCGGCGATCCGGTCGAACTCGGTGGCGCGCGCCGGGTTGTTGCCGCGCCACTCCTGGAACGACTTCTCCCAATCGGCACGGGCCTGGCGGCCCCGCTCGACGGCCTCACGGGTGTGGCCGATGACCGCGTCCGACACCTCGAAGGTCTGCTCCGGATCGAAGCCCAGGACGCGCTTGGTGGCCGCGACCTCCTCCTCGCCCAGCGCCGAGCCGTGCGCGGCCTCGGTGTTCTGCGCGTGCGGCGCCGGCCAGGCGATGATCGAGCGCATCGCGATGAACGACGGCCGGTCGGTCACCTGCTTCGCGGCCTCGATCGCGTTGTAGAGGGCGTGCGGGTCCAGATCGCCGTCCGGCTTGGGCGCGACGCGCTGCACATGCCAGCCGTACGCCTCGTACCGCTTGACGGTGTCCTCGGAGACCGCGGTCTCCGTGTCGCCCTCGATCGAGATGTGGTTGTCGTCCCACAGCAGCACCAGATTGCCGAGCTTCTGGTGGCCCGCCATCGAGGACGCCTCGGCGGAGATGCCCTCCTGGAGGCAGCCGTCACCGGCGATGCAGTAGATGAAGTGGTCGAAGGGCGAGCCGCCCTCCGGGGCGTCCGGGTCGAACAGCCCCCGCTCGTAGCGCGCGGCCATCGCCATCCCGACGGCGTTGGCGACCCCCTGCCCGAGCGGACCCGTCGTGGTCTCCACCCCGGTGGTGTGCCCGTACTCGGGGTGTCCCGGGGTCTTCGACCCCCACGTCCGGAACGCCTTCAGGTCGTCCAGCTCCAGGCCGAAACCGGCCAGGTACAGCTGGGTGTAGAGCGTCAGGGACGAATGTCCGGCGGACAGCACGAAACGATCCCGCCCGACCCAGTCGGCGTCCGCCGGGTCGTGTCGCATCACCTTCTGGAACAGGGTGTACGCGGCGGGCGCGAGGCTCATGGCCGTACCGGGATGGCCGTTACCGACCTTCTGTACGGCGTCGGCGGCCAGGACTCGGGCCGTGTCGACGGCCCGCTGGTCCAGCTCGGTCCAGTCGAGATCTGTGGTCGTCGGCTTGGTGCTCACCCTGGGTCAGGGCTCCTCTCCACATGTCACGCATGTCGCATGCCGGCGCATCGGGCGCCCGGCCGCTGTCGAGCCTACCCCTGGTCCTCAGGGCGTTTTCCGCGTCATTTCCAGACTGCCGGGACTTCCCCCGATCCGCCTCCCGACCGCACCGGATCCCCACCCCGGCAACTGATTACGCCCCCGCTCGTCCGAGTACTCAATGGAGCGGGGGCGCGCTCGCGCGGGGGTGTGGGTGGGGGGTGGGCGGGGGGTGGGTCTGAGGCTGTTCGGGGGGCGCGGGGGTGCGCCGGATTGCGGGAGGGGGAGGGTTGTGGGGGCCGGGTCGGGTCGGGGGGCTTGCGATGGGGTGGCGTCGGGTCGGGGAGGGGTTGCGTGGGGGTCGCGCGCGGATGATCCGGGGGCCCTTGGGGGGCGGGGAGGTGCGGGGTTGAGTCTGTACGGGGTCGGTCGGGAGGTGCTGGGGTCGGTCACGGCTTGCGCGCGTGGGTCGGTCGGGAGGTGCTGGGGTCGGTCACGGCTTCCGCGCGTGGGTCGGTCGGGAGGTGCTGGGGTCGGTCACGGCTTCCCCGCGTGGGTCCGCCCGGAAGGCGCCGAGGCCCGCCGCAGCCCCCCGCGCGCATCCGCCCGGAAGGCGCCGCCCAGCCCCTCGCGCGTGCCGCGCACCCCGTGCTCTCGCGCGTGCCGCGCATCCCCTCACCCTGTGCCCTAGCGCGCACCCCGCACCCCGCACCCCGCACCCCGCACCCTGTGCCTAGCGCGTGCCGCGCACCCCCGCACCCCGTGCCCAAGCGCGCGCCGCGCACCCCGCACCCCGTGCCCAAGCCCGCGCCGCGCACCCCGCACCCCGTGCCTTCACCCGCGTTCGGGCGTCCCATATGGCTCTTCCGGAGGCAGCCTCGGACACGACACCACCCCCGCGAATGTCCGGGTCTGGGCAACGTCTACAGTGGCGTGGTACGCGCGGGCCTTTACCCGGACTTCACACGGGGGGCCTGCTGGGATGTCTCTGTCAGGGGTGTGCGTGACGGCCGTTGAATCCCGTCCTGCGGGGGTTATCGGGACGAGCCAGAGCCCGAGTCACCGGCCGTTCGGGGCCCGTGTCAAGGCGTTCGTGGCGCTGACCAAGCCGCGGATCATCGAGCTGCTGCTGATCACCACCGTTCCGGTGATGTTCCTGGCGGAGCAGGGCGTGCCCGACCTCCTGCTGGTGCTGCTCACCTGCGTCGGCGGCTATCTCTCCGCGGGCGGCGCCAACGCCCTCAACATGTACATCGACCGTGACATCGACGCGCTGATGGACCGCACCTCCCAGCGCCCCCTCGTCACCGGCATGGTCGGCCCCCGCGAGTGCCTGGCGTTCGGCATCACCCTCGCCATCGCCTCCACCCTCCTCTTCGGCCTCGCCGTCAACTGGCTCTCCGCCTGGCTCTCCCTCGGCGCCCTCCTCTTCTACGTCGTCGTCTACACGATGATCCTCAAGCGCCGCACCTCGCAGAACATCGTGTGGGGCGGCATCGCGGGCTGCATGCCGGTCCTGATCGGCTGGTCCGCGGTGACCAACTCGCTCTCCTGGGCCCCCCTCATCCTCTTCCTCGTCATCTTCTTCTGGACCCCGCCGCACTACTGGCCGCTGTCCATGAAGGTCCGCGAGGACTACGCGCGCGTCGGCGTCCCCATGCTCCCGGTGATCGCCTCGAACAAGGTGGTCGCCCAGCAGATCGTGATCTACAGCTGGGTCATGGTCGCCGTCTCCCTGCTGCTCACCCCGCTCGGCTACACCGGCTGGTTCTACACGACCGTCGCGCTGGCCGCGGGCGGCTGGTGGCTCTGGGAGGCACACGGGCTCCAGAACCGCGCGAAAGCGGAGGTGACGGGCGGCAAGCTCAAGGAGATGCGCCTGTTCCACTGGTCGATCACCTATGTGTCGCTGCTGTTCGTCGCCGTGGCCGTCGACCCCTTCCTGCGCTAGCCCCTGCGGGAGCCCTGAGGCAAGCGTCACGTACCCCACCCCCTTACCCCTCGGTAGCATCCTGACCATGGCAGACACCCAGCAGGCCGACGAGCGCAAGGCCGCCCGCCTCGCGAAGCAGATCGGCGCCTTCGCCAAGAAGCACGGCGGCGCCGAGGGCCAGATCGCGTACCTCGGCGAACGCGGCGCCCGCATCGTCCTCGTGGCCGAGGACGGCACCTGGGGCGACCTGGTGGCCCCCACTTACACCGTGGCCGAGCAGGCGGTGGAGAAGTCCGGCATCACCCGCCATGAATCCTTCGACGGCGAGTTCGCCGCGAAGGTGAGAACAGGCGAGTACGAGTGGAAGCGCATGGCAGGCATTCAGATCGGCGGCTGACCGACGCCCTTGGGGGCGCGGGGCTGTGTCGATATGCGGCTCCGCCGGGCGGGCGCGAGCAACCACAACGCACCCGCACCCGCGATTCAAGCCACACCACCCCCACACAACACCCGAACCAACGCTCACCCGTTAACCCACGGAAGGGACCGGCCCACAACGGGGAGCCCCCATGATCGACACACCCTCACTGGTGGACCAGTACTGCCACGGAGTGCTCCGTACGGAACTGGGCCTGGGCACCTTCGAGGCCCACCTCTCCCGCACCGAGGGCCCGCCCGCCCCCGGCACCACCCTCTTCGACACCCAGACCGGTTTCGCGGTACGCCGCTGGTGCCCCCCGCTGCTCGGCCTGGAACCGCACTGCCCCCCCGCCCACTACCTCGCCCGCCGCCGCGAACTGGGCGTCCTGGAATCCGGCCGAAGGCTGTTACGCGGGAGCGGCATCGCCACCTACCTCGTCGACACCGGCCTGCCCGACGACCTCACCGGCCCGGCCGAACTGGCGTCCGCCGCCGACGCCGACGCCCATGAGATCGTCCGCCTGGAACTCCTCGCCGAACAGGTCGCCGACACCTCCGGCACCGTCGAGTCCTTCCTGGCCAACCTCGCCGAGTCCCTGCACTGCGCCGCCGTGCACGCCGTCGCCTTCACCTCCGTCGCCGGGCTCCGCCACGGTCTCGCCCTCGCGCCCGAACGGCCCGGCCCCGGCGAGGTGCGCGGCGCCGCGGGCCGCTGGCTGGCCGGACGCCGGGCCGGCGACGAGCTGACCGACCCGGTACTGCTGCGCCATCTGCTGTGGATCGCCGTCGCCGCCGGTCCGCCCCTGCAACTGCACACCGGGCTCGGTGAACCGGGCCTGCGCGGCGACCGCATGGACCCGGCCCTGCTCACCGGCTTCGCCCGCGCCACCGCCGGACTCGGCACCGATCTGATCCTGCTGCACGGCTACCCGTACCACCGGCACGCGGCCCAGCTCACGGGCGTCTTCCCGCATGTGTACGCCGACGCCGGGGCCGCCCTGGCGCGTACCGGCGCCCGGGCCGCGACCGTCCTCGCGGAGATCCTGGAGCTGGCCCCCTTCGGCAAGGTCATGTTCTCCAGCGGGGCCCGGGCGCTGCCCGAACTGCATGTCGTCGGGGCGCGGTTGTTCCGGGAGGCGCTGAGCCGGGTGCTGGGCGGCTGGGTGACCGACGGGGCGTGGTCGCCGGGCGACGCCCACCGGGTGGCCGGCCTGATCGCGGCCGGGAACGCGCGCCGGGTGTACGGCCTGGAGTGAGTCGCAGCGCCGCCCGGGCAGGGGCCGCGCGCGGCGGGTGTACCGGTCCGCGCACCCTGTGGACACTGGGCGTATGCCGATCCAGGAACAGCTCCCGTTCGAGGACCCGCCCCCGACCCGCACCCTGCTCGGCCGGTTCGTCACCGGCCTCGCGCCCTTTCGCCCGGTCGCCGTCTGGGCGCACGGCTCACTGGCCGGCGGGGACTACCAGGAGGGCCGCAGCGACCTCGATCTGATCGCCGTACTGCCCGCCACGCCCACCCCGCGCACGGTGTGGCGGCTGGCGCTGCTGCACACGCGGCTGCGTGCCGAGCCGCTCGCGGTCAAGCTGCACTGCACCTATCC
>NZ_JBHTZD010000038.1:0-59525 GCF_042790455.1 Streptomyces sp. NPDC056734
TGGGCGGGAGGTAGCCGTAGACGTAGTGGTGGGTGGCGGGGTCGCGCTTGAGGATCGCCTCGGTGATCGTGGAGTTGTCCGTCATCGTGTACGTGATGTCGGAGCCGGGTTCGTTGAACTCCACGGGGTGGAAGACGCTTCAGTCGCCGCGGCTGATGGGCAACCCACGCGAGGGCACATCCAGGGCACATGAGCCTGGGAAATGACGCCGACCAGCGCATATCATCAAGAAATCCCAGGTCAACGTCCCGCCTCTTCCATTCGCTGCATGAGTGGCAGGACTTCTCACATCGGTTGCATGAGGCGGGGCATCAGCCTTATTGCCTGGTGTGGCCCTGAGGTGGGGATTGGGTGGTAGTGGGCGGGGTCTTCGGGCCTCGCCCTTTTCGGTGGGCGTCGTCGATCGCGTCGCGGGTGCGGGTCTCGCCGGACGGCGGGAGATTGCGCCCACGCCGAGCCGGTCATGGAGGACCAGGACTTCCCCGCCCCGGCCACGCAACCGCCGCCAGCACAGCGGCGCTGATCACGGCTGGATGGACAATCTGGGCGCGAGCAGCTCCAGCGCCTCCTTCCAGCGGTAGCGGTCCGCCCCACCCCCGGCCTTCGGCCGGTGAGGCTCGTACGAGCCGATCAGGATGCCCATCTCACGCAGCCGGTCCAGGCTCTGGTGGTAGGCGGGGTGGGCGGCCTGGGCGGAGTTCAGGTACGGCAGCACAGCGACCGGGATCCCCATCGCGGGCGCCTCCCGCGACTTTCGGCGGTGCGCAGGGGCAGTCTGCCCTGCTGGCTGTGGGCGTGGGCGGACTCGGCCCATACTGCGGATCGGTCTCTGGGCTGAACGGGGTTGGGGCCGTGGCGCCGGTTGGACGTCTCGCGCGGGGGCACGGCTTTCGCATCGCGGGCATCGGGCAGCCGTGCCCGTGGTGTTCCTGCGTCAGTGGTTGGCAGGGATTGACGGAGCCCGTGAGACCGGGGATGTGTGATGAGGCGTCAGGGGGAGACGAAGGTTTTGATCACTGCCCGGTAGCGTTCCACCGCCGCGCGGTCGCGGACGAATTCGCGGAATCCGTTCAGCCTGCTGTTGTATTGGTTGATGGGATTCCAGCCGCCCGCAGGGGTGACGTCGCGGCGGGTCGGCCACTGCAAGCCGGTGCTCTGTCGTGCTGCGGTCAGTTGCCATGCGAGGTAGAGCTTCGCCGCCGCGGGGTTGCGGGCCTTGCGGAAGATGGCCACCGTTTGCGGCCAGCTCATGAACTCGTCGGTGCGCGGTACGGCGTATCGGAGGGGGACTCCCTGGATGGGTGCCAATGACGCGATGTGGGAGAGAGTCGCCGTGCGCTGACCGCCGACCAGTGACGCGGTCATCGCGCCCGCGTTCGCGACTATCTGTGGCCGCTGTTCCATGAACTGTTCCATGTAGCCCAGACCGTACTTCTGTGTCACCAGGTAGAACGCGTGCAGGATCGCGTCCTCCAGGGTGGGGTCCGGCACCACGATCTTGTCGCGGAACGCGGGTGCCAGAAAGTCGACGGCATCTCTGGGCGCCTCGGCTTCGGAGAGGAGGGTGCTGTTGCTGACGCGGCCGAAGGAGCGGACCATGATGCCGATGAAGGCGTGGTCGGGGTCCCGGTACTGCGGGAACACCGCCTGCGCGCCCGGCGGCCGGTACGGCAGGAGGGCGTTCTGGGCCTTCCAGTGGTCGAAGTCGTACAGACTCTGGATCTGCGCGATATCCGGCTCCAGACCGCCGAGAGACAGTTGCCGATTGATGATTCCGGCCTGCACCGGGCTGTAGCGGACATTGAAGACCGCGTTCATTCCGGGAAATGCGGCGTTGAATGCGTCACGGGTCGCGTTCTCCTGGTTGGGATTGCTGCCGCCCGCCCAGACGACCAGATTTCCGCCCTCGTCCAGCGCGTCCCGGTACAACTGCTCGATATGCTGGGCCGAATTGGCGTCGGCTTCGTTCGTCGCCGCGAAGGCGCTGTTCTTTGTCAGTACCGAGGCTGCCGTGCCTATCGCGCCGATGGTGGCCGTGTATTTGAGGATGGCTCGTCGGCCTATAGCGCTCGCCGCCCGGTTCGGACTGTTCAATTTCTTCTCCTTCGGCTCTTTTTACGCGGTTAATTGTGCGTTTGAGAGGGAGGGGGATGCGTCATTCTTTGCCTTGATGACTTTGCCACAGCATTGCCTATCTGCGAGCCGCCGACAGGTTCTTGATAAACAATCGACAGTGAATGACCGGATGGCGCGGCGAGCGCCGGCGGGGGGAAGCTGGGATGCTGAGGGTGTGGTGCTGGTGGTCTGACCCGGGAAGCGGGCCGTGGGCAGGTTGATGGGGCGGTGGGCGCCTTGGTGGACTACAGCGAACGCGACCGCAGGGCGCGACGGGTGGGTGACACGGGCCCTCAGGGCGCCGGTCACCAGGGGGATCCGTGTCACCAGGGGGATCCGCTGGGGGACCCCTTTCTCTGTACGCGGATGGCCCTGCCCCAGCGGCCCCCCACCTTTCTGCGGCGCGAACGGCTCTCGCGCAGGCTCGATGAGGGGCTGGGGACGCCGCTGACCGTGGTCAATGGCGGGGCCGGGGCCGGGAAGACCCTGCTGGTGGCGGACTGGGCCGCGGGGCTGGAGGTACCGGTGGCCTGGTTGACGGCCGAGGTCGGGGATCGGCGGCCGGGGGTGTTCTGGGCGTATCTGCTGGAGGCTCTGCGCGGGTGTGGTGCCGGGGTGAGCGCCGCCGTCCGGGTGCCCGGCGACGCCGTCCGGGTCGAGCGGCGGATGCTGGCCCTTCTCGCCGATGAGCTGAGCGCGCGCGGGGAGCCCGTTGTCGTCGTGGTCGATGAGTTCGAGCGGGTGGGTGGGGGCGAGGTCGCCGAGCAGGTGGAGTTCGTGCTCCGGCATGTCGGGGGCGGGCTTCGGCTGGTGCTGGTCAGCCGGGCCGAACCCCTGCTGCCGCTGCACCGGTACCGGGTGGCCGGCGAACTCACCGAGGTCCGTGGCGCCGAACTGGCCTTCACTCCCGACGAAGCCGTCGCGCTGCTGGAGTCGCACGGGCTGAGCGTGCCGGTCGCATCCGCGCGCGCCCTGGTCGAGCGCACCCGGGGGTGGGCCGCCGGGCTGCGGCTCTGTGCCATGGCCGCGCTGGAGAGCGACGACCCCGAGCTGTATCTGAAGGAGTTCGAGGCGGGCCGCAGTACCGTCGCCGACTTTCTGCTCGCCGAGGTGCTTGCGCGGCAACCCGTCGACGCCCAGGATCTGCTCCTGCGCGTCAGCGTGCTCACCCGCTTCCGTCCCGATCTGGCCAACGCGCTGACCGGGCGGTCCGACGCCGAGCCGCTGCTGGTCGGGCTGCACGAGGCGAACGCGTTCGTGGAGCGGCTCGGGCACGGGTGGTTCCGGCTCCATCCGCTCTTCAAGGAGATCCTCCTCGCCCATCTGCGCGTACGGCTTCCCGGGCTTGAGCCCGCCTTGCGGCTGCGGGCCGCCCGCTGGCTGCTGCGGTCCGGCGATCTGGCCGAGGCCCTCGCCCAGGGTGCCGCCGCCGGTGACTGGGACTTCACGGCCGACGCCCTCGTCGGCGAGCTGGCCATCGGGCAGCTCTTCGCCGGCCTGCGCGCGGGGCACTTCGGACCGCTCTTCGCCGGGATGGGGGCCGACTCCCACTCCCACTCCCACTCCCATTCCGACTCCGACTCCGACTCCGTAGCCGCCGAGCTGGTACGCGCTGCCCTTGAGATGGAGACGGGGGTGGGAACAGGGGTGGGGATGTCCGTCCATCGGGGGGTGCGGTGTCTACACGCTGTCGAAGAGCGGCTCGGGGGTGTCTCCGGGGCACCCACTTCCTCCCCGCCCTCGTCCGGTCCCGCCGTCGTCAGCTGTGTGCTGCTGCATGCGCTCGCCGCTCGGCTCACCGGGGATCCGGCGGGCGCCGCGCTTGCCGCCGAGCGGTTCCAGGACGTGTGCGGCGAAGTGTCCCCCTCCCTCTACGACCGGCACCCCGAATTCCTCGCGCTGCTCCACTCCCACCTGGGCGCCGCCTATCTGTGGGGTGGGCGGTTCGAGGACGCGCGGGGGGTGCTGATGAGTGTGGGCGGGGCTGTCCCGCCCGTGCACGCCGATGCGCTGGGGCAGCTCGCGCTGATCGATTATCTGTACGGGTGGGGCGCTCGGGGGGAGCGGAAGGTGGTGGGGAGTGGTGGGGGCCCTCCTGGTGGGTGCGGGCTCGGGGGCCTCGTCCTCGCCGCCGTGGCCGTCGAACGCGATGAGCTGGACCGGGCCCAAGCCCTGCTCGACGAGACCTCGGGGGGAAGCTCGGGGGGAAGGGGGAAAGGCGGGGAGGGATTCCGGGCCGTCGATCCCCTGGTGGTCGCGGTACGGGGGCTGGTGCGGGCGCGGCTGCTGCTCGCCCGGGGGCATCCGCTCGCCGCCTGCGCGGCTGCCGACCCCGAGGTTTCCGCCGCCGTCCCCTCCCCCTGGGTCGAGGAACAGCGGGCCCTGATCCTTGCCTGCGCCCGGCTGGCGGGAGGGCGGATCGAGGAGGCCGGTGAGGTGGTGAGTGAGGTGGCCGGTGAGGTGATCGGTGGCGGGGCGGGCGCGTACGGGTCGCCCTTGGGGGCGGTGGAGGCCGCTCGGGTGCTGCTGGCCGCCGGGCGGGCCGACGACGCCGCTGGGCTGGTCCGGCGCGTGCGGGGCGATCGTCACGCCGGGCCCGCCGTGACCGTACGGGCCTCGCTGGTGCGGGCCCGGCTCGCGCTGGCCGCCGGGGACAGCTCCGGGGCCCGTCGGCTGGTCGGGCAGGCCCTGCTGGACGGACGGCGCGAACGGCTGCGGCGGCCCTTCCTGGACGCCCGGGACTGGATCGGGCCCCTGCTCGCCACGCCACCGCTCGCTGAACTGGCGGCGAGCTGGCTCCCGTACGGTCCACCCGTGGCCGGTGACGGGACGGCGCCCCTCGTCGGGGAGCTGAGCGCGCGCGAGCGCGAGGTGCTGCGGGGGCTGGCCGCGATGATGTCGACGCAGGACATCGCCGCCGAGCTGTGTGTCTCCGTGAACACCGTCAAGACCCACCTCAAGGGCGTCTACCGCAAGCTGGCCGTCAACCGGCGCAATGACGCCGTACGGCGGGCCCGCGAGCTGCGGCTGCTGTGACACCTCCGGGGCGGGAGGCGCGGCCGTTCACCTGTATCGGGTGAGGCCGTGGGCCGGCTCCAGGGCGACCATCGTGGGCATGCGCTACGAGATCCGTGTCGAGGGGCTCATGTCGGACACGCTGACGCAGGCGTTCCCGGAGTTCGGACACGTGATGATCTCCGGGCAGACCGTGCTGTTCGGGCCTGTCGTCGACGAGGCGCATCTGTACGGGCTGCTGTCCCGGTTCCAGTCCCTCGGGCTGCTGGTCGTGGAGATGCGGCAGCTGCCCGACCGGTAAGTTCCCCGCGCTCGCCCTCGCCGGGGCGTCCGGCTCACATCTGTTCCGCCCGTATCCGTCCCTCCCGCACCGCCGTCCCCAGCGCCTCGAAATCGCGCTCGTTCTGGTCGGCGTACGACTGGGCGAAGTCGCTGAGCGCGCGGTCGAAGCTGTCGCCGCCGCCCAGGTACGCGGCGATGGCGATGGGGTCGCCGGAGCGGGCGTGGGCGCGGGCCAGGGACGCCCCGCAGAGCCGGCCGAAGAGGGTGAGCAGCCGGGGGTCCATGGTCTCGGGGCGGGCGATGCCCTTCCAGTCCCAGAGCTGACGTACGTAGAAATCCCGTGGCTGCCCGTCCAGGCCCGTCTCATGGGTCCAGCCCAGGAAGATATCGCTGCTCGTCTGGATCAGGCGCTGTCCGGTGACCACCCGGCGGCCCTGGTTGTCGTACGGGTCGCCGCCCGTGTGGGCGGCCAGCACCGACTCCCCGGCCTCCTTGGCCTGGAGGAGCAGCGGATCGTCGTCGTCCCGGCCGCGCAGCAGCAGGACCCAGCAGCGGGTGCCGACGCTGCCGACGCCGACCACCTTGCGGGCCATGTCCACCAGGCGGTAGTGGCGCAGCAGGTGCCGGCGCTCGGCGGGCAGGGTGCGCGCGTAGTTCTCCACCAGGGACCGCAGCTCCTTCTCCCGCCCTTCCTCGGACGGGTCGTCCAGCAACTGGTCCAGCGGGGTGATCAGCGGCGGATCGGCGGCGATGCGGCGGCCCTCGGCGGTGACCGTGGTCAGCTTGTCGAAAGCCTTCATATGGGTACGGGTACGGGCTCGCCGCTCGGCCTGGGCGGTACGGCGGACCAGCTCCGGGTCCGGCCTGGCGCCCAGCAGTTCGCGCAGCCCGTCGGCGTCGTCCTGCGCGTACCAGATGTCGAGGGTGCCCATCCCGGCCAGCTCGCGCATCCGGGTCCGGTACTCCGCCACGCACTCCCTCACCAGCGTGTTCTGCTCCTTGAGGGAGAAGCCGTTCGCCCGGCCCGCCGTCACCAGACCGGCCGCCAGCCGTTTGACGTCCCACTCGAAGGGGCCCGGCAGGGTCTCGTCGAAGTCGTTGATGTCGAAGACCAGGTGGCGTTCCGGGGAGGCGAGCAGCCGGAAGTTCAGCGGGTGGGCGTCGCCGCAGAGCTGCACCCCTAGCCCGGTGTCCGGCATGGGGCCCAGGTCCGCCGCCATGATGGCCGCCGCGCCCCGGTAGAAGCGGAACGGGGACTCCAGCATGCGGCCGTAGCGGACCGGTACGAGTTCCGGTACCCGGGTTGCGGACTGGCGTTCGATTAGCTCGATCGGGTCCGGCCGGTCCGGACGTGGCTCGAACACGCTGTGTGTGGAGCGGGACACCCGTCCGCGCGCCTGCCTGCCGTATGCCGCCCGCTCCTCCGGTGAGAGGTCGGCGGTGAAGTCGCTCGCCGCGGTCATGACCAGCCTCCCTGTGCCACCCCGTGCCGTTCGGTGTTCCCGGTCCATCTGACGCCCCCGGCGCGGGATGGGGATCACCCGTGAGGGGTGACCCGTCCGGTGTCGGTCCCGATCGATGCTGGGCGGGTCACGAGAACCGCGAACAGGGAGGAGGGAGGGAGCGGAGGGAGCCGGGGAACCGGAGATGAGGGTGGGGTGCCGGAGATGAGGCGAGGAGAGACATGAGCGCATCCGACTATCTGGCCTACGACTATCCGCTGCTGAGCGCCTTCTGGACGATGCTCCTGTTCTTCCTGTGGATCATGTGGTTCATCCTGCTCTTCCGGGTCGTCATGGACATCTTCCGCGACGACACCCTGAGCGGCTGGGGCAAGGCAGGCTGGCTGTTCTTCTGCATCGTGCTGCCCTTCCTGGGCGTGCTCATCTACGTCATCGCGCGCGGCCGGAACATGGGCCGCCGGGAGGTCGATCAGGCGCGGGCCCAGCAGCGGCAGTTCGACGACTACATCAAGAAGACGGCGGCCGGTGGCGGCAGCGGCGGCGGCACCAGCAGCGTGGACGAGCTGTCCAGGCTGTCCGAGATCCGCGCCCGCGGGGACATCTCGGACGACGAGTTCCGCCGGGCCAAGGAACTGGTGCTGTCGGGGCATGGGGCGGGAGCGGGTCCCGGTCCCACCCAGCCCAGGTCCGGGTCCGGGTCCGGGTCCGGGTCCGGCTCAGGGTTCGGCTCCGGCTCCGGCTCCGGTGGGTGAGCGGGCGGCGCCCGCAGGCAGTCCCGGCCTCGCCCGCCTCGCTCTGCTCGCGCTGGCGGCCGGGATCGCCGTACCGCTGGTCGCGGCGGGGCTGCGCAGCCTGCTGTGGGTGCTGATCGGCGGCGCCGGGCTGGCCCTCGCCGCCGTCGGGGTGTGGTGGACGCTCGCCCACACGGGTGTGCTGCGCGCGCTGGGTGCCGCGCTGGCGGTCCTCACGCCCCTCGCCGTGCTCGTCCTGTACGCCACGGTGGGCATGCTCGGGCCCGCTCTGCTGGCGCTGGCCCTGCTGGTGCTGGCGGTCACGGCGGCGCGGGCGGCGCTGCCCCGGGCCCGGCGGGACGCGGGGCGGCCGGTCGTGGGGCCGGCCCGGGCGCCCTGGATCCTGATCAATCCGCGCTCCGGGGGTGGCAAGGCGGCGCGGTTCGGGCTGGTGGAGCGGGCGCGGGCGGCCGGCTGCCGGGTGGCCCTGCTGGCCGGTGGGCAGGACGTCACCGAGCTGGCCCGGCGGGCCGTCGCCGAGGGCGCCGACCTGCTGGCGGTGGCGGGGGGTGACGGTACGCAGGCGCTGGTGGCTCAGGTCGCCGCCGATCATGATCTGCCGTTCGTCGTCGTGCCCGCCGGTACGCGCAATCACTTCGCCCTCGATCTCGGCCTCGACCGTGACGACCCGGCCGCGGCGCTGCTGGCGCTGACCGACGCCGTGGAATTCCGGGTCGACCTCGGGTACGCGGCCGGCCGGGTCTTCGTCAACAACGCCTCCTTCGGCGCCTATGCCGACGTGGTCGCCGATCCGGCGTATCGGGACGCCAAGTCGCGCACCGTGCTGCGCAGCCTGCCCGCGCTGCTCACGGAGGCGGGGGCGGGGCGGTTGGGGGTGCGGGTGGGGGACGGGGGGAGGGGGGAGGGGCGGGCGGAATCCAGCGGGCGTCACGGGTCTCACGGGTCTCGCGGGCGTCGCGGGCCTGAGGGGCCTGACCGGCCCGACCGGCCCGACCGGCCCGACCGGCCTGAGGGGCCTGACGGGCCTGACGGGCCTGACGGGCCTGAGGGGCCTGACGGGCCTGACGGGCCTGACGGGCCTGACGGGCCTGACGGGCCTGACGGGCTGCAAGAACTACACGGGCTTCAAGCTCTGCTTGTCAGCAACAACCCTTACGGGCGGGCCGTGGACGCCGCCCATCCGGGGCGCCGGGAGCGGCTGGACACCGGGCGGTTGGGGGTGGTGTGCGTACGGGTGGACAGTGCGGCGGAGGCGGCTCGGCTGGTGTACGGGCGGCGGACGCGGGGGGTTGTGCGTCTCACGGCCGTTGAGATCGTCATCGAGACGGATGCCGCGGGATTGCCGGCCGGTATCGACGGGGAGCACGTCATGCTCGCGGCGCCGGTCGTGTGCCGTAGTGCGCCGGGGGCTCTCCGGGTGCGGGTGCCGCGGCACCGTCCCGGGAGTCCGCGGTCCCGGGCGGGGCGTGCGCTGCGGGCGGGGGCTGCGGCGGCGGACTGGCCCCGGGTGGCGCGGGTGGCGCTGGGGCGGGGGTGAGGGTGTTGTGCCGGTACGGGGTTGTGGTGCTGGTCGGGGGGTGTTGTGCTGGTCGCCGGTTATGGCGGTGACCGCCGGTCGCGGTGCTGGTCGGGGGGGTTCGCTCACCCGCGCTTGCGGGGTGCCTCCCCCAGAGGGGGGACCCCCAGCCCACCCCCGTGCCGCTCCGGCGGCACGACTGCCCGCAGCTAGGGCGGTGGGGCGGGAGTTGCCGCAGCTGGGGCGGTGGGGCGGGGGCTGCCCGCAGCTGACACGGATACGGCGAAGCCACCGCGGCACGACCACCCGCAGCCAGGGCGGCGGGGCGGCTACCGCAGGTACCGTGACCGTCCGCAGCCACGGCCGCCCGGCCGTCCCGGCCACCCCTGGCCGACCCCGCCGACCCCAGCCACCCCCAGCCACCCCGGCCGGCTGGCCTATCTTGGCCGGTATGGACGCATACACGATTGGGCAGGCGGCGCGGCTGCTTGGGGTCAGTCCGGATACCGCTCGGCGGTGGGCGGATGCCGGGCGGGTGGCGACCCATCGGGACGAGGGCGGGCGGCGGCTCATCGACGGTACGGCCCTCGCCGCGTTCTCCGTGGAACTGGCCAAGGGCGGACAGGGTGACGACGAGCCCGCGTCCGCCACCTCTGTCCGCAACGCCTTCCCTGGGATCGTCACCGCGATCAAGCTCGGCGATGTGGCCGCCCAGGTCGAGATCCAGGCCGGCCCGCACCGGCTCGTCTCGTTGCTCACCCGGGAGGCCGTGGAGGAGTTGGGGCTGGAGGTGGGGATGGAGGCCACCGCCCGGGTCAAGTCGACGAACGTGCACATCGACCGGGTCTGAGCACGTCCCTCCCCGCCCCCGGGCCCCCGGCCCTACTTCGTCACCGAGTACGAGTGCGCGCCCGTGCCCGCCAGCGCGCCCCCGTCCACGATCAGGTACTCGTCGCGGATCGGGCGGCCCGCGAAGAAGGACTCCAGGATCTCCCGGGTGCCGGCCGCGTAACGGGCCTGCGCGGACAGGGAGGAGCCGGAGATGTGCGGGGTCATGCCGTGGTGCGGCATGGTCCGCCAGGGGTGATCGGGCGGTGCCGGCTGCGGGTACCAGACGTCACCGGCGTACCCGGCGAGCTGCCCGCTGCGCAGCGCCCGGTCCACGGCGTCCCGGTCCACGATCAGCCCGCGCGCGGTGTTGATCAGATACGCGCCGCGCTTCATCTGGCCGAGCAGTTCGTCGCCGAACAGGCCCTCCGTCTCCGGGTGCAGCGGCGCGTTGATCGTGATGACGTCGACGTGCGGGGCCATGGCGGCGGCACTCTCGTGGAAGGTGAGCCCCAGCTCCCGCTCGACGGCCTCCGGCAGCCGGTGCCGGTCGGTGTAGTGCAGCTTGACGTCGAAGGGGGCCAGCCGGCGCAGCACCGCGAGGCCGATCCGGCCCGCGGCGACCGTGCCGACCTGCATGCCTTCGAGGTCGTACGAACGGGCCACGCAGTCGGCGATGTTCCAGCCGCCGTCGAGCACCACCTGATGGGACGGCAGGTAGTTGCGCACCAGGGACAGGGTCATCATCACCACGTGCTCGGCGACGCTGATGCTGTTGCAGTACGTCACCTCCGCGACCGTCACACCGCGCTCGATCGCGGCTTCCAGGTCGACATGGTCGGAGCCGATGCCCGCGGTGACCGCCAGCTTCAGGTTCTTGGCGGCGGCGATCCGCTCCGGGGTGAGATACGCGGGCCAGAACGGCTGCGAGATCACGATGTCCGCGTCGACCAGCTCACGGTCGAAGACCGACCCGGCGCCGTCCTTGTCCGAGGTGACGACGAGGGTGTGACCGGCCTTCTCCAGGAAGCCGCGCAGCCCGAGTTCCCCGGACACGCTGCCGAGCAGCTGGCCGGGCGTGAAGTCGATCGCCTCGGGGGTGGGAGTGGTCTGGCCGCCCGGGTAGTGGTCGATGACCGGCAGGTCGTCACGGGCGTACGTCTTCGGGTAGCCGTCGGTGGGGTCGTCGTACAGGACTGCGAGCACCTTTGCCATGGTCGCGGCTCCTCAACTGGCGTTGCTGGAAGGTGTGTTCCACCATCCTCGGAGCCGTTCGCCCTGGTCAAAGCGATCATTTCTATAAGGACATAGCCTGCGGCTATCAACCGACCTGTCGACCGGCCGCGCGGGCTACGCGAGGGTGCCGGTGCGCAGATACGTGCGCAGCCGCGCGTCGAGCGCGTCCCGCACGCCCGCCTCCCGGGCCACCGTCAGCAGCGCCTGCGCCAGCACCGACTGGGGTTCGCTGCGGGCGACGACCAGACCGACCCGGGGCCCGTGCGCGGGGCCCTCCAGCGGGACCACCCGCATGCCCTCCGGCACCCCGAACATATGCAGCCAGGCGTGCGATATGACGCTCGACCAGCGCCCGCCGGGGAGATGGGCGTAGAGCCCGGCCACGCTGTCCGACTCGATCGCGGGCGTGGCCACGGCCCCGTCGGCGGCGAAGCACTCGTCCACGATCCGCCGGTTGCGCATCCGCGGCGTGAGCAGGCACAGCGGCAGCACCGCGGCCTGCGACCAGCGGGCGGTGTCCAGGTCGCCGAGCGGCCCGTCGACCGGGGTCAGCAGCACGTACCGCTCCTCGTAGAGCGGGAAGCGGCGCACCCGGTGCAGCGTGTCGTCGTCCAGGTACGTCATCGCCGCGTCCAGCTCGAACTCCGCGAGGCCGTGCCGGATCTCCGCCGACGACAGCGACTCCAGGGTGACCCCGGCGCGCGGATGCCGGTCGCAGAACGGCGTGGTGAGGAGGGAGGCGACGGGCAGGGCGGTGGGTACGACGCCCAGGCGCAGGGTGCCGGCCAGTCCGCCGCGCAGCGCCGACAGTTCCTGGCGCAGGGCGTCCTGTTCGGCCAGCATGCGGTGCGCCCAGGCCAGGACCACCTCGCCCTCCGGGGTCAGTCCCTCGTAGCGCCGCTTCCCGCGCTGGACGATGGGCACGCCGAGTTCGTGTTCCAGCCGGCGGATCGCGGCGGAGAGGGAGGGCTGGGAGACATAGCAGGCGGCTGCCGCGCGGGCGAAGTGCCGTTCCCGGGCGAGCGCGACGAGGTACTCCAGCTGACGCAGCACGGGAGGGCGGCTCCTCGGGTCGGTTGCGCCGGGGCACGCCCGAGGGACGGCCCGGCTCAGGAAGGGGTGCCCGGCGTCCTCGTGGCGGGTGGGGGTCCAGCCTGCCGCGTGGAGGGCGGGGTGCGGGTGGTGTTCGGCCAACGGGTCACCGGTCGCCGGTCCTCGTGGGGTAGCCGCCGTCCACGTGGATCGTGCCGATGCCGCTGATGTGGCGGGCGCCGCAGCGGTCCTGGGGCAGCACCAGCTGGGGGCCGACCCCGTCGAGCGGCCGGCCGTCGAGGGTGACGCCGAGCAGGACGGGGGCGCGGCCGAAGTCGGGGTCGATCTCCGCCCAGGTGAGCAGGGCGTGGTGGCCGTCGGTGCCGCGCACGGCGATCAGGAAGCGCAGCCGGTCCTTGCGGCGCCCGGGGTCGAAGGCGGGGCGGGCGTCGGTGAGGACGTCGTGCAGCAGCGGGCCGGTGAAGCGGTGGCGCTGGACGCCGTTGGTGGCGCACTCGAAGGCGACGTCGGCCCGGTGCTGGGGCCAGCCGAGCAGGTCGGGGACGGTCAGCCGGGCCGGGCGGGCCAGATCGCCGGTGAGCGCGAGTTCCACCGGCGCGCGGGTGGCCGTACCGGTGGCTGTGAGGGACTGACTCACGGGCTACCACCTCCCGTCTGACGGTACCCGAACCCACCTCCCGTACAAACGCACATGCGAGGCATATCGAGACGTGATCAGGCTCATGCGATGTGACAAGAGACTTTACCCTCGCAAGTGCGGCAGTATCATCGGCGCATGCACACCTACCGGATCGGGACCGCCGCCGCCCTGCTGGGCGTCAGCGTCGACACCGTGAGGCGTCTGGTCGACGGCGGGAAACTCATCGCCGAGCGCGATGAGCTGGGCCATCGGATCATCCCGGGGCCGGCTCTCGCCGCCTACGCCCGCGAGTCCCGGCGGGCCGAGCGGGAGTCGACCGGCTCCTCGGCCCGCAACCGGCTGTCCGGCATCGTCACCGAGGTGCTCCTCGGGGATGTGTCGGCGCAGGTGGAGATCCAGGCCGGGCCGTTCCGGGTGGTGGCGATGGTCAGCCGCGAGTCGGCGGAGGAACTGTCGCTGGAGCCGGGCGTTCCGGCGGTCGCCGTGATCAAGTCGACCAACGTGGTCGTCGAAAGACCGTAGTTCAGCAGCTCAGCAGTTCCGCAGCTCAGTTCCACAGCTCAGTAGTTCCGCAGTTCAGTAGTTCCGCAGTTCAGCAACTCAGCAGTTCCGCGGTTCCGCACGGCCGTGCGGAGTCGGACCAGAGGGAGTGGACCCGTGATGACTCGTTCCGCGCGCCGGACCCGGTGGACGTTCCAGGTGGCCGGGGCAGGTGCCGCCGCGATGCTGGCCCTGAGCGGCTGCGGCGGCTCCGACAGTTCCTCGTCGGGGTCGGACTCCTCCGCCTCGCCGTCCGGTTCCGCCTCCCCGGAGTTCTCCGGCGAGATCACCGTGTTCGCCGCGGCCTCGCTCCAGGGCAGCTTCGAGACGCTGGGCAAGCAGTTCGAGGACGCCCACCCGGGCACCACGGTGACGTTCAGCTTCGGCGGCAGCGACGCTCTCGCGGCGAGCATCACCGGGGGCGCCCCGGCGGATGTGTTCGCCTCGGCCAGCCCCCGCACGATGGAGATCGTCACGGACGCCGGGGACGCGGAGGGCACGCCCGCCACGTTCGCCCGTAACGAGCTGGAGATCGCGACCCTGCCCGGCAACCCCGACAAGATCACCTCGCTGGAGGATCTCACCAACCCGGATCTGAAGGTCGTGCTGTGCGACGAGACGGTGCCGTGCGGTGCCGCCGCGCAGACCGCGCTCGACGCCAGCGACCTCAAGCTCACGCCCGTCTCCTACGAGGAGGACGTGAAGTCGGCGCTGAACAAGGTGGTGCTGAAGGAGGCCGACGCGGCGGTCGTGTACAAGACCGATGTGCAGGCCGCGGGTGACACCGTGGAGGGCGTGGAGTTCCCCGAGTCCGCCGACGCCATCAACGACTACCCGATCACCCTGCTCAAGGACGCCCCCAACGCGGGCACCGCCGAGGCGTTCATCGAGCTGGTGCGGTCGGCGGAGGGCCAGAAGGTGCTCACCGACGCCGGGTTCCTCCAGCCGTGACGAACGGTTCCACCGGTTCACCGCCTTCGCCCGGCCCCTCGGGCAAGGCCGGCGCCGCGGACACCCTCACCGGGGGCCCGCGGCGCCGCCGTGTGCGCGGGCCTCGGCTGCCCGGCCGCCGTGCTCCGCTGCGCCCCGGCCGCGGGGCCCCGCTGCCGCTGCTGCTGCCCGCGCTGGTCGCCCTGGTCTTCCTGGTGCTGCCGCTGCTCGCGCTGCTGATCCGCGCCCCCTGGCGGGACATGCCGGAACTGCTCAGCAGTACGGAGGTATGGCAGGCGCTCCAGCTGTCGCTGATCTGCGCGACCCTGGCGACGCTGGTGTGCCTGGTGTTCGGGGTGCCGCTGGCCTGGCTGCTGGCCCGGGTCGAGTTCCCCGGCCGGGGTCTGGTCCGGGCCCTGGTGACCCTGCCGCTGGTGCTGCCGCCGGTCGTCGGCGGTGTCGCCCTGCTGATGGCGCTGGGGCGCAACGGGGTCGTCGGCCGCTCTCTGGACGAGTGGTTCGGGCTGACCCTGCCGTTCACCACCACGGGCGTGGTGATCGCGGAGGCGTTCGTGGCGATGCCGTTCCTGGTCATCAGCGTGGAGGGCACACTACGGGCGGCCGACCAGCGCTACGAGGAGGCGGCCACGACCCTGGGCGCGTCCCGCTTCACGGCGTTCCGCCGGGTCACCCTGCCGCTGATCGCCCCCGGCATCGCGGCCGGCGCGGTCCTCGCCTGGGCGCGTGCGCTGGGCGAGTTCGGCGCGACCATCACCTTCGCCGGGAACTTCCCGGGCCGTACCCAGACCATGCCCCTGGCCGTCTACCTCGCCCTCCAGAACGACCCGCAGGCGGCCATCGCCCTCAGCCTGGTCCTGCTGGCCGTGTCCATCGCGGTTCTGGCCGGGCTCCGCGACCGATGGATGGCCCCTTCATGACCGACCGGACGGCCCTCTCATGACCGACACCCGCCCCGGCCGGGACCCCGGCCGGGACCCCGACGCCGGACTCGACGCCCGGCTGGTGGTCGAGCGCGGCGCCTTCCGGCTGGACGTGACGCTGACGGCGGCACCCGGCGACGTGGTCGCGCTGCTCGGCCCGAACGGCGCGGGCAAGACCACCGCCCTGCGCGCCCTGGCCGGGCTGGTCCCGCTCAGCGGCGGCCATCTGCGCCTGGACGGCCGGGAACTGGACCGTACGCCGCCGGAGTCCCGCCCGGTCGGCGTGGTCTTCCAGGACTATCTCCTGTTCCCCCATCTCTCCGCGCTGGACAACGTGGCCTTCGGCCCGCGCTGCCACGGCGTCGGCAAGGCGGAGGCCCGCGCGCAGGCGGCCGAGCTGCTGCGCCGGATGGACCTCGCCGACCACACCGACAAGAAGCCGCGCAAACTGTCGGGCGGTCAGGCCCAGCGGGTCGCGCTGGCCCGCGCCCTGGCGACCCAGCCCCGGCTGCTGCTCCTGGACGAGCCCCTCGCCGCCCTGGACGCCCGCACCCGCCTCGACGTCCGCGCCCAGCTCCGGGGCCATCTGGCCGGCTTCGAGGCGGTCGCCGTACTCGTCACCCATGATCCGCTGGACGCGATGGTCCTCGCCGACCAGCTCATCGTGATCGAGGACGGCGGGATCGTGCAGCAGGGCGCCCCCCGCGACATCGCCCGCCGCCCGCGCACGGACTACATCGCCCATCTGGTCGGCCTCAACCTGTACCGGGGCCGGGCACAGGGCCACACGGTACGGGTGGACGCCGACGGCGACGGCACCGTAGCCGCCGACATCGTCACCACCGAGGACCTCACCGGCCCGGTCTTCGTCGCCTTCCCGCCCACCGCCGTCACCCTGCACCGGGACCGCCCGACCGGCGCGAGCGCGCGCAATCTCTGGCACTGCGAGGTGACGGGGATGGAGACTCACGGCGACCAGTTCCGGGCGGCGCTGAGCGGGGACCTGTCCCTGCTGGCCGATCTGACGACGGTCTCGGCGGCGGAGCTGGACCTGCGGCCGGGGGTACGGGTGTGGGCGTCGGTGAAGGCGGCCCAGACCCACGCGTACCCGGCGTGAGGCCGGTCGTCACCCGGGCGACGGGGTGCCCAGGCCGGGGACGGAGCTGGGGCCGGCCGACGAGGTGGACATCTCGGTCGGCGTCGGGGTCGAGGTCGAGGGCCCCGGGGTGACCGTGTCGGAGGGAGGAGTGTCGGACGGGGACGGCGGGGCGGAGGCGGAAGGGGAGGGCATCGGCGCGGAGGCGCTGGGCGTGGGCCTGGGCGGCGCCAGCGGCACGGTCGGCTGCCGGGGCGTGTCGGGGACCGCCCGCTGATACACCGGCAGCGCGATCAGGACGGCGACGGCACAGGTCAGCCCGGCACCGGCCGTGACCCGCAGCATCCGGCGGCGCGCGGCGCTCCGGCGGATGGTCTCGTAACGGCCCGGCGGCGGGGCGAGACGGTCGCCGGCGGCGGGCCGCAGGATCACGGCGAGCGGATCGTCGTCCGACGGCCCGTCCCCCTGCGGGTCCCCCCCGAACAGACCGCCCCTCACGAACCGCCCCTCCCCGAACGGGACGTCGTCCCCGAAGCGACCACCCGCCCCGAGACGGAAGCCGTCCCCGGACCGACCGACGTCACCGGACCGGCCGATGTCCCCGGACCCATGGTGGTCACCGGACAGATCGTCGTCACCGGACAGGCCGTCATCCCTGAACCCACGGTGGTCTCCGAACCGGCCATGGTGACCGGACCCGCCATGGTTCCCGGCCGGGCCAGAGCCGCTGGACCGGCCGTCATCACCGGACCCGTGGCGGCCACCGGACCCGCCAGCGTCCCCAGACCGGCCAGAACCCCCAGACCAGCCGTCATCACCGGACCCAGGGTCGTCCCCGAACCCGCCATGGTCACCAGACCGGCCGTCGTCCCCAGATGCACCGTCGTCACCAGACCCGCCAGGGCCCCCAGACCCGCCAGGGTCCGGCGGCCCATCGCGGTCACTGAGCCCATCGCGGTCACCGAACCCACCGGGGTCACTGAGCCCACCGGCGTCACCGAACCCACCACCCCCCGGCTCCGGTTCCCCGTCAAAGCGTGTGGTCAAGGCTTCTCCTCAGGTGGACGCGGAGCAGTTCGCGGGCCGCGTGGAGATCGGCCTTGACGGTCCCTTCCTTGCGCCCGGTCAGCGCGGACACCTCACGGATCGGCATGTCAGCGTAGTAGTGCAGCAGGATCGGCACCCGCAGTCGCTCCGGCAGGGACTGCACGAGCAGCCGTACGGACGGGTCGGCCGGTTCGGCGTACGGGCGCACCGCCGCCTCCTGGGTGACCTGGCGGACGGCCCGCCGCTCGCGCTCCGTCTTGCGCCAGTGGTCCCGGACGATGTTCGCGGCGGTGACATAGAGGAACCCGCGCGGCTCCTCGACCTTGGTCCAGCGCGCCCACAGCCGGGTGAACGCCTCCGAGGCGATCTCGTGCGCCGTCTCGTCGTCGTCGACCAGCCGGCGGCACCAGCCGGCCAGCCTCGGATAGAGGACGGCGAACAGCTCGGACGCCGCGCTGTCACGGGACCGTTTCAACGTTCTCCAAGGTCGTGGGGGGTCTTTCTCCGCAGACGAAGAGCCCGGACCGGCCCCGCGCGTTCCCGCGTACGGAGCCGGTCCGGGCCGCGTACCGGTGCGGCTCACGGCGTCCCGGCGCTCGGCCCGGCGAAGACGATCACGTTGTCGCGGTACTCGTCGTCGCCGGTACGGGGCCCACCGCAGGTGATGAGCCGCAGCTCGGGCCGGTCCACATCGCCGTACACGTCGTCGGTCGGGAAGTCGTCCTTGCGGACCGTGCGCAGGGAGGTGACGGCGAACTCGGTCTCGGTGCCGTCCCCCAGCCGCGCCTCGATCCGGTCGCCCCGGCGCAGCCGGCCGAGGTCGCGGAAGACGCCGTCGCCGAACTCCCCGACGGTGACATGGCCGAGCAGGACGCAGGGTCCGAGCTGACCCGGCGCCGGGGAGTGCTCGTACCAGCCGGCCCGGTCGTGCTCGGTGACCGGCGGCACCTCCACGCTCCCGTCGGGCTCCAGCCCCAGCCGGATGACGGGGGTGTCGACCTCGATCGCCGGGATGCGCAGCCGGACGGGGGCCGCGCCACCCCCGGCCGCGCTCTCCGTCTCCTTGTCCGGCTCCTTGTCCGGCTCCTCCCGCTGCCCGCCACCCCCGCACCCGGAGAGGAGCGTGGCCGTCGTGGCGCCGGCCGCGAGCGCGAACGCGCGCCGGGAGAGCGGCGAGGTCATGCCCCGGAGCCCGGACCGCCCACGGGCACCACCCCGGTGTCGGGGGCGCCACTGGGAACGACCGCGACCTGACCCGGCTCCGCACCCGGCGCCGGGGCCTCGCTGGGCGTGGCGGTCGGCGCCTCGGTGGGGGCGACGGTGGGGCTGGGCTCGGCACTGGTGGCATCGCTCGGGGCATCGCTCGGGGCATCGCTCGGCGGGACCGAGACGGACGGGGAAGGGGTCGGGGTCGGGGTCGGGTCGGTGGCGAAGGCGGGGGCGGCGCCCACGAAAACGGCGGTGCACAGGAGTGCCACGGCACTGAGGACGGTTCGGCGCATCGGTTCGCTCTCTTTCGTCGGGCCGCCCCCGGTGGTGCGGATGACTGAGACGGGGGCGGCCGGTGTGACGGATCGAGCGGAGAGACGAACCGGGGGCGGCCAGCGTTGCAAAGAGATGGCAAAGGCGAGGGGGAGGGAGGTGAAAGGAGACAGGAGGCAGGAGGCTGGAGGCTGGAGGGGGCACCGGCCGGGGATGCGGATACCCCCGTACCGGCGCCCTCCCCGCGCGCTCAGGCCGCCGTGAGCACCAGCGGCCGCACGCCCTCCGCCCCCGGCTCGGAGACCTCCGCCTGCTCCACCAGGGCCGTCAAAGTGGCGCGGGCGCGGGCGACCCGGGAGCGGACGGTGCCGACGGGGCAGCCACTGACCTCGGCGGCCTCCGCGTAGGGCAGTCCGAGGAGTTGGGTGAGGACGAACGCCTCGCGGCGCTCGTCCGGCAGCGCGGCCAGCAGGTCCAGCAGCGCTATGCCGTCGTCGAAGCCGGGCAGTCCGCGCGGCTGGGCGCGTTCGATGGCGAGCTGCCAGTCGGCGGTGTCCGACGGCCGGGGCCGGGCGGCGGCGTACCGGTAGCTGTCGATGACGGCCCGCCGGGCGATGGACAGCAGCCAGGCGCGCGCCGAGGAACGTCCCTCGAACCGGTGCAGGCTGCCGAGGGCCCGCAGAAAGGTGTCCTGGGCGAGATCGTCCACGGCCTGGGGATCGGCGCAGAGATGGGCGACGTAGCGCAGCACATCGCGGTGGAGCGCGCGCACGAACCGTTCGACGGCGAGGGCGTCGCCGCCCCGGGCGGCGAGGGCGAGGGCGGTCGTCACGTCGTCGAACTGCGCGGATCTGCCACGGGGGACCTCGGTTGGGGTGATCACCTGTCGTTTTCCTTCTCGGGTATGCCGGACGCCGGGCCGCGGGCGCGCGAGAACGCGGGCGGTCCGGTGTCACGTGATGAGCGGGAAGGGCCGTACGCCACGGCAGGGATGGAGAGGAGAAAGAAGGAACCAGCAACGAACGCGGGCGTACGACCGTGACCCGGGGCGGCGAGTCAGCCGTGGCCCCGGGCGAACCGACTGTCGTCAGGCGACAGCGGTCCCCGTGGGCGGTCCCCGAGAGGTGATCGAGTGGACGAGGAGCAGGCAGCGCGGCGCGCGGCCGGTGTCATCGCGGCGCGGCCGCGGCGAGGGCGGCTCGGCCGTGACCGGCAGCGGCCCGAACAGCAGCCGCAGGGGCGCGGCGAGCCATCCGGCGACGGTACGCAGGATGCTGAAGGCGGCCCGCTCCCCGAAGGCCATCCACACCCCGCTGAGCAGGGCGGCGAGCAGGTGGGCGGCGTACATCCCGAGCGAGGAGGAGCCGTCGGCGGAGTGTCCGAGGTGAGCGAGCTGACCGAGGGCGCCCATCGCGTCCATGGACACCGCCGACACCGCCGACCCCGTCGCCCCGGTCGCCCCCGTCAACCCCGTCGACCCCATGCCTCCCGTGCTTCCCATGCCCCCCATGGACACGTGCCCGATATGGCTCATGTCCATGGCTTCGGCTCCGGAGGCCCCGCCGCCCACAGCGGACTGCGCCAGCGAGAAGCCGGTGTGCAGCAGGGTCTGGGTGACGACCGCGACGCCCACGACGAGGGCGAGGCCCCGCTCGCGCCCGGCGAGGCACCATCCGATGCCGCCGGTCGCCCCCAGGGCGAGGGCGAGAGTCCAGCCCGGCACCTGGGTGCCGGACATCATCACGTGGCCCAGGGCGGCGAGCAGCACACAGACGGCCGCGAACAACGCGGCCCGTACTGTGCGAGAACACCACCCTGCGACCATGGCGCCTCATCCTCGCATCCGCGTCCGGGCATCCGCTCCGAGGTCCTGTGCGTCCTGTGCGTCCTGTGCCTGAGTACGGGCGGCACCTCGCCCGGCGCTCAGTTCTGCACACGTGATCCACCACACGTCTGCCCACTGGGGCGGTCGCGGAACCCCGTACGGCGCAGAAAGGTCTAGACCGACGGGGCTCCCCGGCGCGGGCACCGGACGGGCCGGACGGCACCGGGTGGCGGACCGTGTCGTAGCCTCCCCGGGCCTCCGCTCGTTGGCCATGCGGCGCGGGGCGCTCCGACGGAACGAGCCATCCGGCCCCGCCAGTTGTCCGACGGTCCGGCTGGTCGAGAGGCGCGGAATGAGCGAGATGGACGTACGCACGGCAACAGCGGCAATGGCGATTCACCCTGCGGGGCCGACGACCTACCGCACCCCGGCAACCGGGCTGCGGCCCAACGGCTACGCCCTTCTGCACGGGCATCCGGCCAGGATCTCGACGGTCTCCATCGACCGGGAGGCCGTCCGCCTCACCGGCGTCTGCATCTTCACCCACACCCCGTACGAGGCCACCTACCGCCCGGACGCGTCCGTGGAGGTGCCGGTCGTCACCCGCACCCAGTACCTCCTGCGGGACATCACCGACGGGCGGCTGTCGCTGGTGGTGGAGACCACGGGCGAGGCCAAGGCGGACATCCCGCTGCCGGACGGGCCGTTGGGCGAGGAGATCACCGACGCCTTCGCGGCGGGCGGGCAGCTGTACGTGACGCTGACGGCGGCCCTGGGGCAGGAGGGGGTGTCGGGATACCGGGCACAGGGCCCGGCGTCCTAGCCCCCGGGACCTGGCCCCCGGCCCTCGCCGCCATCACCGTCGGCATCGGCATCGCCGTCGGTACCGCCGCCAGCGTCACCGTCGGTATCGATCACCGTCGGCACCGCCGCCACCGTCACTGTCGGCACCGCCGCCACCGTCACCCTCACCGTCGTAGAACACCCCCGCCTCCCCCTCGTGGAACACCCCCACCCACCCCCCGGCGTCACTCCTCCTCCCCACCCCCGTCCTCCTCCCCCAGCCCCCCGCTCACCGTGAACCCGATGACCGACCCCCCGCCCTCCCGGCGATGGGCGAACGGCGCTCCCCCGTGCGCCAGCGCCACCTCCCGCACGATCGACAGGCCGAGCCCCGACCCCGGCAGCGCCCGGGCGTCGGGGGCGCGGAAGAAGCGGTCGAAGATCCGCAGGAGATCGGCGTCCGCGACGCCCGGCCCCCGGTCCAGCACCTCCACCTGCACGGTGCCGGGCCGCGCGGGACCCGCGACGACGATCTCGATCGGCGTGCTCCCGCCCCGGTCGAACTTCGCCGCGTTCTCGACCAGGTTCGTCAGCGCCCGGGTCAGCATCTGCGGCCGGCCCAGGGCCGACGTGTCGCCGCTGGCCCGCACCACGATCGGCCGCCCGGTGCGCCGCCGGGTAGCCCCCGCCACGTCCTCGGCGAGTTCGGCGAGGTCGACGCGGTGCGGCGGCTCGGTGTCGGACTGCCCGGCGGCGAGGTCCACCAGCTCGTTCACCAGGTCGGTCAGCTCCCGTGCCTCGTCACCGAGATCGGTCACCAGTTCCTCCCGGGCGCCGGGCGGCAGTTCGTCGATCCGGCGGAGCAGGGAGATATTGGTACGGAGCGAGGTGAGCGGGGTGCGCAGTTCGTGCCCGGCGTCCTGCACCAGCCGCCGCTGATCGTCCTCCGACTGGGCGAGCCGGCCCAGCATCCGGTCGAAGGCCCGGCCCAGCCGTCCCACCTCGTCGCTCCCGGCCACGGGTACGTCGATGCCCAGGCGCCGGGTGCGGGCGACCGCCTCGGCGGCGGAGGTGAGCATCACCAGGCGTCGGGTGATCCGCCGGGCCAGCCACCAGCCGAACAGCCCGGCGGCGGTCACCACCGCCATCATCAGCAGCAGGGTCCGCTGCTGGAGGTTGCGCAGCAGATCCTCGGTGTCGCTGAACTCCTGCGCCACCTGCACCGCGCCCCGCCCGTCGCCCAGGGCGACGGTGGCTATCCGGTACACATCGCCGCCGACGTCGATGTCCTTGTGCACGACGAGCCGCCCGGCGTCCGCCGCCCCCGCGATCTCCCGGTCATCGCCGGTCACCGGCAGCCCGGGGCTGCCCTTGTCGACGACACCGCCGTCCGGCCCCAGGACCTGCACATCCGTACGGGCCGGGCGCACCAGATCATGACCGGGCGCCGAGGAGGAGAAGTCCAGCGGGGTCATCCGCTGCTCGCGCACCTCACCCTGGAGGTCGCTGACCACCTCGTCGAAGATGGACTGTTTGTCGACCCGCAGCAGGCCCGCGGCGGAGCTGTAGGACAGGAACCCGACCAGGATCGTCACGGCGGCGGCGACCAGCGCGAACGACACCGCGAACGTGGTCCGCAACGACAGCAGCCGGGTCAGCCGCCCGGGGCGGCCGAGGCACACTCAGTCCTCCCGGAGCACATAGCCCACCCCGCGGACCGTGTGGATCAGCTGCGGGGCGCCCGGCTGGTCCAGCTTTCGGCGCAGATAGCCGACGTAGACGGCGAGATTCTTGGAGCCGGGCCCGAAGTCGTAGCCCCAGATACGGTCGTAGATCGTGGTGTGGTCGAGGACGATCCCCTCGTTGCGGACCAGCAGCTCCAGCAGCTCGAACTCGGTCCGGGTCAGCTCCAGCTCCCGCTGCCCGCGCCACACCCGGCGGGCCTCGGGGTCCATCCGCAGCCCGGCGGCGGTGAGCTGCCGGGCGGCGATGGCGGAGGAGCGGTCGGCTCCGCCGGATACGCCGGGTGCGGCGGCCTCGGCAGGACCGGCGGCCGTCCCACCGGGGCCGACGGCCGCCACGGCACCGGCACCGGCACCGGCACCGGTACCGGTCGCGCCCTCCGCGCCCTCCGCACCGCCACCGCCGCCACCGCCCCGCTCCCCGTTGCCCTCGCCCCCGCTCGTCCGCCGCAGCAGCGCCCGCAGCCGCGCGAAGACCTCCTCCACGTCGAACGGCTTGACCACGTAGTCGTCGGCGCCCGCGTCCAGGCCGGCGATCCGGTCCTGGGTCTCCACCAGCGCGGTCAGCATCAGGATCGGCGTCCGGTCGCCCTCGGCGCGCAGCACCCGGCAGACCTGGAGGCCGTCGATGCCGGGCATCATCACGTCCAGCACCAGGACGTCCGGTGGGGTGCGATGGGCGCTGGCCAGCGCCTCCACCCCGTCGGCGACCGCGGTGACCCGGTAGCCCTCCAGGGTGAGGGCACGCTCCAGGGCATGTCGGATAGCACGGTCGTCCTCGGCGAGAAGCACAGTGGGAGCCACGGACCCAGTGTGACAAAACCCCGGGGGCGCACACCTTGTCATGCGCCCGCGGGGCTGCCTTCTTACTCGCCTCTCACCCGGTCACGAACACCGACGTCACCGGCCACCGACACCGGCACCGGCACCGGCGCCTCACCGGTCACCGGTCACCGGCGTCTCACCGGCCACCGGCCCCGGCGTCTCCCGGCCTCACCCCTCCGCCAGCGCAGCGAGCCGCTGCTCGAAGGGGATCACCTCGAACGCCGTGTCCGTCAGCGCCGCCGGACTCCGCTCGGGCGAGCGCCCGCTCACCGACGGCCGCCCCGACTCCGTGACCGTGTCCCCGGTCCGCGCCGACCGGCCCGCCATGAGCGCGGCCAGTTCCGCGCCGCCCCGCTCGATCCGCTCGTCCAGCCCTTCCGCGCCCCAGTCCTCCGAGGCCGCGTAGACCCCGGTCGGCAGGACCACGGCCCGCAGATACGAGAACAGCGGCCGCAGCGCGTGATCCAGCACCAGCGAGTGCCGGGCCGTACCACCGGTCGCGGCGATCAGCACCGGCTTCCCGTCCAGCGCGTCCTTGTCCAGCACGTCGAAGAACGACTTGAACAGCCCGCTGTACGACGCCGTGAACACCGGCGTGACCACGACCAGTCCGTCCGCGCGCGTCACCGCGTCCAGCGCCTCGGCCAGTTTCCGGCCGGGGAACCCGCTGGTGAAGTGGTGCGCTATCTCGACGGCCAGCTCCCGCAGTTCCACCACCCGCACGTCCACCGGGGCGGCGGGCGGGGCGGCCTTCACGACCGCCGCCGCCAGCCGGTCCGCCAGCAGCCGCGTGGACGACGGAACGCTCAGCCCCGCCGACACGACGACGAGCCTCATACGGCGCTCACCTCCTTCTCGGTCCCAGCTGCGGCCCTGGCGGCCTTCGCCGCCGCCACCAGTGACGTATGCGTGGGCGCTTCCGGCGCCTGCGCCGACCGGCCCGCCGCGAACTCCTTGCGCAGCACCGGCACGACCTCCTCGCCGAGCAGGTCGAGCTGCTCCAGGACGGTCTTCAGGGGCAGCCCGGCGTGGTCCAGCAGGAACAGCTGGCGCTGGTAGTCACCGGCGTACTCGCGGAAGCCCAGCGTCTTCTCGATCACCTGCTGCGGCGAGCCCACGGTCAGCGGGGTCTGCTCGGTGAAGTCCTCCAGGGAGGGCCCGTGCCCGTAGACCGGCGCGTTGTCGAAGTACGGCCGGAACTCGCGCACCGCGTCCTGCGACCGGGCCCGCATGAAGACCTGTCCGCCGAGCCCGACGATGGCCTGCTCCGGCGTGCCGTGCCCGTAGTGCGCGTAGCGCCTGCGATACAGCTCGACCATCCGCTTGGTGTGGTCGGCCGGCCAGAAGATGTTGTTGTGGAAGAAGCCGTCGCCGTAGTAGGCGGCCTGCTCGGCGATCTCCGGCGAGCGGATCGAGCCGTGCCAGACGAACGGCGGTACGTCGTCCAGGGGCCGCGGGGTGGACGTGAAGCCCTGGAGCGGCGTGCGGAACTTGCCCTCCCAGTCGACGACGTCCTCGCGCCACAGCCTGCGCAGCAGGGCGTAGTTCTCGACGGCGAGGTTGATGCCCTGGCGGATGTCCTGCCCGAACCAGGGGTAGACCGGTCCGGTGTTGCCGCGGCCCATCATCAGGTCGACGCGCCCGTCGGCCAGGTGCTGGAGCATCGCGTAGTCCTCGGCGATCTTCACCGGGTCGTTGGTGGTGATCAGCGTGGTGGACGTGGACAGGATCAGCCGCTCGGTGCGGGCGGCGATGTAGCCGAGCATGGTCGTCGGCGAGGACGGCACGAAGGGCGGGTTGTGGTGCTCGCCGGTCGCGAACACGTCCAGGCCCACCTCCTCGGCCTTGAGCGCGATGGCGACCATGGCCTTGATCCGCTCGCGCTCGGTCGGCGTCCGTCCCGTGGTCGGATCCGGGGTGACATCCCCGACGCTGAAGATCCCGAACTGCATGGTCGCTCACACCCTCCAGGTTGTTTACGGTTCAACTATACCCGGAGAACCATGACCTCCTGTCGGCTATTCCCGGCCCAATGTCCGGCCCGCGCCAGGCCCGATGTCCGGCCCTCGCCCCGCCCAATGTCCGGCCCTCGCCCCGCCCGATGTCCGGCCCGTTACCGGCCCAATGTCCGGCCCGGCCCGTTCCCGGCCTACCCCCGGCCCGCCGCCCGGCCGGATTACCGGCCACCGATCCCCGCCGGCCGCCAGTACGGATCCCGTCCCGTCCGCCCCAGCAGCCGCTCGAAGGCCGTGGCGTCCTCGCCCACCTCCACCGGCTCCCCGAACACCCCCGAGGCCCGCGCGGTCGGCGCCAGCCCCTCCACCGTCACGGTGAGCTGCGCCACGACGGGCGCCAGCCCCTCGTCCACCGGGTAGTCCCCGCCCATGGCCCGCGCCAGATCCCACATGTGCACGGTCAGATCCAGCAGCACCATCGACCCCACCACCCGCGCGGGCATCTCCCAGGCCCCCGCCGTGCCCTCCTCCGCGCCCGGCGCCGCCCAGGCCGCCACCAGCCGGTCCGTCTCCGTCACGAACCGCTCCCGCCACCCCGGCTCCCCGCCGACCAGGTCGGGCACCGCCCCGGAGAAGTCAGCGGCCCCCTTGGCCGCCAGCTTCTGGAACTCCACGACCACCTGGAAAACATGGTTGACCAGCGCCTTCACGTCATACTGGGCACAGGGCGTGGGCGCGCCCAGCACCGCGTCGGGCAGCCCCCGCACCACCGGTACGGCCCGCTCCCGCGCCCTGCCCAGCAGTTCCCCGATGCCGTACGCACCCACCGCACCCGCGTTCACACTCTCGCTGTCCATGCCCCGACGGTAGGAACCGGACCCGCCCCCGGCTTGAAGAAACGCGACGGACAACGGCACACACCGACGGACAACGACACACGCCGACGGACAAGGGCACACACCGGCGGACCGGCCGTACGATCCGGGACATGGCCGCCGCACCCCGCCACCGCGACACCCGCGGGATCGTCGACCCGGCCGGGCTGCTGACCCGCGTACGGTTCCGCCGCCACCTGCCCGCGCCCGAGCTGCGCCGCCATGTGGAGCGGTACTGGCTGATCGACTGGGACCTGCCCGAGCCGTACGCCACGCACATCGTCCCGCACCCGTCGGTCAACCTGACCTTCCAGTGGGACGAGGCCGAGGGCCCGCCCCACGCCGAGCTGACCGGCATCCCGACCGGCCTCTACACCCGCAAGCTGACCGGCCGGGGCCGGGTGTGCGGGGTGAAGTTCCGCCCCGGCGGCTTCCGCCCGTACACCCCGGGCATCCCGGCGACCCACTGGACGGGAAAGGTGCTCCCGGCGGAGTCGGTCTTCCCGGCGGCGACCGAGGCCATGGCCCGCACCCTGACGACCCCCGAGGCCCCCCAGGCCCTCCAGGCCCCAAGGACCCCCGAAACCCCCGGTGCGACTGACCCCACCGACCGCCGCCTCGCCGCCCTGGACTCCTTCCTTCTCGCCCTCGCCCCCGAGCCCGACCCCCAGGCCGACCTCGCCGCCGACCTGGTCCAGCGCGTCCGCGCCGACCGCACGGTCCGCCGGGTGACCGACCTCGCCGACCTGGCGGACCTGTCCGTACGGGCCCTGCAACGCCTCTTCGCGGCGTACGTCGGCGTCGCCCCCAAGTGGGTGATCCTCCGCTACCGCATCCACGAGGCCCTGGAACTGGCCGGCACCCGCCGGCACGTCGACTGGGCCACCCTGGCGGCCGACCTCGGCTACGCCGACCAGGCCCACCTGGTCAGGGACTTCACCGGCACGGTCGGGGTGACCCCGACGACGTACGCGGCGAACGCGGGGCCGGAGTAGCGCGAGGGCGGCCGTGGGCCCACGGCGTGAGTCCCCCGCCCGCTCCCTCAGGGCACCAGCACGATCCGCCCCCGTACCCCGCCCTCCGCCAGCCGCTCATGCGCCTTCGCGGCGTCGGCCAGGGGGTAGGTCGCGGCGACCCGCAGGGTCAGCGCCCCGTCGTCCGTCAGCCGGACCAGTTCCGCGAGCCGTGCCCCGTCGGCCGCCACGGCGACGGCGGCGGTCCGCACCCCGCGTACCGGCTCCGGCTCGCTGCCGGGCAGCACCCCGACGTACACACCGCCGTCCCGCACCCGCTCCAGCGCGGCCCCGCCGAGAGCGGCGGCGTCCAGCACGGCGTCGTAGGAACCCTCGCCGCCGGTCGTGAACCCGGACGCGCCCAGCGCGCGCACCAGATCCTCGTCGGCCGGGCGGGCCCACCCGGTCACCGGTGTCCCGCGATGGGCGGCGAGCTGCACGGCGTACCCGCCGACCGCTCCGGCGGCCCCGGTCACCAGCAGTGAGCCCGCCCACCCGGGCCCCAGCAGATCCAGGGCCTGGGCGGCCGTCAGGGCGTTCAGCGGCAGCGTGGCCGCGTGTACGGCGTCCACCCCGGCGGGCGCCTTCGCGACCTCGCCGGCGTCCACGACGACGTACTCCGCGTGCGTCCCCAGCGGTTTGACCGCGCCGGTGTGCAGGGCCACGACCGGTTCCCCGGGCCGCCACCCGACGCCCGCGCCGACGGCGTCCACGGTCCCGGCCGCGTCCCAGCCGAACCCGGTCGTCGCACCACCGCTCGGGCCACCGAAGGCACCGGCCCGCACGGCGGCGTCCACCGGGTTGAGCGCGGCGGCGCCGACCTTGATCCGCACCTGCCCGTCCCCCGGCTCGGGCACGGGCGTCTCCACGACCCGGACCGCCTCGGGCCCGCCGAACTCCGTCACCACGACAGCACGCATGCCACTCAGCTCCCTGTACCTGTAGTGGACGTCCTGGACGTCCTGGACGTCAGGAGCGGCAGGCGTCCCCGGTGCCGGGAGCGACGTCAGAAGCAGGACGTCAGAAGTAGTAGGTGTCCCCGGTGTCGAGCACCAGCACCCGCTGCCGGTCGTTGTCCCGGTTCCGGTCCACCGCCCCGCCGCCCCACACGGTGTCGAACTCCATCAGCACCTCGGTCGGCGCCGCCCGCAGCCAGACCCGCAGCCCGACCGCCTGCCCCACCTCACCGGCGGCGAGCGCCCCGGTACGGCACAGCAGCACCCGCTCCCCCGAACGGGCACACCCGGCGGGCAGTTCCTGCCGGTCGGCGAGCGGCGCGGACCAGGTCAGCCGGACGGTCGCGTCGGACACATCGGCGGGCCCGTGATTACGCGGTACGAACCGCACATCGACCCGGCCCGCGCTCATCAGAGCCGCCCCGTGATAGGCGAGATCGGCCTCGGCCTGCCCGGCGTCGGCGGCCGCACCGGGCGAGGCGCCCTGCACGACCACCCCGGCCGCGACGAGCCCCGCCACCAGCCCGCCCCGCACCCACTGCACCACCACGCGGAACCACCCACTCACCCGATCGGCACCACAAAACGACGATACCGGTACATATCCCACGCAGCGCGCCCGGCCAGTCGCCGTCCAACAGGTGATCCCGCGCCCACGTCCCCCCACGTCCCCTCACGTCCACCCCCGCCCACCCCTCGTCACCACGCCACCCCCTCATGCGAGGCTGCCCCCATGCTCGTCCTGCGTTCAGCCGCCCTGTTCGTCGTGGCCGCCCTCTTCGAGATCGGGGGCGCCTGGCTGGTCTGGCAGGGGTACCGCGAACAACGCGGCTGGCTCTGGGTCACCGGCGGGGTCCTCGCCCTGGGCGCCTACGGTTTCGTCGCCACCTTCCAGCCCGACGCCCACTTCGGCCGCATCCTGGCGGCGTACGGCGGCATCTTCGTCGCCGGTTCGATCGCCTGGGGCGCCGTGGCGGACGGCTACCGCCCCGACCGCTGGGACCTCACGGGCGCGGCGATCTGCCTGGCGGGCATGGCCGTCATCATGTGGGCGCCGCGCAACGGAAGCTGAGGGAGGCCGACGGAGGCCGAGGGAGCCTGACGGAGGCCGAGGGGACGCTGACGGGACCGCCCCGGCCCTTCTCCCCCTCACCCTCACCCTCCCCTTCACCCTTCCTATCCTTGACCAGAACCGCACACGCACCACGCCATCCTCCAGGAGCACCCATGTCCCCCTCCCGCATCGCGATCGTGACCGGCGCCAGCAGCGGAATCGGCGCGGCGACGGCCCGTCAGCTGGCGGCGGCCGGCTACCGCGTGGTCCTCACCGCCCGCCGCAAGGACCGCATCGAGGCGCTGGCGGAGGAGATCACGGCAGCCGGCGGCGAAGCCACCTCCTACCCGCTGGACGTCACCGACCGCGCGGCCGTGGACGAGTTCGCGACCGCGTTCAAGACGATCGCCGTCCTGGTGAACAACGCGGGCGGCGCGCTGGGCCTGGACCCGGTGGAGAGCGGCGACCCGGCCGACTGGCGCCAGATGTACGAGACGAACGTCCTGGGCACCCTCCATCTCACCCAGGCCCTGCTCCCCCGGCTGGAGGCGAGCGGCGACGGCACGGTGGTCGTGCTCACCTCCACGGCCGGCCACGGCACCTACGAGGGCGGCGCGGGTTACGCCGCCGCCAAGCACGGCGCCCATGTCCTCGCCGAGACCCTGCGCCTGGAGATCGTCGGCCGCCCGGTCCGGGTCATCGAGATCGCGCCCGGCCTGGTCAAGACGGACGAGTTCGCCCTGACCCGCTTCGCCGGCGACACCGAGCGCGCCGCCAAGGTCTACGAGGGCGTGGCCGACCCCCTGACGGCCGACGACGTGGCCGAGACCATCACCTGGGCGGTCACCCGCCCCAGCCACGTGAACATCGACCTGCTGGTGGTCCGCCCCAGGGCCCAGGCCTCGAACACGAAGCTGTACCGGGAGCCCAAGTAACCCCCAGGGGTGAACGCTCTCGATCACCCGAACGGCGGCTGAACTGACGATCTAGGCTCGCGCCACAACATCGAACCGACGGCCCTCGTACGGGACCAGCATCCCGTGCGAGGGCCTGACCAGTATGGAAGGAACAACTTCCTGATGGCTGAGTGCGAGCCTAGCGGCGCCCGCGAGTTCATGGACCTGACGGTCCCCGAGTACGCGTACATGTTCGGCTTCCTACAGGCGGACGGGCACTTACGGCAGGGTGCGGGGCGGAAGGGCAGCTTGTCCGTCGAAATCACCGCCGGGGACACTTATCTGCTACGCCGGTTCCAAGAGCTGACGCCGTACTACAGCAGTATCACCGAGCGAACACGCTCCACGAACTTCTCCGACTGCCACACCTCCGCCACCTGGAGTCTCTGCTCTCTCGAAGCGCGGACGAAAATCAATGAGCTCGGGCTGCCCTACGGCCGAAAGTCCGACAAGGTCGCCCCACCCTGCGGCGAATTCTCGGCACGGGACTATCTGCGAGGCGTCATCGACGCGGACGGCTCCGTCGGCTTCACCGAGCCGGGTCTTCCCTTCGTCGCGCTGACGACGAAGAGCACGGCCATCGGCGAGTTCACGACCTCCTATGTCGTGGATCTCACGGGAGCCCACCGAACCCTGAAGCGCAACAGCCGTGACGGCGTCTACAACATCCGGTACGTGACGGAGAACGCCCAGCGACTGGCGGCCCATCTCTACTACCCCGGGTGCCTGTCTCTGGAGCGGAAGCGGACCACCGCGGAATTCCTGGCCCGCTGGGTTCGTCCGCCAGACTCCAAGCCCAGGCCGCCCCGCATCGAATGGACCGCCGACATGGACCGTGTCCTTCTCGCGGCACCCACCATCGCCGAAGCGGCTACGGCGCTCGGCTTCTCCAGGAGTCCCTGCCAGAAACGTCGTTGGAATCTGCTCCAAGGGGTAGTGCCGCTGCCTGACTGACGGCACAGAGCTGGGCGCGCGCCACCACGACCGCGCCCAGCACCTACCCCTTGGCGCAAATGAACCGCTGCTGCCTCGCACCGCCCTCAACAGACCCAAGGTCGGCCCACATCCGGATGGATACCTTCGCCCCCGGCATCTCTACATACGCCATTCCATCCCCCAACCCCCGAAAAACCACAAAAGACTCAGATCGCAAAACCGGCGCCAAGGTCTAGGAAAGGGACAGCGGACCGGCGTTCACGGCTCGGCGTGCGATACACATTGTCCCCAGTGACCACCCCCGCGCAGCAAGCGAATAACCAGCGGGGACACTGGAGCCCCGCCCCCTCACCCCCCTGTATCACCCCCGTCGAGAGGAGCCTGACCGTGCAGCGGAAGGCGTACGTACCCGGCGTCGCCGCACTCCTCGCGGCCCTGCTGGCCGGCTGCACCGGCGGCTCCGGCGACACCGGCGAGTCCGACAACGCCAACCCCGGCGAGCCCGGCACCGCCACCGCCGCCGCCGAGCCCGGCCGCTACCGCACCCTCCCCGAACCGTGCGGCGTGGTCGCCGACGACACCCTCGACTCCCTCCTGCCCGGCCTCCAGGAGGTCACCGACGAGCAGCAGCGCGAGGTGGCGTACGAGGGCGAGGCCACCCTGACGTACGACACGGACCGCAAGGTCGGCTGCCGCTGGAAGGTCGAGTCGGCCACCGCGACGGACCATCTCCTGGTCGATTTCGAGCGCGTGGTGTCGTACGACTCCACGGTCAGCGACGCCACCCAGGCCGAGCAGCTCTTCGCCGCCAAGCAACTGGCCGCCGACCTCCCGGAACCGTCGAGCGCCCCCCCGCCCTCCCCGTCGAACACCTCCCCGTCCCCCTCCTCGACCCCGTCCACCACCGCCCCCACCCCCTCCCCGTCGGACACGTCGTCCCCCTCCCCCTCCTCCTCACCCACGGACCTCCAGCCCCGCACGCTCGACGACCTCGGGGACGAGGCGTTCGTCGACGACGCGCTCAGCGACTCCGGTTCGACGGGCGAGCAGCGCAAGGTGACTGTGGCGTTCCGCACGTCGAACGTGATCGTGACGATCGAGTACGAGGAGCAGCCGGCCACCGTCGGGACGGTCCCCGACAGCGAGGAAATGCAGGACAGGGCCCGGAATCTCGCCTCACAGCTGGCGGATTCCCTGTCCGGCTGACGACCTGTGACGCGTTCCACACCCTTGCCCGACCCTTCCCCGCGAAGCGGCCGAACCCGGTCCACACAGGTTCTTCACCGCGTACCGTGGCCCCTCGGACCCCGATCCGATGGCAGGAAGCACAAGCGTCATGAGTGAAGGAACCACGCAGCCCATGCAGCGACGAGCACAGCGAGCCGACCGGAGTCAGAAGCGGGCCGGGCGGGTGACCAGGGTCCTGTTCGGGGCGGCGGCCGTACCCGTGATGCTGCTGGCGGCGGCCTGCTCCGGCGGCTCCGACGACGGCGGCGACGACGCGCAGAAGCCGTCCGACAGCGCGTCCCCCTCCGCGAGCCCGTCCCCGACCGTGCAGGCGGCGGCGTACGGCCAACTGCCCGAGTCCTGTGCCGTGCTGACGGGCAAGACCCTCGAAGACCTGGTGCCGGAGGGCGTCAAGGGCAAGGAGGGCTCGTCCAGCGACATCACGACCCGGGCCAGCTGCTCCTGGAGCAGCCTCGACAACAACGGCGTCGACGGCTCCCAGTTCCGCTGGCTGAATGTCTCGCTGCTGCGCTTCGAGTCGGACGTCACGCGCGGCGCGGGCGATGAACTCGCTCGGGAGTACTTCGAGCAGCAGGTCGCGGACGCCCAGTCGATTCAGGACGCGAAGAGCGTGAAGGCGGAGCCGCTGACCGGCACCGGCGAGCAGGCGACGGCCGTGCGCTACGACCTGAAGAAGGAGGAGGGCGACTTCAAGCAGCAGACGGTCGTCGCCCGCATCGAGAACGTGGTCGTCACGCTCGACTACAACGGCGCCGGTCTCGCGGGCGACAAGACCCCCGACGCGGACGAGCTGTTGAAGGACGCGAAGGCGGCGGCGAAGGAGGCGGTGGCATCGGTGACGAAGGCGAACGCCGAGGGCACCACCCCGTCCGGCTCGCCCTCCCCCTCCGAGAAGTCCCCTTCCTCCCCCTCTTCCACGTCTTCGTCCTCCCAGACCTGACGTCGGAGTAGTCACGAACCGGAGACCGGCCACCCGTCCTTCGCTCACATGTGCCACTCTGTTGCCCGCGCAACGACAAGCAGTGGAAGGGGAGTACGGGTGGCCGCGCCACTTCAGCTGACACGGACGCACCGCGTTCTCATAGGCGTGGTCGTCTTCGGTGCCGTGATCATCGCGGGCATCGGCTTCGCGGGTTCCTACGCGGCGGTCCGTGAACTGGCCCTCGACAAGGGCTTCGGGAACTTCAGTTACGTCTTCCCGATCGGCATCGACGCGGGCATCTGCGTCCTGCTGGCACTGGATCTGCTCCTGACCTGGATCCGCATCCCCTTCCCCCTGCTGCGCCAGACGGCATGGCTGCTGACGGCGGCGACGATCGCCTTCAACGGCGCGGCGGCCTGGCCGGACCCGCTGGGCGTGGGCATGCACGGCGTGATCCCGATCCTGTTCGTGGTGTCGGTGGAGGCCGCCCGGCACGCGATCGGCCGGATCGCGGACATCACCGCCGACAAGCACATGGAGGGCGTCCGCCTCACCCGCTGGCTGCTCTCCCCGATCCCCACGTTCCTGCTCTGGCGCCGCATGAAGCTCTGGGAGCTGCGCCGCTACGACCAGGTGATCAAGCTGGAGCAGGAACGCCTGGTCTACCAGGCCCGCCTCCGCTCCCGCTACGGCCGGGCCTGGCGCCGCAAGGCCCCGGTCGAATCCCTGATGCCGCTGCGCCTCGCCAAGTACGGCGTCCCCCTGGCGGACACGGCCCCAGCGGGCCTGGCAGCAGCAGGAATAGAACCAGCACTGATACCCCCACCGCCGGAACTACTGCCGCCCGCCTCCGCCGTAGCTGCGGGCAGTAGTGCCGCTGGGGCGGCGCCCGTCCCACAGCGGGCGGCACCTCCCAGCGAGCAGCGCCCAGAACTCCCCAGCCCCCCGGACCCCACCCCGAACACGGCCCCGCACCTCCAACCCCCCGAAGGCCCCGACGCCTCGGACCCCCACAACCCCTGGTTCGTCGCCCCCAAACAGGTCGACTACAACGGCTCGTACGACCCCACCTACAACCCCGTCGAGCAGTACGCGGAGTGGTACGAGGAACAGCAGCGCTACGAGGAGCAGGCGGCCCGTTTCGAGGAACCCCCCCTGGACCCCCCGCCCTCCCCGGAGGACACCGGCACCTTCCCCATCCCGGTGAGCCCCGGCCGTACCCGCGAACTGGGCGAGGGCGGCGGCACCGCCCCCGCCGAGCCCACGGAGGACGACCTCTACCTGGTCTTCAAGCAGTCGATCAGCAACGGCAGCGGCTACCCCACCCCACGCGAGTTCAGCAGCGACGTGGAGACGACCTCCGGCATCCCCCTCCTGGACGCGGACGCCAAACGCATGGTCCTGCGCTTCCAGAAACGCCACATGGCGGAGCTGGAGGACGAGCACATCGCGTAGCGCCTCCGCGCTTCGCGGCTTCCCGGTACGACGAAGGGGGCGTCCGGCACACACCGGAGGCCCCCTCGTCACAGCCGCCGGACGCTACTCCTGCTCACCGAGCAGCGCGCGCACCCGCTCCTGCCCGACCGCCAGCAGCAGCGTGGGCAGCCGGGGACCGGTGTCGCGGCCGACGAGCAGGTGGTAGAGCAGGGCGAAGAACGACCGCTGGGCGGTCTTGATCTCGGCCGGGAGTTCCTTGGGCGTGGCGTCGGCGGGGAATCCGGCCTGGACCTTCGGGACGCCGTAGACGAGATGGGTCAGTCCGTCGAGCGACCAGTGACCGGCGAGCCCGTCGAGCAGCAGCCGCAGGGATTCACGCCCCCGGTCGTCGAGGGACTTCAGCAGTTCGCTGTCGGGCTCGTCGCGCACGATGGTCCGCTGGTCGGCGGGGACCTGCGTGTTGATCCACGCCTCGGCCTTGTCGAAGCGCGGCCGGACCTCGTCCAGCGAGCCCAGCGGCTGCTCGGGGTCCAGCTCGGACAGGATGCGCAGGGCCTGGTCCACGTGTCCGGCGGTGATGTCGGCGACGGACGCGAGGGTCCGGTACGGCATCGGGCGCGGGGTGCGCGGCAGGTCACCGGCGGCGGTGCCCACGGCGCGCGCGTGCCCGGTGGCGTCGCCCGGCAGAGCGGAGCCGTCGGCGACCTTGGCGTCGAGCTTGTCCCACTCGTCGTACAGCCGCTGGATCTCCTGGTCGAAGGCGATCTTGAAGGACTGGTTGGGGCGGCGGCGGGCGTACAGCCAGCGCAGCAGCTGCGGTTCCATGATCTTCAGCGCGTCGGCGGGTGTGGGCACGCCGCCGCGTGAGGACGACATCTTGGCCATGCCGGAGATCCCGACGAAGGCGTACATCGGCCCGATGGGCTGCTTGCCGCCGAAGATCCCGACGATCTGCCCGCCGACCTGGAAGCTGGAGCCGGGCGAGGAGTGGTCGACGCCGCTGGGCTCGAAGACGACGCCCTCGTAGGCCCAGCGCATCGGCCAGTCGACCTTCCAGACCAGCTTGCCGCGGTTGAACTCGCTGAGCCGGACGGTCTCCGCGAAGCCGCACGCCCCGCAGGAGTACGTCAGCTCGGTGCTGGCGTCGTCGTAGGAGGTGACGGTCGTCAGGTCCTTGCCGCAGTTGCCGCAGTACGGCTTGTAGGGGAAGTACCCGGCGGAGCCGGAGGAGCCGTCGTCCTCGGCCGCGGCGCCCGATCCCTCGGCGGCCTCCACCTCGGCCTCGTCCAGCGGCTTCTGCGACTGCTGCTTCTTGGCGGCCTTGGGCTTGGTCCGGTACTGGTCGAGGATGGCGTCGATGTCGGCGCGGTGCCGCATCGCGTGCAGGATCTGCTCGCGGTAGACCCCGGAGGTGTACTGGGCCGTCTGGCTGATGCCGTCGAACTCCACGCCCATCTCGGCGAGCGAGTCGACCATGGCCGCCTTGAAGTGCTCGGCCCAGCTCGGATACGGGGACCCCGTCGGCGCGGGCACCGAGGTCAGCGGCTTGCCGATGTGCTCGGCCCAGCTCTCGTCCACCCCGGCGACCCCGGCGGGCACCTTGCGGTACCGGTCGTAGTCGTCCCAGGAGATCAGATGGCGGACCTGATGCCCCCGCCGCCGCAGCTCGTCCGCCACCAGGTGCGGTGTCATGACCTCGCGCAGATTCCCCAGATGGATGGGCCCGGAGGGCGACAGCCCCGACGCGACGACAACGGGTTTGCCAGGGGCCCGACGCTCCGATTCCTCGATGACGTCATCCGCGAATCGGGAGACCCAGTCCCCGCTCTCGATGCTCTGCCCCACGATCGGCACGCCCTTCTTTTACTCAGATCTCTTACTCAGAGGAGGCCGGGTACACACACCGACCGCCCCCCCATTCTCCCAGCAACGCCCCGAACGACGAAAACGCCTTTTCCAGCACGCGAGCCCGACCAGAAGGTGACGCGGGAAGGAGCCGGAGGAGTAGGCGGCGCAGCCGCCACTCCCCCAGGGGCGCGGGGAACTGCGCGACCAGCCCCCACCGGCCCGCAGCGAAATAACCGCTACACCCCCCATGAAACAATGACGTTGTCTAGGCAACCCATCAAGGAGAAACGGCACCCCTCCCATGCCCTCGGTCACCTCCCTCAGCGACAACGTCACCACACAACTCACCGACGCGATCACCACCGCCCTCCCGGCCCCCGTCGGAGACCCTTCGCTGCGCCGAAGCGACCGAGCCGACTTCCAGGCCAACGGCATCCTCGCCCTGGCCAAGAAGCAGAAGCAGAACCCCCGCGACCTGGCGGCCCAGGTCGTCGCCCACCTCACCACCGGCGATGTGATCAAGGACATCGAGGTCTCCGGCCCCGGCTTCCTGAACATCACGATCGCCGACCACGCGATCACCCGGACCCTCGCGGCGCGCTACGCGGACGACACGGGCCGTCTCGGCGTGCCCACCGACCCGCACCCGGGCACGACCGTCATCGACTACGCCCAGCCCAACGTGGCGAAGGAGATGCACGTCGGCCACCTCCGCTCCGCGGTGATCGGCGACGCGGTGGTCCAGCTCCTTGAGTTCAGCGGCGAGCAGGTGATCCGCCGCCACCACATCGGCGACTGGGGCACCCAGTTCGGCATGCTCATCCAGTACCTGGACGAGCACCCGCACGAACTGGACCACGAAAGCACCGGAACCACCGAAACCACCGAGGTCAGCGGCGAGCAGGCGATGTCCAACCTGGACCGCCTCTACAAGACGGCCCGCCGGCTGTTCGACTCCGACGAGGAGTTCAAGACCAGGGCCCGGCGCCGGGTGGTGGACCTCCAGGCGGGCGACGAGCGCACCCTCGCGACCTGGCAGAAGTTCGTGGACGAGTCGAAGATCTACTTCTTCTCGGTCTTCGAGAAGCTGGACATGGAGGTCCGGGACCCGGACATCGTCGGCGAGTCCGGGTACAACGACATGCTCGCCGAGACCTGCCGCCTGCTGGAGGAGTCGGGCGTCGCGGTCCGCAGCGAGGGCGCGCTGTGCGTGTTCTTCGACGAGATCAAGGGCCAGGACGGCAACCCGGTCCCGCTGATCGTCCAGAAGTCGGACGGCGGCTACGGCTACGCGGCCACCGACCTCTCGGCGATCCGCGACCGCGTCTTCCACCTCAAGGCGAACACGCTCCTCTACGTGGTCGACGCCCGCCAGTCCCTGCACTTCCGGATGGTCTTCGAGACCGCCCGCCGGGCCGGCTGGCTGAGCGATGACGTCAAGGCGCACCAGCTGGCGTTCGGCACGGTCCTCGGCAAGGACGGCAAGCCGTTCAAGACCCGTGAGGGCGAGACGGTCAAGCTGGAGGACCTGCTGGACGAGGCGGTGGACCGGGCGACGGCCGTGGTCCGGGAGAAGGCCGGGAAGGTGGGCCTGTCGGAGCGGGAGATCGAGGAGAACGGCCGGTGGGTCGGCGTCGGCGCGGTGAAGTACGCCGACCTGTCCACGTCCGCCGTGCGGGACTACAAGTTCGACCTGGACCAGATGGTCTCGCTCAACGGCGACACCTCGGTGTACCTCCAGTACGCGTACGCGCGGATCCGGTCCATCCTCCGCAAGGCCGGCGAGGCCCGCCCCGCCGCCCACCCGGAGCTGGCGCTGGCCCCGGCGGAGCGCGCGCTGGGCCTGCATCTGGACCAGTTCGGGGAGACGGTCCTGGAGGCGGCGCGGACGTACGAGCCGCACAAGCTGGCCGCGTATCTGTACCAGCTGGCGTCGCACCTGACGTCGTTCTACGACCAGTGCCCGGTCCTGAAGGCGGACACCCCGGAGCAGACGGAGAACCGGCTGTTCCTGGTCGACCTCACCGCCCGCACCCTGCACCGGGGCATGGCCCTGCTGGGCATCCGCACCCCCGACCGGCTCTGACGATGGTCCCCCCGCCCGGACCGCAGGACCGAGACCGGGGGACCGGGGACGTAGGTCCCGCCTGGTCCCCCGATGGTCCCCCCGCCCGATACCGGCCGGGGTGGCCCGCGCCTAGCGTCCCGGTATGCGTATCGGAATCCTCGGCACCGGCAATGTGGCCCGTGCACTCGCTCCCCGTCTGATCACCGCCGGGCACGACGTCCGGCTCGGCTCACGCGACCCCGGGGCCCGCAGCGGCCTGGCTCTGCCCACCACGACCGTCCAGGACGCCGCCGCCCACGGTGAGGTCCTGGTGAACGCCACTCCCGGCACCGAGTCGGTCGCCCTGCTCGCCGGGCTCGGCGAGGACTCGCTCAGCGGCAAGGTGCTGATCGACATCGCGGTCGGCTTCACCCCCGAGGGGGTGCTCTCGCACCTCGGCGAATCGCTCGGCGAGGAGATCCAGCGGACGTTCCCGAAGGTCCGGGTGGTGAAGACGTTCACCACGGTGGACGCGGCCGTCATGGTCGACCCAGGTCTGCTGTCCGCCCCCAGCACCCAGTTCCTGTCGGGCGACGACCCCGACGCCAAGCGGATCGCCTCGGCGCTGCTCGCCGACCTCGGCTGGCCCGAGGAGTCCCAGCTGGACCTCGGCGGCATCTCGGCCGCCGCCGGCCAGGAGCACTACGCGTACCTCTTCCTGGGGATCGCGGGGGCACTGGGCACCCACCGGTTCAGCGTCAGGGTCGTACCGGTGAAGTGAGCCGGGAGCCACAAGAAGAGGCTGCGGCGGATCACCGGACAACCCGGCCCGCTCAGTGGCCGAGCCCGGCCCGCAACCGCCGCAGCCCCTCCCCGATCTCCTCCGGCGTCTGCGTCACGAAGCACAGCCGCAGGGTCGCGCGGTCGGGCACCCCGGTGTAGAAGGGCGCACCCGGCACATAGGCCACGTCGTGCGCCACCACCCGCCGCAGCAGTTCCGTCGTGTCGTACGACTCCGGCAGCCGCGCCCAGAGGAACATGCCGCCCTCGGGCCTGCTCCACACCGAGCCCTCGGGGAGCGCGTCCGGCAGCCCGGCCAGCATGGCGTCCCGCCGCTCGCGGTAGACGGCGGCGACCTTGCCCACGTGCGCGTCGAGATCACGGTCGGCGAGATAGCGGGCGGCGGCGAGCTGATTGACGGTCGGGGTGTGCAGGTCGGCGGCCTGTTTGGCGACCGCGCAGGCGCGCAGCAGGGCGGCGGGCCCGCGCAGCCAGCCGAGCCGCAGCCCCGGCGCCATCACCTTGGAGAAGGAGCCGAGCAGCGCGACCCGGTCGGCACCGCCCTCGCGGGAGGCGATCCACGGCACCCGCTCCCCCTCGAAGCGCAGTTCGCCGTACGGGTCGTCCTCGACGATCCACAGCCCGCGCCGGGCGGCGACGGACGCGACGGCGGCCCGGCGGTCGGCGGGCAGGGTGCGGCCGGTGGGGTTCTGGAAGGTGGGCACGGTGTAGAGCAGCTTGGGCCGCTCCCGCACCACCAGTTCCTCCAGCGACACCGGGTCGATGCCGTGCTCGTCCCCGGGCACCGTGACGACCCGCGCCCCGGCGAACCCGAACGCCTGGAGGGCGGCCAGATAACAGGGCTCCTCCACCAGCACGGCGTCCCCGGGTTCGAGGAGGGCGGTGGCGAGCAGGGACAGCGCCTGCTGGGATCCGGTGGTGACGATCAGGTCGTCGGCGCCGGTGGCGAGGCCGCGCGCGGTGATACGGGCGGCCAGCGCGGCCCGTAGCACGGGCTCGCCCTCGGTGGTGGCGTACTGGAGGGCGCGCTCGGGCATCTCGTCCAGCACCGCGCGGAACGCGTCCGCGATCCCCTCCGTGTCGAACAGCTCGGGCGCGGGCAGCCCACCCGCGAAGTTGATCACCTCGGGCCGCCCGGTCACGGCGAGGATGTCCCGCACCGGGGACCCCCCGACGGCTCGCGTCCGGGCGGCGAGCGGAGGCATGGGGGCGACAGCGGCCGGGGGGAGGGAAGCGGGAGCGGGGACGGGAACGGGAACGGGCTCGGCGACGGTCATGGGGCGGCGGCTCCTTCGACGGCGGGTGCGGCGGGTCCGGGCAGCCTAGAAAACTGTCTGCACTCTGCACAGACATTTCCGCGATCCGGACACCGGACGGACCCACCCGGCCCGCCTCGACAGCCCGCCGCCGGGGCCGGTCAGCGCAGCGTGCGGGCCACTTCGGTGGCCCAGTAGGTGAGGATGTTCCGCGCGCCGGCCCGCTTGATGCCGAGGAGCGTCTCGATGATCGCCCGGTCCCGGTCGATCCAGCCCTTCTCGGCGGCGGCCTCGATCATCGAGTACTCGCCGGAGATCTGATAGGCGGCGACCGGCACATCGACGGCGTCGGCGACCCGCGCGAGGACGTCGAGATAGGGCCCGGCGGGCTTGACCATCACCATGTCGGCCCCCTCGGCCAGATCGAGGGCCAGCTCCCGCAGGGACTCGCGCACATTGGCGGGGTCCTGCTGATAGGTCTTGCGGTCCCCGGTGAGGGAGGAGGCGACGGCCTCGCGGAACGGGCCGTAGAAGGCGGAGGAGTACTTGGCGGTGTAGGCGAGGATCGCCACGTCCTCGCGCCCGATCTGATCGAGGGCGTCGCGGATGACCCCGACCTGGCCGTCCATCATCCCGCTGGGACCCACGACATGGGCACCGGCGTCGGCCTGGACCTGGGCCATCTCGGCGTACCGCTCAAGGGTGGCGTCGTTGTCGACCCGGCCCTGCGCGTCGAGCACCCCGCAGTGCCCGTGATCGGTCGTCTCGTCGAGACAGAGATCGGACATGACGAGCAGTTCGTCCCCGACCTCGGCCCGCACGTCCCGCAGCGCGACCTGGAGAATCCCGTCGGGATCGGTACCGGGCGTCCCGAGGGCGTCCTTCTTCCCCTCCTCCGGAACCCCGAAGAGCATGATCCCGGACACCCCGGCCTCGACGGCCTCGACGGCGGCCTTCCTGAGACTGTCCCGCGTGTGCTGCACCACCCCGGGCATCGCCGCGATCGGCACCGGCTCGCTCACGCCCTCCCGCACGAACGCGGGAAGAATGAAGTCCGCCGGATCCAGCCGGGTCTCGGCCACCATCCGCCGCATCACAGCAGACCCCCGCAACCGCCGAGGCCGCCCCCCAGGAAACACACCGTAAGTCGACATAACCCCACGCTACCCCCTGCGTAGCTGCGGGCAGTCGTGCCGCTGGGGCGGCACGGGTGGGCGCAGCGGGACCCCGCAAGCGCGGGCGAGCGAAAACCCCCCGCCCCGCACACCAGCACCGGCCACCTGCCAACGCCCCCACGCAAAGCCACGCCGGCCACCCACCAACGCCCCGCGCAAAGCAACCCGCCCCACGCCCTACGTCGTAGACATCACGTCGTAGACCTCACGTCGTAGACCGACGCCGCCGCGCCCCCGGCCTCCGCTCACTCGGCCGAGTAACCGCCTCCCCCGCCTCAACAGCCGCAGCCCGCCGCCGCGTCCCGAACTCGGCCAACGCCTCCGCGAGCCTGTGCACAGACGGCTCAGGAGCCATCACATCCACCCGGAGCCCATGCTCCTCGGCCGTCTTGGCGGTAGCCGGCCCGATACACGCGATCACCGTCACGTTGTGCGGCTTCCCGGCGATCCCCACCAGATTCCGCACAGTGGAGGACGAGGTGAACAGCACCGCGTCGAACCCGCCCCCCTTGATCGCCTCACGCGTCTCGGCCGGCGGCGGCGACGCCCGCACGGTCCGGTACGCGGTGACGTCATCCACCTCCCACCCCAGCTCGATCAACCCGGCGACCAGCGTCTCCGTGGCGATATCGGCCCGCGGCAGAAACACCCGGTCGATCGGATCGAACACCGGATCGTACGGCGGCCAGTCATCCAGCAGCCCCGCCGCCGACTGCTCCCCACTGGGCACCAGATCGGGCTTCACACCAAAGGCGATCAGCGCCTTCGCCGTCTGTTCCCCCACCGCCGCGACCTTGATCCCGGCGAAGGCACGGGCATCGAGCCCGTACTCCTCGAACTTCTCCCGCACCGCCTTGACCGCGTTGACGGACGTGAAGGCGATCCACTCGTACCGCCCGGTCACCAGCCCCTTCACGGCCCGCTCCATCTGCTGGGGCGTGCGCGGCGGCTCGACGGCGATGGTCGGCACCTCGTGCGGTACGGCACCGTACGACCGCAGTTGGTCGGAGAGCGACGCGGCCTGTTCCTTGGTCCGCGGCACCAGCACCCGCCACCCGAACAGTGCCTTGGACTCGAACCACGACAACTGTTCACGCTGGGCGGCAGCGCTGCGCTCCCCGACCACGGCTATCACCGCCCGCCCGCCCTCGGGCGAGGGCAGCACCTTGGCCTGCTTCAGCGTCTGCGCGATCGTGCCGAGCGTCGCGGTCCAGGTGCGCTGACGGGTCGTGGTCCCGCCGACGGTGACGGTGATCGGGGTGTCCGGCTTGCGGCCGGCCGACACCAGCTCACCGGCCGCCGCGGCGACCGAGTCCAGCGAGGTGGACACGACGACCGTCCCGTCCGACGCGCCGACCTCGGTCCAGCACCGGTCGGAGGCGGTACGGGCGTCCACGAACCGGACGTCCGCCCCCTCCGCGTCCCGCAGTGGGACCCCGGCATAGGCGGGCACCCCGACGGCGGCGGCGATCCCGGGCACCACCTCGAAGGGCACCCCGGCGGCGACGCAGGCGAGCATCTCGGCGACGGCGTACGTGTCGAGCCCGGGGTCCCCGGACACCGCGCGCACGACCCGCCTGCCGCCCCGCGCTGCCTGCATGACAAGATGTGCGGCATCCCGCTCAGCGGGGCCCCGGGCGGTAGTTGACGAACCGTCAACCACCGTGAGCTGAGGCACGCCCGTGCCCGGATCGGAGCCCCCGGAGGGATCCCTGTCCGTGTTCACGACGGCGACGCCCGGTCTCGCGTGGACGCGCACGACGTCGAGCACCTCATGCTCGGCGACCAGCACATCCGCGTGGCCCAGCGCCTCCACGGCGCGCAAGGTAAGCAGTCCCGGATCTCCGGGTCCGGCACCCAGGAAGGTGACGTGCCCGTGTTCCGGACCGGCGGGAAGGGTGGTGGGGCTCATTGTGCTCGCTCCCCCATCAGACCGGCCGCGCCCTGGGCGAGCATCTCGGCGGCGAGTTCGCGGCCGAGAGCCACTGCGCCCTCGTGCGTCTCGGGCACGGGACCGGTGGTGGACAGCTGCACCATCCGGGTGCCGTCGGTCGTGCCGACGACGCCCCGCAGGCGCATTTCCTTGACAATCTGCCCGCCGCCCAGAAGGTCGGCCAGCGCGCCCACAGGGGCGGAGCAGCCGGCCTCCAGGGCGGCGAGCAGGGACCGTTCGGCGGTCACGGCGGCCCGGGTGAACGGGTCGTCCATCTCGCCGAGCGCGGCGATCAGCTCCGCGTTGTCCGCGGTGCATTCGATCGCCAGTGCCCCCTGGCCGGGGGCGGGCAAAATCGTGTCGACCGACAGGAAGTCGGTCACCTCGTCGCTCCGGCCCATCCGGTTGAGCCCGGCGGCGGCGAGGACGACGGCGTCGAGTTCCCCATCCTGCACGTATCGGATGCGGGTGTCGACGTTTCCGCGTATCGGCACCATCTCGATGTCCAGCCCATGGCCGCGCGCGTACGCGTTCAGCTGCGCCATGCGGCGCGACGAGCCGGTCCCGATCCGGGCGACCCCTGTCGGGGAAGCGGCGGGCAGGTCGGTGAATTTCAGGGCGTCCCGGGCGACGATGACATCGCGCGGGTCCTCACGCGGCGGTACGGCGGCCAGCGCCAGCCCGGCCGGCTGCCCGGTCGGCAGGTCCTTGAGCGAATGAACGGCGAAATCGACCTCGCCGCGCACCAGCGCGTCGCGCAGCGCGGTGACGAACACCCCGGTGCCGCCGATCTGCGCGAGCTGCTCCCGGGAGGTGTCGCCGTAGGTGGTGATCGCGACGAGTTCCACCGGCCGTCCGGTCACCCGGCGCACGGCGTCGGCCACCAGTCCCGACTGGGCCATGGCGAGCTTGCTGCGCCGCGTCCCCAGTCTCAGTGCCTTGTCACTCATACCCGTCGGCCCTCGGCTTCCGTGCTGTTCTCGGCCCGGGAGACGGCGGCGACCGTCTCGGGGTCGAGGTCGAACAGGGTGCGCAGCGCGTCCGCGTACCCGGCGCCGCCGGGTTCGGCCGCGAGCTGCTTGACCCGTACGGTCGGCGCGTGCAGCAGCTTGTCGACGACGCGCCGCACGGTCTGGGTGATCTCGGCGCGGTGCCGGTCGTCGAGCGCGGGCAGCCGGCCTTCCAGCCGGGTGATCTCCTGGGTGACGACATCGGCGGCCATGCTCCGCAGGGCCACCACGGTCGGCGTGATGTGGGCGGCCCGCTGGGCGGCGCCGAACGCGGCGACCTCGGCGGTGACGATGGCCCGCACCAGGTCGACATCGGCGGCCATCGGCGCGTCGGCGGAGGCCCCGGCGAGCGACTCGATGTCGACCAGCCGCACCCCGGCGAGCCGGTGCACGGCGGCGTCGATGTCGCGCGGCATGGCGAGGTCGAGCAGGAACAGCACCGGCTCGGGGCGCGGCGCCTCGGCGACCGGCTCCGGCTTGCGGTGCTCGGGGACCCGCCCGGCGGTGGCGGCGGTCGCGGCCAGCGCGGTGATCAGCTGGGCGTCGGCCCCGCGCCGCCCGGCCTCGCGCCGCCCGGCGGCGGCCCCGCCCGCGGCCCAGGTGGCGTGCTGCTCCAGCGTCGCCGCGTCCATCCCGGCGACGGCGGCCTCACCCATGACGGAGAACCCGGGCTGCACGGCGGCCAGATCCAGCGGACACCCGTCCTCGGTCCCCACAGAGGTGGCCGGCAGCCCCGCGGTCGCGCCGCTACGGGGCTCCGCGCCGGGGTCGATCGCCACGGCGGGCGCACCCGTACGGCCCTGGACGGCGTCGGCGATCAGGTCGGCGCCGAGGACGAGCCCGGTCGCGCCGGTACAGGAGACGGCGATGTCGGCACGTGTCAGCTCGTCCGGCACCGCATCCATCGGTACCGCGCGGGCCGCCACGTCCGTTTCGTCGCTCTGGCGCAGTATCTCGGCCAGCCGCTCGGCGCGCTCGGCGGTGCGGTTGGCGATCACGACCTCGGTGACACCGGCCCGCGCGAGGGTGGCCGCGGCCAGCGAGGACATCGAGCCCGCGCCGATCACCAGGGCTCTCCTGCCGCGCGCCCAGCCGTCGGTGTCCGCGCCCGCCGCGAGCTGCTGGAGCCCGAAGCTGACCAGGGACTGCCCGGCCCGGTCGATGCCGGTCTCGGAGTGGGCGCGCTTGCCGACCCGCAGGGACTGCTGGAACAGGTCGTTCAGCAGCCGCCCGGCGGTGTGCAGGTCCTGCGCGGTCGCCAGCGCGTCCTTGATCTGGCCGAGGATCTGCCCCTCGCCGACCACCATGGAGTCGAGCCCGCAGGCCACCGAGAACAGATGGTGGACGGCCCGGTCCTCGTAGTGCACATAGAGATAAGGAGTGAGTTCCTCCAGGCCGACCCCGCTGTGCTGGGCGAGCAGCGTGGACAGCTCGGCGACGCCCGCGTGGAACTTGTCCACGTCCGCGTACAGCTCGATGCGGTTGCAGGTGGCCAGCACCGCGGCCTCGGTGGCCGGCTCGGCGGCGACCGTGTCCTGCGCCAGCTTGATCCGGGCGTCCGCGCCCAGCGCGGCCCGCTCCAGGACGCTGACCGGGGCGCTGCGGTGGCTCAGCCCGACGACGAGCAGACTCATGCCGGCATCACGGCGGGTACGTCCCCGTCGGGCCCCTGCTCGGCGGACTCCTTCGCCCCGGCCGCGGCGGGTACGGCGGCGGCGGCCTCGGCGGCGGCGTGCTCCTCACCGGCCTTGCGCTGCTCGTGGAAGGCGAGGATCTGCAACTCGATGGAGAGGTCGACCTTGCGCACGTCGACGCCCTCCGGCACGTTCAGCACGGTCGGCGCGAAGTTCAGGATGGAGGTGACCCCGGCGGCCACCAGCCGCTCGCAGACCTGCTGGGCGGCGCCCGCGGGGGTCGCGATCACGCCGATCGACACGCCGTTGTCCTGGATGATCTGCTCCAGGTCGTCCGCGTGCCGCACCGGGATCCCGGCGACGGTCCGGCCGGTGAGCGCGGGGTCGGCGTCGATCAGCGAGGCCACCCGGAAGCCGCGCGAGGCGAACCCCCCGTAGTTGGCGAGCGCGGCGCCGAGATTACCGATACCGACGATCACAACCGGCCAGTCCTGGGTCAGCCCCAGCTCACGGGAGATCTGGTACACGAGATACTCGACGTCGTAGCCCACACCACGCGTCCCGTAGGAACCCAGATACGAGAAGTCCTTGCGCAGCTTCGCGGAATTGACCCCCGCCGCGGCCGCGAGTTCCTCGGATGAGACGGTGGGCACCGAACGCTCGGAGAGCGCGGTGAGGGCGCGGAGGTACAGCGGAAGCCGGGCGACGGTGGCCTCGGGAATCCCTCGGCTACGGGTCGCCGGTCGGTGAGTTCGGCCAGTTGCCACGGTGCTCCTGCGGGTAGAGCGGGGCTGCGGGCGGGCGTATGTCTCCGGTGTCCTCGGACCGCCCCGTCGACAGCAGGCTATGTCTTTGTGAACGCGTGCACAAAGATGGTGTCCGATTTGCCCGGCGAACGTGACCGGGGTCACGCGCTCCCGGCGACTACCCAGGGAATCGGCGCACAGGAACCACCGACCCATCACTCCGGGGGGCAAATCGCACACTCTCCTCTACGATCAACGCCCCCGAGACCGATTCGCCATCGATCCTAAGCGATTTTCGGACTACTCAGACCGGCCCGGACCCGCCGGATCGGCCGGCTCGGCCGGACTGGCCGGACCGCCCGGTCAGCGCTCTTCGCAGCCGGTCTTCATCCACCCGCCAGAACGTGTGCTGCGCTCCGTCGACGAGCACGACCGGAATCTGCTCCCAGTACCGGTCGTACAGGGCCTGGTCACCCGTGATGTCCCGCTCCTCCCACGCCACTCCCACCTCCCCGCACACCTTCTCGACCACGACCCGGGCGTCGTCGCACAGATGGCAGCCGGGCTTGCGGACGAGGGTGACCAGGCGCGCGTGCGGGGCGGGATCCTTCCGCCGAAAGAGGGGACTCATGACGCCATTGTCCCGCCGCCCCCGCGCGGGCGCGGCCCGCCGCCCCCTTTACGTCACAGATGCGGAGAGTTCACACCCCGCAAACCTCCCGACTCCGGAACCACCGAACAGAATGGCTATGCTCACGGACATGGCCGCTCTCCGATGGCTCACCCCCCGTAGGCGCCCCGCCACGGCGCGGAGCGTGTTGGCAGGCGAGGCTTCGGCCGAGGCCGCCCGCAAGAGCACCGAGCCCGAGGTCCCCGACGAGGAGCAGGCGCCGGAGTCGCAGTTCCCGGTGCCCGGCGACACGAAGGCCGCCGCCTTCTTCGACCTGGACAACACCGTCATGCAGGGCGCCGCGCTGTTCCACTACGGGCGCGGCCTGTACAAGCGGAAGTTCTTCGAGACCGGTGACCTGCTGAAGTTCGCCTGGCAGCAGACGTGGTTCCGGCTGGCCGGCTTCGAGGACCCGGAGCACATGCAGGACGTCCGCGAGTCCGCCCTGTCCATCGTCAAGGGCCACCGGGTCGCCGAGCTGATGTCGATCGGCGAGGAGATCTACGACGAGTACATGGCCGAGCGCATCTGGCCCGGCACCCGCGCCCTGGCCCAGGCCCACCTGGACGCCGGCCAGCGCGTCTGGCTGGTCACCGCCGCCCCCGTGGAGATCGCCACGGTCATCGCCCGCCGCCTGGGCCTGACGGGCGCCCTGGGCACGGTCGCCGAGTCCGTCGACGGCGTCTACACCGGCAAACTGGTGGGCGAACCCCTGCACGGCCCGGCGAAGGCGGAGGCGGTACGCGCCCTGGCGGCGGCCCAGCACCTGGACCTGACCCGCTGCGCGGCCTACAGCGACTCCCACAACGACATCCCCATGCTGTCCCTGGTCGGCCACCCCTACGCCATCAACCCCGACAGCAAGCTCCGCAAACACGCCCGCACCCTCGACTGGCGCCTGCGCGACTACCGCACCGGCCGCAAGGCGGCGAAGGTGGGCATCCCGGCGGCAGCGGGAGTAGGCGCGGTAGCAGGCGGCACAGCAGCAGCAATCGCCCTCCACAGAAAACGCCGCTGAAGAATCCCCCCGCCCCGCACCACAACACCCCGCACCGCACAATCACCGACACACCCGACCATCCCCCCTCACTCCAATGCCCCCCATATCCAAAACCGGCCAATCATCGCACCGTGCCCGCAAAACCCCCTGACCACCCCTGTTGTCCGCACACCGCCACAACACGCCCCACTTCCACCCCCAACCCGACCCAATTCGATCAACAACCGCTCAACATCAGGCACTTGATCGACCGTCAACCGGTTACAGAAGCGACGTAATCGATGATTTGAGCAACTGGGTGTAGCAGGGCCTGCACGAAGCGTTATTCTCCTCAGACGCAAACCGGTACCCCTCCGTCGCTACGACGGGTGAACGGTCCCGCACTGCACGTGATGGAAGCTCTGCCTCTGGGAGTCCCGTGTACCCACACGTCGGGGTTGACGCCTCGGGCCTGGCTACGCTGCGCGCAACGGTCCAAGAACTGCTGCGCGACCTCGTCCCCACCGCGTACGCCATCCCCGCGCTCGCCTCCGCCACCGCGCCCGTAGGCCCGTGCTACGCACTCGCCGAGGGCACCGCCGCGGTCGGCAGACGGTCCCGCACGACCGGCGCCGCCCCCGCGACCGCCACCGCCCGCCGTCCCGCGGCCGACAGCGACAGCGCCCGAATGATGGATCTCGTGGAGCGCGCCCAGGCCGGCGAGGCCGAAGCGTTCGGCCGCCTCTACGACCAGTACAGCGACACGGTCTACCGCTACATCTACTACCGCGTCGGCGGAAAGGCGACCGCGGAAGACCTCACGAGCGAGACCTTTCTGCGTGCCCTGCGCCGCATCGGCACGTTCACCTGGCAGGGCCGCGACTTCGGCGCCTGGCTCGTCACCATCGCCCGCAACCTGGTCGCCGACCACTTCAAATCCAGCCGCTTCCGCCTGGAGGTCACCACCGGCGAGATGCTCGACGCCAACGAGGTCGAGCGCTCCCCGGAGGACTCCGTCCTGGAGTCCCTCTCCAACGCCGCCCTGCTCGAAGCCGTCCGCCGGCTCAATCCCCAGCAGCAGGAATGCGTGACCCTGCGCTTCCTCCAGGGCCTGTCCGTCGCCGAGACCGCCCGCGTCATGGGCAAGAACGAGGGCGCCATCAAGACCCTCCAGTACCGGGCCGTCCGCACCCTCGCCCGGCTGCTCCCCGACGACGCCCGCTGACCCCGACACCGTTCACACACGTTCAGCAACCATCAACTCACGGTCAGTGAAAGTCCGTTGACTCCCCGATCCGATCATCCGCAGTCCGTAACCCAAGTGCCGCGCCACTCGTTGTGCGGGATGCAGGCTCCCTGTGGTCACGCCTTGGCCGACGCCGATCACTCGATCGTGCGCACCTGGTCAGGGCGTGCAACCCTCAGGATCCCCTGGGGAGTCGACCGTCATGACGAGAGGAGGTGCCGCCAGTGATCGCGAACGTATCGGCGCACCGGCGGGCGAACGCCTTCGCCCAGGCCCTGGAGGAGCAGACCGGCCGGGGCACGGCGGCCGAGCCGTCCGAGGGATCTCCACCGGCCGCGGCAGCCGCCGAACCGACCGAGCAGGGCCGTTTGTTGGCCCTCGCGTCGAGTCTCGGCGAACTGCCGCGACCGGAGATGGACCCCGAGGTCAAGGTCGTTCAGCGGGCGCAACTGGTGGCCGCGATGGAGGCGATGCTCCAGGCGGGCACCGCCGGAGGGGTGGCAACGGACCCTTCGGTACCCGAGCAGAGGTCCCGCAGAAGCAAGGGTGCTCACCGAGCGACCTCGCTGGGGAAATTCCGTCCACGCAGCCGCCTCGCCAAGGGCCTCACGGCCGGCGGCCTGAGCGTCAGCGTGGCGGCGGGCGCCTTCGGCGGCGTCGCCGCGGCCAGCACCGACGCCCTCCCCGGTGATTCGCTCTACGGCCTCAAGCGCGGCATAGAGGACTTCAAACGCGGCCTCGCCGACGGCGACGACGAGCGCGGCCAGGCCTACCTCGACCAGGCGTCCACCCGGCTCAACGAGGCCCGCCGGCTGATGGAGCGGGGCCGCAGCGGCCCCCTCGATCATGAATCCCTGGGCGAGATCCGCCGCGCCCTGTCAGGCATGACCCACGACGCCACCGAGGGCCAACGCCTGCTCACCGCGGTCTACGAGCGCGACCCCGACTCGCTCGGCCCCATCCAGGCGCTCTCCTCCTTCTCGCAGTCCCACCGCGAGACCTGGGGCGCCCTGCGCGACAAGCTCCCGGTCCAGCTCGGCGACGTCAGCGAGCAGGTGAACTCGGTCTTCGACGCCATAGACCAAGAGGTCGCCCCGCTCCAGTCCCTGCTCCCACAACCCCCGGCACAGACCGGCGGGAGCACGGACGGCAGCAACCGCGAGAGCGGCCCCGGCACCGGCGGGTCCACCGGCGCCACCGACCCCGGCAAGGCGTCGTCCTCCACACCCAGCACCGGCCAGAGCACGACGGACGGCGGCCAGTCCCGTACGGGCACCCCCAGCCGCCCCGCCGACTCCGGCGACACCGAGGACGACGGCCTGCTCGGCGGCAACACCGGCGGCCTCCTGGACCCGCCGAAGAACACCGGCGGCGCCAGCCCGACCCAGACCAAACCCCCGACCACCGAACCCGACGTCACCCTCCCACCGCTCCTCCCGGGCCTCCTGCCCGGCCTGGGCATCGACAGCGAGGACGCCGAGTAGCAGCCGGCAGCACCGCACCTCGTACGACGACGGGGGCACCCTTCCAGACGAAGGGCGCCCCCGTCGTCGTACGTACGTACCCGAAGGGCCCTGGGTCAGAAGAACTCAGAGGAACTCAGAAGAACACGGACCGGCGCTGCACCAGCAGCTTGTACAGCGTGTGCTGGATCTGCTCGCGGACCTGGTCGGTGAGGTTGAACATCAGCATCGGGTCCTCCGCCGCCTCCGGCGGATAGCCGTCCGTCGGGATCGGCTCACCGAACTGGATCGTCCACTTCGTCGGCAGCGGAATCGCGCCCAGCGGGCCCAGCCAGGGGAAGGTCGGGGTCAGCGGGAAGTACGGGAAGCCCAGCACCCGGGCGAGGGTCTTGGCGTTGCCGAGCATCGGATAGATCTCCTCGGCGCCCACGATCGAGCACGGGACGATCGGCGCCCCCTGGCGCAGGGCCGTGGAGACAAAGCCGCCCCGGCCGAACCGCTGAAGCTTGTAGCGCTCGCCGAAGGGCTTGCCGATGCCTTTGAAGCCCTCCGGCATCACCCCCACCAGCTCCCCCTGAGCCAGCAGCCGCTCGGCGTCCTCCGCGCAGGCCAGGGTGTGGCCCAGCTTGCGGGCGAGTTCATTGACGACCGGCAGCACGAACACCAGGTCGGCGGCCAGCAGCCGCAGATGCCGCTCGGCCGGATGGTGGTCGTGCACGGCGACCTGCATCATCAGGCCGTCCAGCGGCACCGTCCCGGAGTGATTGGCGACGATCAGCGCACCGCCCTCGGCCGGGATGTTCTCGATGCCCTTCACCTCGACCCGGAAGTAGTTCTCGTACACCGGGCGCAGCAGGGACATCAGGACCTGGTCGGTGAGTTCCTCGTCGTAGCCGAAGTCGTCGACCTCGTAGTCCCCGGTGAGACGGCGGCGCAGAAACGCCAGCCCGCCCGCGATCCGCCGCTCCAGACCACCGAGGCCGCCCTCCGGCCCCGGCCCCGACTCTGGCTCTGGCTCTGGCTCCTCACTCGTCACGGGAACATCATCCTGCACCACGAGTCCATCCACAGATCCGTCCGCCGGCCGGTCGAGATGCTCGTCCAGCTGATGGACCGGCGCGGGCTTCCCGCTGCCCCGGCGGCTTCCGGCGGCCCGGCGCCGGGACGGGCGCTGTGCGGCGCCGCCGCGCGACCGGTCGTCGTCGAACGGAATGACCTTGGCATCCGCCATCGTTGCTGCGCTCCTCGGTTGGCGCTGGTCGGCGCGGGGGCCCTGCCGACGGGTCCCTAATCCGCGCTCGGTCGGTGGCCGCCGCCGGCCACGGGCAGCGCGGCGAGCCGGTCGACGGCCCGGGCGAGGGCCTCGGGCGGCACCAGCCCGGGGCCACGGCCGCGCGCGAAGTCCGCGAACGTCTCCGCGGTGGTGTACTTCGGCCGGAATCCCAGTGTCTCGCGCATCTGGGCCGTCGCCACCACCCGGCCATGGGTCAGCAGCCGGATCTGCTCGGGCGAGAAGTCGGTCATGCCGAGCGTCCGCACCAGCGACCCGGCCCAGGTGACGGCCGGCAGCAGCAGCGGCACGGTCGGGCGGCCCAGCCGCCGCGAGCACTGCGAGAGCAGCAGCACCCCGTCCCCGGCGACATTGAACGTGCCGCTGTTGAGGGTCCCGCGCCGCGGCTCGTACGAGGCGATCCGCAGGACGTCGATGACGTCGTCCTCGTGCACGAACTGCAACCGCGGGTCGTAGCCGAGAACCGTCGGCAGCACCGGCAGCGAGAAGTACGCGGCGAGCGGCGAGTCCGCGCTCGGCCCGAGGATGTTGGCGAACCGCAGCACACACACGGCGACATCGGGCCGCCGCCGGGCGAACCCGCGCACATACCCCTCGACCTCGACGGTGTCCTTGGCGAAACCGCCGCTGGGCAGCGACTTGGGCGGGGTGGTCTCGGTGAACACGGCCGGATCGCGCGACGCGGATCCGTACACATTCGTACTGGACTTCACCACCAGCCGCTTCACCGCCGGCGACTTCTGGCAGGCGCCGAGCAGCTGCATCGTGCCGATGACGTTGGTCTCCTTGACCATGGTCCGGCTGCCGCTGCCCAGGGCGGTCGCGGTGACATCCATGTGGACGACCGTGTCGGCGCCGGTCTCGGCGAGCACCCGGGCGATGGTGGGCTGGCGGATGTCCGCCCGGATGAAGTCGGCCCCGCCGAGCCGGTGCTCCGGCTCCACCGCGTCCACGGCGATCACCCGGTCCACCTCCGGGTCACGCTGGATCCGGCGCACGAACCGGCCGCCGAGCCGCCGGGCCACTCCGGTCACCAGCACGACCTTGCCCAAGACCAGCGCCTTCCTTCCAGCCAGACCTACCACACCGCTGCGGCCAACTTAGCGGGTCGACATGACGATGGCCCCGCACGGGACCTCGGTCCGATGCGGGGCCACACCACGCTCTACGGCGGCTACTTCTTGTTACGACGCTGAACGCGCGTGCGCTTGAGCAGCTTGCGGTGCTTCTTCTTGGCCATCCGCTTGCGCCGCTTCTTGATTACAGAGCCCACGACAACCCTCGCTCACTTCTCATCACTCGGTGCTGGGCGCCATGGGCCCATACGACCTACGAGGGCTTAGCCTACCCGCCCGAGCGCTGAGGTCGTAATCGAGGGGACCGTCAGGCCGTCTCCACCCCCACATAGCTGTCGCGGAGGTATTCATGAACCGCGTTCTCGGGGACGCGGAAAGACCGCCCCACCCGAATCGCGGGCAGATGACCACTGTGCACCAGCCGGTACACGGTCATCTTCGACACTCGCATCACCGAGGCAACCTCCGCCACGGTAAGGAACTGAACCTCGCTCAGAGGCCTCTGATCGCCAGCAGCCATGACACACCTGAACCTTCCGCACTCGACGGTCACCGGCTTCCCCTTCCGGTGACTCTTCGTCGTTGCGTGCTCACTCCCCAATGTAGGGGCGGGTGATGCGAGTGGGGAAGAGGTGCACCCATCGGCGGCCTACTGTGACAGACACGCTCGATTGAGTACGTAGCGGGTCAGCGGCAGGTAGTAATCAGACCGCACGCCGTCATCAAGGGGCACGACGACGGACACGCGCCCCTCCGCCTCCCCGACGAACAGCGCGGGGTCGTCCGTATCGGCGAGCCCGATGGCCTCGAACCCCAGCTGACCTGCCCCGCAGACCCAGCCATGGTCTCCGATCACCAGCTCCGGCAGCGGCCCGCCGGCCTCGGCGAGCGCCGCCAGCGCCAGCCGAACGGGCAGCGGCGAGTGCGAGTGCGCGCCGGGCGCACCACCGGGACCTGGCACACCATGTGCCCGCACGAACGCGACGCCCCGTACGTAATCAAGGTTGTACGTGCGTAGACCGAACCGGGTCGTTATGTCGACACAGCGACCCTGCGCCGGTGTGAGGACAGCACATCCCGCCGCCGACAAAGCGTCCGCGAGCCCGGCGTAGAAACCGAGCAGCCGGTGCGGATGTCCGGTCCCGATCAGCACCGGCCCCTTGCGCTGAGCCACCTCGGCGATCCGCTCGGCGAACCGGTCGAAGGCGAGCAGCGTACGTACGGGATCGATCAGATCCGGCCCTTCCACATAGCGCGGATCGGGAGATACCCCACACTTCTCGGCCATCAAACCGATCAACTCCGGCTCCCCCCACACCCCCTCCGGATCGATCCCGATCAACACCCGAGGATCCCGAGCCGCGAAGAGCCGGTAGCTCCGCAGACTCACCTCCCGCCCGGTGGCCACCACCCCCGCAATCCCACACCCCACCAAATACGCAAGAACCCCCTCCTCCACCTTCCCCACCCCCTCCATCTCCCTAGCCGCGGGCAGTCCCGCCCCCCGTAACTGCGGGCAGTCGTGCCGCTGGGGCGGCACGGGTGGGCTGGGGGTCCCCCCTCTGGGGGAGGCACCCCGCAAGCGCGGGCGAGCGAAAACCCCCCGCCCCGCACAGCCACGTCGGCATCCGATCAACGCCGCTCACCAAAACAGCCCCACCCAGAGAGCCGGCCCCGGCCAAGCCCACCCTCAGGCCAACAACCCCCGCAACGGAAACACCGCCCGCCGCGCAGCCAACACCGCCTGATCCACCCGATCCCCGGGGTCGTACCCCTCCTCCCAAACCCCCCACCGCACAGGCCACCGCCCATCACTCATCCGCACCGGCGCCAACTGCCGAGTACGAGCAAACACCTCCGCCCGCCACCCCTCAGGAATCACCGTCTCCGGCGCGACAGCCCGCCCCGCAGCGATCCCCACCAAGTGCGCCCAGGACCGCGGCACCACATCCACCACCGCGTATCCACCCCCACCGAGCGCCACCCACCGCCCCCCGGCGTACTCGTGCGCCAACTCATGACAAGCGACCTGCACCGCCCGCTGCGCATCCAACGACACCGCCAAATGCGCCAACGGATCCTCGAAATGCGTATCCGCCCCGTGCTGCGTCACCACCACCTGCGGCCGAAAATCGGCCAGCAACTCCGGCACCACCGCATGAAAGGCCCGCACCCACCCCTCGTCCCCCGTCCCCGCGGGCAACGCCACATTCACGGCCGACCCCGCGGCAACCCCCGCCGCCCCCGTCTCCTCGGGCCACCCGGTCTGCGGAAACAACGTCCGGGGATGCTCGTGCAACGAGATCGTCAGCACCCGCGGATCGTCCCAGAACGTCGCCTGCACCCCATCCCCGTGATGCACATCTACATCCACATAGGCGACCCGCTCGGCCCCGAGTTCCAACAGCCGGGCAATGGCCAACGAGGCATCGTTGTAAATACAGAACCCCGACGCCGCCCCCGGCATCGCATGGTGCAGCCCACCCGCGAAATTCACCGCGTGCAGCGCATCCCCCCGCCACACCGCCTCCGCCGCCGCCACCGAAAGCCCGGCGATCAACGACGACGCCTCGTGCATCCCGGCGAACGCCGGATCATCCACGGTCCCCAGCCCGTACGACTGATCCGCCACCCCCGGATCCGCCGACGCGGCCCGCACCGCCTCGATGTAGTCCTCCCGATGCACCAGCCGCAACGTCGAATCCCCCGCGGGCTTCGCCGACACGACCTCCATCGCCTGGTCGAGCCCCAGCGCCCCGACCAGTCCCCGGGTCAGCTCCAGCCGGACCGGATCCATCGGATGCTCCGGACCGAAGTCATAGCCCGTTACCGCCTCGTCCCACATCAGCTGTGCGCGACCGCTCATGCCCGCCACCGTATCGGTCCGCCCCGCCTTCGAACGACCGGGCGTACACCAATGTCACCAACACCAGAACCATGGGTACGAGCATGGCTCCCCGATAACTCCAGACATCCCCCAACGCCCCCACCAACGGAGACCCGATCAAAAACCCCACGTAATTAAAGATATTGAGCCGAGCGACAGCCGCGTCCGAAGCCCCCGGAAACAGCCGCCCCGCCGCCGCGAAGGTCTGCGGCACCAGAACGCACAGCCCCAGCCCCACCAGCGTGAACCCGAGCATCCCCGCCCAGGCCCCCGGCGCCCCCGCCACCACCGCGAACCCGCCCGCCGCCAGCACCGCCCCACCCCGCACCACCGCCACGGCCCCGAGCCGCCGCACCCCGAAGTCCCCCACGGCCCGCCCCACCAGCGTGGTCACCATGTACACGTTGTACGGCACGGTGGCGAGCTGCTCGGACGACCCCAGCACATCCTGCAAGTACTTGGCACTCCAATTGGAAACAGTGGAGTCCCCGATATAGGCAAAGGTCATCACCAGGCACAGCGGCAAAAGCGCCTTGAAAACAATCCCACCCCCCGGCCCACTCCCCTCACCACCCTGGGAAACCCCTTTATCAGCGCCCCCATCCGCATCCACATACCACCGGCTCCCCACCAGCGCCGCCGGCACCAGCACACACACCACCGGCAGATACGACACCCACAGCGCCAGCCCCCAGTGCGCCCCCGCCCACGCCAGCGAGGCCCCGAGAATCCCGCCGAGGCTGTACGCGGCATGAAAGCCGAGCATGATGCTCCGCCCGTACGCCCGCTGCAGGCTCACCCCGAGCATGTTCATCGAGGCATCGAGCGCACCCACGGCCAGCCCGAACACCGCCAGCGAGACGGCCAGTTCGACGAGCCGCTCCCCGGCCCCCACCCCGAACAGCGCCAGCAGCACCACCGGCTGGGACCACCGCAGCACCACGCTGGGCCGCACCCGCTTCACCAGCCGCTCGGTGCCCACACTCCCGACCCCGGCCAGGATCGGCACCGCCGCCAGAAAGACCGGCAGCAGCGCATCGGACACCCCATACCGGTCCTGTATTGCCGGAATCCGCGTCACCAGCAGGGCGAACGCCACGCCCTGGGCGAAGAATCCGAACGCCAGCGAAGCCCTACCGCGCCGTAGCACTTCAGTCATGGCGGCGAGCGTAAGGCCCCGAGCGTCCCCTGGGTATATCCAGCCAAAGATGAGTTTCCCTCAACTCCACTGCCCCACCTGCGATGCCTCACACCACCAGGTCGACCAGCTCCCCCATCCCGAAGAACACCCGCCGGACCCCGGCCAGCCGCTCCACCGGCGTCATGGCGGCGAACCCGACCACATCCATCCCCGCCGCCACGCCCGCCCGTACCCCCAGCGGACTGTCCTCCACCACGACACACCGCTCGGCCGGCACCCCCATCACCCGGGCGGCGTGCAGAAACAGATCCGGCGCGGGCTTCCCCCGCCCCACATCCTCCGAGCTGAAAATCCGCGCGTCGTCGAACCACCGATCCAACCCGGTGGCCCGATGTCCCACCCGAATCCGCTCATGACTCCCGGACGAGGCCACGCAGTACGGCACCCCGTCAGCCGTCAGCTTCTCCAGCACGTCCTCGACCCCCGCCACCGGCCGCAACTCCCGCTCGAACGCGGCAAAAACCCGCCGATGAAACACCTCATCAAAGTCCCCCGGCAACCGCTCCCCGGTCCGCTCCTCCATCAGATCGTGTACGCGATGCATGGCGGCGCCCATGTAGTCCCGCAGGGAGTCTTCGTACGAGGTCGGGTACCCCAGCTCGGTCAGATAGCCGGCCAACAGCCGATTGGAGATCGGCTCGCTGTCGACCAGCACACCGTCGTTGTCAAAGATGACGAGGTCATAGCGCATGCTCCGACCCTAAACGCAGAAGAGCCCCACACCGAAAGGTGTGGGGCTCTTCTCAATATTTGTTCGGCGGCGTCCTACTCTCCCACAGGGTCCCCCCTGCAGTACCAT
>NZ_JBHTZD010000039.1:0-58177 GCF_042790455.1 Streptomyces sp. NPDC056734
CGCCGCATAGCGACGGGGCGAAGCAACCAGGCCCGAATTAACCAACAGCATCCCGACGCGTGCCGGGCTCTCGGCGTCTCGGCGGGTTTCGGCGCCGGGGAAGGGGTTTACGCCATCCAGCGGTCGGGCCGGGCGTCCCGGCGGCCCGTGCGGGAGCGCTCCGCCTGTGCGCGCAGCAGCTCCACGGCCTCCTCGGCGGCCCTCAGACGCGCTGTCTCGGTCTGGTTGGCCCCCGTGTCCACATGGACGTCCGCGACGCCCCACAGGCGCTCCCAGGGCCCTTGCGTGAGCCGTACGCTCTGCACCTTCGCGTGCGGGATCAGCGCCAGCTTGCGGCTCACCAGCCCCTGGCGGGTCACGAACACCGAGTCGGTGACCGTGAGCCCGTAGCCGCGCCACCACACCGGCACGCACCAGCGGGCGTGGCGCGGCGGCCGGCTGAGCGCGGACGCGGGGGGCACCATCACGCCGGGCAGCACGCGCGCGATGACGGACTCGGCGATCTCGCGCGGGGCGACCGGCAGCAGCAGCGAGTTGGTCGAACCGGCCACGGCCAGCTCGACCCTGACCCAGCCGCGCCGCCGCCACAGCCACGGCTCGACGATCCGCACGGTCTGCACGCGTCCCGGCGGCACGGTCTCGTGCGCCCGGTCCAGCAGCCCGTGGTCCATGCGCAGCCCGTCCGGGGATTCGGCGAGCGTCCAGTCGTACTCGCTCACGAACCGCCGGATGCTGCTCGTGCCCGCCGCGCCGATCAGCGGCACGCCGGTCACGATCACCGTCCACAGGCTGTTGGTGAAGATCCACAGCATCGTCGGTACGACGGCCGCGGCGGCCAGTGTGCCCCAGGTCGCGCCGGTCAGCACGAGCGAGATCGCGAGGTCGCGCGCCGGTACGCGCAGCAGTTCGCGCGCGGGCGCCTCACCGACCTCGTGGGCCGTCTCCGGTGCGAAACCCGCCGCCCGGGCGAGCAGTTCCGCGCGCAGCGCGCGGGCCTCGCCCTCGCCCAGGAAGGCGAGTTCGTCCTTCTTGTCGGCGCCTATGACATCGAGCCGCAGTTTGGAAACGCCCGCCACGCGCGCGAGGAGCGGCTGAGTGATGTCGATCGCCTGGATGCGTTCCAGCCGGATGTGCGCGGTGCGCCGGAACAGCAGGCCGGTACGGATGCGCAGTTCGGTGTCCGTCACCGCGAAGTGTGTGAACCACCAGGTGCAGAAGCCGTAGAGGGCGGCGGCGGGTATCGCCACGGCCACCACGATCAGCAGGGTCGTCGTGGTCAGCCGGGTCAGGTGGCGCTGCGCCTGATCGGGGTCGTGCAGCGCCCACCCGATGACCACGGCGATCGGCGCCCACGCGCGCCGGAGGGGCGTCACGGGGTGGAGCCGACGCTCGACGAGGGTTCTCGCGGGGGGTGTGACGCCTTCGCCGTCGGCCTTGGCGACGCCTTCGCCGTCGGCCTTGGGGACGGCATCGGCTGGGGCGGGCTCCGCGGTGGCTGCGGCAGCTGCGGCGGGGTCCAGGGCGGTGCCGGCGGACTCCGGGTGTGCTGCGGAGGGCTCCGCGTGGTCCCCGGTCGGCCTGGCGGGGGCGGTGGTCCGCCCCGCCTGATCCGCGCGGTCCGTGGCACCTTCGACGGCGCGTACGGCCTCGTAGGTGCCGTCTGGGGGTGTCGCGGCCTGGCGTTTCGCGCTGCCTGGGGTGTCGTCCTTGCGTGTTGGGTCGCCCGGGGGTGCCTCGGCCTGGCCTGTGGTGCTGCCTGAGGCTGTCGCGGCCTCGTGTCTTGCGCTGCCTGGGGTCGGGTCGGCCTTGCGCCTTGGGCCCGGGGGTGCCTCGGCCTCGCGTATGGAGCCGCCCGGGGCTGTCGCGGCCTCACGTCTTGCGCTTCCCGGGGCCGGGTCGTCCTTGAGCATTGGGCCGCCTGGAGGCGTCTCGGCCTCGCCTCCGCCGCCCGAGGCTGCCGCGGCCTCGCGTGTCGCGCTGCCTGGGGCCGGGTCGGCCTCGCGCTTTGGGCCGCCTGGAGGCGTCTCGGCCTTGCCCCCGCCGCCACCGGAGGCTGTCGTGGCCTCGCGTCTTGCGCTCTCCGGGGCCGGGTCGTCCTCGCCTGTCGGGCCGCCCGGGGCTGTCTCCGCTCCATGTGAGGCCCCCTCCGCTCCACGCGGGGCCCTCTTTGCCCCGCGCGGCCCGCCGTCCGTCCCCGGCGTCGTCACAGCCCCGCCGATCGGGCCTGGCCCAGTTCGGTGAGCCGGTCGCGCAGGCGTTCCGCCTCGGCCGGGTCGAGGCCGGGAATGGTCGCGTCGGTCGCCGCGGCAGCGGTGTGCAGCTGGACACTGGCCAGCCCGAAGTGCCGTTCCACTGGCCCCGAGGTGACCTCCACCAGCTGCATCCGCCCGTACGGCACCACCGTCGTCTCGCGCCACAGCACGCCCCGGCTGATCAGCAGGTCGTCCGCGCGCTCGGCGTAGCGCCAGGAGCGCCAGTTGCGCTCCAGCATCACCCAGCCCCACCCGATCACGGCCAGCGGCAGCGCCGCGAAGGCGGCCCACACGGGGCCCGCCAGCAGCCCAGGCAGCAGCCCGGCGGCCAGCGCCAGCAGGCCCAGCCACACCACCAGCAGCAGTCGCCGCATCCGCAGCAGCCCGGACGGCAGCCCGATCCACACCGGCTCGGTCCGTGCCGCTCCCGCGCTCGGCGGGCTCCCCGTCTCCATGCCGTCAGCCTACGTAGGCCAGACTGAGGACATGACTGCCATGACGCCCAGGACTGCCATGACTCCGACGACGGAGACCATGGTCGGGATCGGCGGCGCCGCGGAGAGCACCGACATGGTGCTCAACATCGGACCGCAGCACCCGTCCACCCATGGCGTGCTGCGGCTGAAGCTGGTCCTCGACGGCGAGCGCATCCTCCGCGCGGAGCCCGTGATCGGCTATATGCACCGCGGCGCGGAGAAGCTCTTCGAGGCGCGCGACTACCGCCAGATCATCATGCTGGCCAACCGCCACGACTGGCTGTCGGCGTTCTCCAACGAACTCGGTGTGGTCCTCGCCGTGGAGCGCATGCTCGGCATGGAGGTGCCCGTCCGCGCGGTGTGGACCCGCACCCTGCTCGCCGAGCTGAACCGGGTCCTGAACCATCTGATGTTCCTCGGCTCCTACCCCCTGGAGCTGGGCGGCATCACGCCGGTCTTCTACGCGTTCCGGGAGCGCGAGGTGCTCCAGAACGTCATGGAGGAGGTCTCCGGCGGCCGGATGCACTACATGTTCAACCGCGTGGGCGGCCTCAAGGAGGACCTTCCCGCCGGATGGGCCTCCCGCGCGCGGGAGGCCGTTTCCGCGGTGCGCTCCCGCATGGACCGCTTCGACGACCTGGTGCTCGGCAACGAGATCTTCCGGGGGCGCACACGCGGGGTGGGGACGCTCACGCAGCAGGCCGTGCACGCGTACGGCGTCAGCGGGCCCATCGCGCGCGCGTCGGGTGTCGACCTCGACCTGCGGCGCGACGAGCCCTATCTCGCGTACGGCGAGCTTCAGGACGTACTGAAAGTGGTGACCCGCGCGGAGGGCGACTGCCTCGCCCGCTTCGAATGCCTGCTCGACCAGACGCACAACGCCCTCGACCTCGCCGACGCCTGCCTGGACCGCCTCGCGGACCTCCCGCCGGGCCCCATCAACCAGCGCCTGCCGAAGGTGCTCAAGGCGCCCGAGGGCCACACCTACGCCTGGACCGAGAACCCGCTCGGCATCAACGGCTATTACCTCGTCAGCAAGGGCGAGAAGACCCCGTACCGGCTCAAGCTGCGCTCCGCGTCGTACAACAACATCCAGGCGCTCACCGAACTGCTGCCGGGCACGCTGGTGGCGGACATGGTGGCGATCCTGGGGTCGTTGTTCTTCGTGGTGGGGGACATCGACAAGTAGGCGCCGAGCGTCGCCTAACACTGCGGCGGAGCCGTGGGTGACCTGTCGGCGCGCCCGGGCCGGCGCCTCAGCCGTCGCGCGCCCCGGGATCGTCGCTCCCGGCCTCCGTGGTTTCCGTGGCCTCCGTGAGCGGGTCCGGGACCCCCACCGGGTGGATCAGCCAGCCGAAGTCGCCGAGGCCGCCCTCGGCGGTCAGCTCGGCCGCCTCCCCAGCGCTCGCCAGGGCGCGTACGTAGCCGGCGGGATCCGTGGTCGCCAGCGCGAGCGGGGGGCGTGCGCCGGTGATGTTGAGGGTGTGCAGGGCATCGCGCTGCCGGAGCACGCGCCCCGTGCGCCCGGCGTTCGCGGCGCACGCGTCCAGTGCGACGTGCGCCGTCACATCGCACGAGCCGTCGGGCACCGGCGCCGTCTCGCGGCCCGCGCGAAAACCGGTGAGCGTGCCGAACGGGGGGCGCGCGTCGGCGGTGTGCGCGTAGTCGACCGCCACCGCGAGCCCCCGCTCGACGCGGGCCACGGCGTCCGCCCAGGCCGCGTCCCGGGGCAGCCCGATCTCGGCCCGCGAGCCCTCCTCCTCTGCCGGTGGCCACCAGCGCGCCAGCCATTCCGCTTCCGCCCCGCCGACCGGCTCCCCGAGCCGCTCGGTGCCGTCCTCCCGTACGAGCACCAGCCGGGCGACGCCCGCGCGGTCGACCTCGGCGACGTCCACGGGCACGTTGTCCAGCCACTCGTTCGCGAACAGCAGCCCCGTCACCCCGGACGGAGGCTCCGCGCGCCATTCGATCCGGGGATCCAGGCCCGCCGGGCGCGCGGCGATCTCCACGCCGTACGCGCGCGTGCGGGCGGCCACCTCCCCGGGTAGCGCGTCCAGGACCCCCGCCGCCAGCTCGCCCCGGCCCGCGCCCATGTCGACGAAGTCCAGCACCTCCGGACGGCCCAGGGCCGCGTCCACCCGGCACAGCAGCCGGGCCACGGCCCCCGCGAAGAGCGGCGAGGCGTGCACCGACGTACGGAAATGCCCGGCGGGACCCTCGGGACGGCGGTAGAAGCCGCGCGGGCCGTACAGGGCGTCGTGCGCCGCCGCCCGCCATCCGCGCCCCCCGTCCGCCATGGACGCCCCATGCGCCCCGTTCATCCCATACGGCCTGTTCATTCCGTCCGCCGCATCGGCCCCGTCCGCCGTATTCGGCCCCGCAGTGTCGTCCGTCACCTCGCCAGGCTAGGCGCTGCGGAAGGTGTGGCCTCCACCTTGGGGAGTAGGCGGAGGGCGTGCGGATCGACCCTCCGGTTGACCCGGGCACACATCACGCTTCCCTACGCTGGGTTACGTGCAGCGCCTCTATGACTTCATCCGCAGACACCCGACCTGGGTCGACGGCTTCTGGGCCATCGTCCTGTTCGGGATCACTGTGGTGAGCTCGGTCGCCGGGCAGACCAACGAGGGGACCGACGCGCCCTGGCTGATCATCCCCGTCGCCCTGCTGCTCAGCCTGGTCGTCCTGCTGCGCCGGCGGCTGCCGGAGCAGATGCTGATCCTCGGCGCGGCCATCGGCGTGGCCCAGCTCACGCTGGACGTGTCGACGTCGACCGCCGACTTCGCCCTGCTGGTGATCGTCTACACGGTGGCGGCGAACGGCGCGCGCTGGGCGTCCCGCTTCGCGCTGGTCGGCGGCCTGTGCGCGGCGCCTGTCGCGCAGGTGCGCTGGCCGATGGCCGAGACGAGCGCGGCGGGCAATGTGGCGGTGGCCGTGCTCCAGACGGTGCCGTTCGCGCTGGCCTGGGTGCTCGGCGACTCGCTGCGCACCCGCCGCGCCTACTTCGCCCAGCTGGAGGAGCGCGCCGCGCGGCTGGAGAAGGAGCGCGAGGCCCAGGCCAAGGTCGCGGTCGCCGCCGAGCGCGCCCGCATCGCCCGTGAGCTGCACGACGTGGTCGCGCACAACGTGTCGGTGATGGTCGTGCAGGCCGACGGCGCCGCGTACGTCCTCGACGCGGCGCCCGACCAGGCCAAGAAGGCCCTGGAGACGATCTCCTCCACCGGCCGTCAGGCCCTCGCCGAGATGCGCCGGCTGCTCGGCGTGCTGCGCACCGGCGAGCACCAGGAGGGCGGTGAGTATGTGCCGCAGCCGGACGTCCAGCAGATCGAGGACCTGGTCGAGCAGTGCCGCACGGCGGGACTGCCCATCGACTTCAAGATCGAGGGGACGCCCCGCCCGCTGCCCAGCGGCGTCGAGCTGACCGCGTACCGGATCGTCCAGGAGGCGCTCACCAACACCCGCAAGCACGGCGGGCCCAACACGGGCGCGAGCGTCCGCCTGGTCTACTTCGACGACGGCCTCGGCCTGCTCGTCGAGGACGACGGCAAGGGCGCCCCGCACGAGCTGTATGAGGAGGGCGGCGCCGACGGCCAGGGCCACGGCCTGATCGGCATGCGCGAGCGCGTCGGCATGGTCGGCGGCACCCTGGACGCGGGTCCCCGCCCCGGCGGAGGATTCCGCATCAGCGCCCTGCTCCCGCTCAAACCCGCGCATTGACGCCGACGCACGCCCCCTGTTGACACCTGTAAGAACCCGCCACCCCGCAAGAACCCGCCACCCGTAAGAAAACCCGCCACCCCGAAAGAACACACCCCCTGCCCCGCCCTCACCGGCCGAAGGAAACGGAAGAGCCCGATGTCGATCCGTGTGATGCTCGTCGACGACCAGGTGCTGCTGCGCACCGGATTCCGGATGGTGCTCGCCGCGCAGCCCGACATGGAGGTCGTCGCGGAGGCGGGCGACGGGGTCGAGGCGCTCCAGGTGCTGAGCGCCACCACCGTGGACGTGGTGCTGATGGACGTCCGGATGCCGAAGCTGGACGGCGTGGAGACGACCCGCCGGATCTGCTCCGACCCCAATCCGCCCAAGGTGCTCATCCTGACCACCTTCGACCTCGACGAGTACGCCTTCTCCGGGCTGAAGGCGGGCGCCTCCGGCTTCATGCTCAAGGACGTGCCGCCCGGCGAGCTGCTGACCGCGATCCGCTCCGTGCACAGCGGGGACGCCGTGGTGGCCCCGTCCACCACCCGCCGGCTCCTCGACCGGTTCGCGCCGATGCTGCCCAGCACCGGCAAGCAGCCCGAGCACAAGGAACTGGACCGGCTCACCGACCGCGAGCGCGAGGTGATGGTGCTGGTCGCGCAGGGCCTGTCCAACGGGGAGATCGCCGCCCGTCTGGTGCTGTCCGAGGCGACCGTGAAGACCCACGTGGGCCGCATCCTCACCAAGCTGGGGCTGCGCGACCGGGTACAGGTCGTGGTCCTGGCGTACGAGACGGGGCTGGTACGGGCCGGGGGGCAGGGGTGACCTCGGGTTCGGCCGCGGGGCCTACTGGCTGACCACGGGTGTGGACGCGCGCCGGCTACGGGTGTGGGCGGGCCGCCGTCTGCGGGTGTGGTCCGACGCTGCTTACGGGTGTGTCCGCGGCGCCGCCTACGGATGTCCTTCGGCGCTGACCCCGGGTGGGCTGGCGCCGACCCCGGGGTGGCCCGCAGGCATGACCGTGACCAGGGCCTGGACCAGGGCCGCCCGCCACGGGACCGACCACGGCCATGCGCACCGAACCGACCCCGCCCCTGCCACGGGACGGCCCCCGCCTCTGCCACGGGACCGACCCCGCCCCTGCCCACGGGACCGCCCCGCCCGTGGACCCGGCTGCCCGACCCCGCCCGTGCCCGCCTCGGCCGACGCGGGCCGGGGACAGAGAGGACCGGCTGACCGGCTGACCGCCGCTCCCGGACGCCGGTAGGGTCTGCGCATGCTCCTGTGGATCAACGGCCCCTTCGGGGGCGGCAAGACACAGACCGCACACGAGATACGGCGCCGGCTGCCCGGCAGCGTGATCTGCGACCCCGAACTCCCCGGCTTCGGCCTGCGCCGCATGCTCCCGCCCGATCTGCGCGGCGATTTCCAGGACCTCGCCGCCTGGCGGCAGGGCGTCGTCGAGGTGCTCGACCTCACCCTCGCCAAGCACGACGGCGTGGTGATCGCGCCCATGACGATCACCGACTCCGGCTACTTCACCGAGACCGTCGGACGCCTGCGCGACCTCGGCCACGACGTCCGGCACTTCACGCTGCTGGCCCGGCGCGAGACCGTGGTGAAGCGGCTGCGTGAGCGCGGCGTCGGGCACCTGCTCCAGCTCGTCGCCGGGAAGAAGACCGCGCAGGGCCGCGAGAGCTGGGCGATGCAGCAGGTCGACCGCTGTCTGGAACGGCTGGCCGAACCCGAGTTCGCCGAGCACCTGTGGACGGACGACACGACCGTCCCGAAGACCGCGGACCGCATCGCCGTCCTGGCGGGCCTGAAGCTGCGCCCCAACAACGAAGGCGCCCTGCGGACCAGGCTCCGGCAGGTCGGCGTCGGCGTGAAGCACATCAGGCTGGACTGAGCAGCGGGGAGGACGCAAGCGGTACGGGGTCGGCGACCGGTGCTGTGTACGTCCCCGTGCCGTACGGAGCCCGCGTCCACGGGCCCGGTGCCGTGTCCGGTGGGCATACGCGCACGCGGGGGTGGCGTGCTCCCGCGCGGCGGGCTTCGCGCCGGGCTATCTGAGCACCCCCTCCAGAAAGTCGCTCCCCAGGCGGGCCACCACCGTCACGTCCAGCTGGTGCAGCACATAGCGTCCGCGTCGGCGGGTCGTGACCAGGCCGGCCTTCTTCAGCACGCCCAGATGGCGGGATATCTCCGGGGCCGTCATGCCGTGGGCCTGGGCCAGCTCGGTCGTCGTGTACGCGCTGCGGGCCAGATGGCGGCAGATGCGCATGCGGACGGGGTGGGACAGCGCAGTCATCCGCAGGCTCAGCTGCTCGACCGAGGGAGGCCGGACCGGCGCCGGGGCGCTGACGGGGTAGTGCAGCAGGGGCTGCCAGCCGTGGCGGTGCAGCACGTTCAGATGAGGGCGGCCCAGGCTGGTCGGCACCAGGAGCAACCGGCCGGTGGAGGCGACACCACGGCCCTCGATCAGCTTGTCCACGACGATCCGGCCGCCCTCCTCGTCGAGCCGCACGGCCGGGGAGACCGCCGCCAGCGCCTCGGCGAGCCCCTTGCGGCGCAGCAGCTCCGTCTTGTGCTGGGCGTCGGACGCGAGCTGCGGACGCAGCTTGGCCCAGGTGTCGGCGAAGAACGCCTCCTCGCAGTCCTCCAGGAACCGCCGCAGCCAGGCCCGGACGCTGGGCGGGTCGTAGAGCAGCCGCTGGGTGAACCGCAGCTGCCGCTGCCCGCGCGAGGCGGCCACCTCCAGGGCACGCGCGTGTCCCGTGCGGCTGTGCAGATAGTCCGGCGGCCGGAGGTCGTACTTGTAGGTGCGGGTGAACTCCAGGGCCGCGTCCACGAACTGGTCGTCCGGCAGCTTGTCCAGAAGATCGAGATCCTCCGCGAGCGTGGCACCCGGCAGGACATCGCCCGGGAGAGCGGCGAACGGCATGAACACATCGGAGTACGTCGAGCGCCACAGGAAGTCGGCCTCGCACATGCGGTCGGCCACGAACGGGTCCAGCCCCGCCGTCACACCCTCGGTCCAGCCGCGCAGCCCCGGGTGATGCTCCGGCTCCCCGAGCGCGTGCAGCGCCATGCACAGCTCGGCCAAGGGGGAGGGAACGACGGCGACCCCCTCCGGCCGCAGCCCCGCGATGTCGATGTGCACGCTCATGCCCCCATGGTGCACCGGCCCACTGACAACGCGGCTGGCCAGCACTTCCCGATTGACGACGCTCGTCAATCGGGGCGACATCCGGGTGAGCCCGGGAGCAGCCTGGAAGGCCCTTCGGCACCTGCGGGGCCCTGGGAGCCCCAAGGTCGTGGCAGACCCAGGTCCTTGCGGCACCGGCCGAGCCCCGAGGGACCCGCCCGACGACGGAGACGGCCCGACCCCCGATCCCCCCCCGACCCCCGACCCCCGGTCACCGACCCCTGATCACCGACCCCCGCCGCCCGCACCCGCACCGGACGCACACCACCAGAGGCGCACGCCATGAGCAGCACGCACCAGTACCTCCTCGACACCTACCGCGCCGCCCGGCTGGGCGACCCCGGGCCCCCGGGCCCCCGGCCCCCGGCCCCCGGCACGCACGACACGCATGTCCTGCGCGAACTGCGCACCTACCGCCGTTTCCGCGCCGCCCTGGCAGGCCGCCCCGCCCACGGCCGCCTGCGCCGGGCCGCCGCCGCCATCACGGGGGCCACCCGGCGCCGCCACACCCAGGCGCGCTCCACGTGCTGACCTCAGGACGGGAGCGATCGGCCAAGTCGCCACAGCCCGGACCGGTCTAGTCGCCCGGGCCGCCCCTCTCGGCCTCCTCCCTGAGCACCGCCACGAACCCGGCGACCGCTGTGCGCACGTCCGCCGGTGTCCACTCCAGCCCCTCCGCGCAGACGTCGATCTCCGTGACGGCGAGGCCGGGGCCGGCCGTGTCCCAGGCGCGGGCGAACAGCAGGGTGCGGCTCTCCTCGGCGTGTCGGACGGCGGCCTCGGCGGCGATGCTGACGTCGTACGGCAGCCAGAGCTGGAACTCGTTGGTGTGCGGCACCTCGGGGTGGACGCGGACCCAGGGCAGCCCGGCCGCGGCGAGGCCCTCGCGCAGGGCGGCGGCGACCACGCGCGCGTGCCGCACATACTCCGGCAGCCGGGGCAGCTCCCGCTCCAGACCGGCCAGGGCCGACAGCACGGTCGGGAACTGGTGGAAGGCCAGGCCGCCGTACCGGTGCCGCCAGGTCTTCGCCTGTTCCACCAGGGTCGCGGGTCCGGCCAGCGCGGCGCCGCCGAAGCCGTTGAGGGACTTGTAGAACGACACGTAGACGCTGTCCGCGAGGCCCGCGATCTCCGGCAGGGAGCGGCCGAAGTGCTCGGTCGTCTCCCACAGGCGTGCGCCGTCGAAGTGCACCACCGCCTCGCGCTCCCGCGCCGCCGCGACGATCTCCGTCAGCTCCTCGAAGGTGGGCAGCACGAAACCGGCGTCCCTCAGGGGCAGCTCCAGCATCAGCGCCCCGAAGGGCTCCTCGAAGTCCCGTACCTCGGCGGCCGTCGGCAACCGGGACTCGCGCGTCAGCCGGACCGGACGCAACCCGCTGACCTCGCTGAACGCATTGCGCTCATGCACCTCGGGATGGGCCAGCGCGTGCAGGGCGACCGTCGGGTCACCGGTGCGCCCCGCCCAGCAGCGCAGGGCGACCTGCTGGGCCATCGTGCCGGTCGGGAAGAACGCGGCGGCCTCCATGCCCAGCAGCCCGGCGACCTTCTCCTCCAGGGCGGCGACGATCCCGTTGCCGTACATGTCGACGGGCTGGTCCAGGTCGTACAGCTCCTCGGCGTCGTCCAGGACCGCCAGACGGTCCCTGACCGAGCTGAACAGGGTGGAGCGGCCGAGTATCCGCCGCGCCCCCCGGTACGCCTTCCTGCGCCGCTCGAAGCGGCGCAGGCGCTGTTCCTCGGCCGACCCCGCCTCCGCCTGCGGTCCGCCGGGTGCCGCCGCGCCCTGTGCGGATGCGCCGTGATCCACGGTGTCCCGCGCCATGTCCGGCCCGCGTACGTCCACCTGCTGCTCAGCCCCATCGGTCATGCCCGGGATCATCCCCCGGCCCCCTTCGTACGGGCATCCGCTTTTGCGGTGCCCCCCGGGCCGGGTACCCACAGGCTGTGGACAGCCGGACGCCCCTGGAACCGATCGCGTTAACATGACGAGAAATCGTCCGGTACCCAGAGCGGACTGGAACGGGAAGGCCGCGGTCGCGTGAGTACAGTTCACCAGCCAGATCCCAGGGACCGCCCCGCGCGGCTCACCGTGGGCGTCGTCGGCGCCGGTCGGGTGGGCCCCGCGCTCGCCCGGTCCCTGCAACTCGCCGGGCACCGCCCGGTCGCCGTCTCCGGAGTCTCCGACGCCTCCCGGCGCCGCGCCGCGCAATTGCTGCCCGACGTGCCCCTGGTGCCGCCCGCCGAGGTGCTCCGCCACGCCGACCTGGTGCTGCTGACCGTCCCGGACGACGCCCTGCCCGGCCTGGTGTCCGGCCTCGCCGAGACCGGCGCCGTACGCCCCGGGCAGCTGCTCGTGCACACCTCCGGCCGGTACGGCGCCCGGGTCCTGGACCCCGCCCTGCGCGCGGGCGCGCTGCCGCTGGCCCTGCACCCGGCGATGACGTTCACGGGCACCGAGGTGGACGTGCAGCGCCTGGCCGGCTGCTCCTTCGGCGTCACCGCGCCCGACGCGCTGCGGATGGCCGCCGAAGCCCTCGTCATCGAGATGGGCGGCGAACCGGAGTGGATCACCGAGGACGACCGCCCGCTCTACCACGCGGCCCTCGCGCTCGGCGCCAACCACCTCGTCACGCTGGTCGCGCAGTCCATGGAGCTGCTGCGCGGGGCCGGGGTCGCCGCGCCCGACCGGATGCTCGGCCCGCTGCTCGGCGCCGCCCTCGACAACGCCCTGCGCTCCGGCGACGCGGCCCTGACCGGCCCGGTCGCGCGCGGGGACGCGGGCACCGTCGCCGCGCACATCGACGAACTGCGCCGGCACTCCCCGGCGATGGTCGCCGGCTATCTGGCGATGGCCCGCGCCACCGCCGACCGGGCGCTCGCCCAGGGGCTGCTCAAGCCGGAACTCGCCGAGGACCTCCTCGGGGTGCTCGCCGAAGGGACCCCCGGCACCGAAGGGACCCCCGGCACCGAGGGGACCCCCGGCGCCGAAGGAGACACCCGATGACCACCACCCTCCTGCGCACCGCCGCCGAACTGCACGCACGCGCGCGGGCCCGGCGCCGGGCCGTCGTGATGACCATGGGCGCCCTGCACGAGGGCCACGCCACCCTGATCCGCTCCGCGCGGAAGACCGCGGGGCCGGACGGCGAGGTGGTCGTGACCGTCTTCGTCAATCCGCTCCAGTTCGGCGCGGGCGAGGATCTCGACCGCTATCCGCGCACCCTGGAGGCCGACCTCAAGGTCGCCGAGCAGGCGGGCGCCGATGTCGTCCTCGCGCCCTCCGCGGACGAGGTCTACCCGGGCGGCGCGCCCCAGGTGCGGATCAGCGCGGGCCCCATGGGGGAGCGGCTGGAGGGTGCCGCGCGGCCCGGGCACTTCGACGGCATGCTCACCGTCGTCGCCAAGCTGCTCCACCTGACCCGCCCCGACGCGGCGCTGTTCGGCCAGAAGGACGCCCAGCAGCTCGCCCTGATCCGCCGCATGGTGCGGGACCTGGACTTCGGCGTCGAGATTCTCGCCGTGCCGACCGTCCGGGAGGAGGACGGGCTCGCCCGGTCCAGCCGCAACCGCTATCTGTCGCCCAGGGAGCGCCGTACGGCGCTGGCGCTGTCCCGCGCGCTGTTCGCGGGCGGCGACCGGCACGCGGCGCAGGAGGCGCTGCGCGCACGGGCGCGGGAAGTGCCCGCCACCCAGGCGCGCGCCGAGGCGCTCAGCGCGCTCGGCGAGTCCCGCGCGGCGGCCGACACCCACGCCGTCGCCCAGGCGGTCCCCGGCGGCCCGGACGCCGTCCGCGCGGCGGCCCGGCTGGTCCTGGACGAGGCCGCCCGACTCAAACCACCCCTCGAACTCGACTACCTGGCGCTGCTCGACCCGGCCGGCTTCACCGAGATCGGGAACGACTTCACGGGCGAGGCGGTGCTCGCCGTCGCCGCGCGGGTCGGCGCGACCCGGCTCATCGACAATCTGCCCCTGACCTTCGGAGCCGCCTCGTGACCAGCACAGGCACCAGCACGGACACCAGCACCGGCATACGGCTGCACGCCCCCGCCCCCGGCTGGTCCATCGACGCGGACGTCGTGGTCGTCGGCTCCGGCGTGGCCGGCCTGACCGCCGCGCTGCGCTGCGAGGCCGAGGGCCTGCGGACCGTCGTCGTCACCAAGGCACGCCTGGACGACGGCTCCACGCGCTGGGCGCAGGGCGGCATCGCCGCGGCCCTCGGCGACGGCGACACGCCCGAGCAGCACCTGGCCGACACGCTGGTGGCCGGCGCGGGCCTGTGCGACGAGGACGCCGTACGGATCCTGGTCACCGAGGGCCCCGACGCCGTACGACGCCTGATCGCGACCGGCGCCCACTTCGACGAGTCGCCCGAGGGCCGCCTGGAACTCACCCGCGAGGGCGGCCACCACCGCCGCCGCATCGCCCACGCGGGCGGGGACGCGACCGGCGCGGAGATCTCCCGCGCGCTCGTGGAGGCGGCACACGCGCGGGGCGTGCGCACCATCGAGAACGCGCTCGTCCTGGACCTGCTGACGGACGCCGACGGCCGCACGGCGGGCGTGACCCTGCACGTCATGGGCGAGGGCCAGCACGACGGCGTGGGCGCCGTCCTCGCCCCCGCCGTGGTCCTCGCCACCGGCGGCATGGGCCAGGTCTTCTCAGCGACCACCAACCCGTCCGTGTCCACCGGCGACGGCGTCGCCCTCGCGCTGCGCGCGGGTGCCGAGGTCAGCGATCTGGAGTTCGTCCAGTTCCACCCGACCGTGCTGTTCCTCGGCCCGGACGCGGAGGGCCAGCAGCCGCTGGTCTCCGAGGCGGTACGGGGCGAGGGCGCGCACCTGGTCGACGCCGACGGCGTGCGCTTCATGGCCGGGCAGCACGAGCTGGCCGAGCTGGCGCCCCGGGACATCGTCGCCAAGGCCATCATGCGGCGCATGCAGGAGCAGGACGCCGAGCACATGTTCCTGGACGCCCGGCACTTCGGTGCCGCCATGTGGGAGCACCGCTTCCCGACGATCCTGGCCGCCTGCCGCTCGCACGGCATCGACCCGGTCCACCAGCCCATCCCGATCGCCCCGGCCGCCCACTACGCCTCCGGCGGCGTGCGCACCGACGCGCGGGGCCGCACGACCGTCCCCGGGCTGTACGCGTGCGGCGAGGTCGCCTGCACCGGCGTGCACGGCGCGAACCGGCTCGCGTCGAACTCGCTCCTGGAGGGCCTCGTCTACGCCGAGCGCATCGCCGCCGACATCGCGGTCCGCCGCGCGACGAACGGCCTGCACGCGCGCGTGCCGCAGCCGCTGCCGCACCCCGAGGTCCCCGAGCACCCCCTGCTCGCGCCCGAGGACCGCTTCGCCATCCAGCGGATCATGACCGAAGGCGCGGGCGTGCTGCGCTCCGCCGCCTCCCTGGAGCGCGCCGCCGACCAGCTCCAGCGACTGCACCGGGACGCGCGCGATGCGCTCGCCGAGAACGGCAAGACCGCCGAGCCCGGCGTCGACACCTGGGAGGCCACCAACCTCCTGTGCGTGGCCCGCGTCCTGGTCGCCGCCGCGCGCCTGCGCGAGGAGACCCGCGGCTGCCACTGGCGTGAGGACCACGCCGGGCGCGACGACACGGCGTGGCGCCGCCACATCGTCGTACGGCTGAATCCGGACCGCACGCTCGCGGTGTGCACCACCGATACCGCAGACTTCCCCCCGACCCGGCAGCAACGGCCATCCCAGGAGCAGTGAGCGCAGTGAGCACCCCCGACCTTCCCCTCGCCCAAGGAGGCGGCTGCGGCGACGGCTGCGCCTGCGGCGCCGACGAGGAATACCCCGAGTGCGGCCTGGATCCCGCGCTCGCCGAGATGCTGGCCGCCGCCGGACTCGATCCCCTGGAGGTCGAGGACATCGCCAATGTGGCCGTCCAGGAGGACCTGGCGGGCGGCGTGGACGTCACGACCGTCGCGACCGTCCCCGAGGACGCCGTCGCCACCGCCGACTTCGTCGCGCGCGAGGCGGGCGTCGTGGCGGGCCTGCGGGTCGCCGAGGCGGTGATCTCGGTGGTCTGCACGGACGAGTTCGAGGTCGAACGTCACGTCGAGGACGGCGACCGCATCGAGGCCGGGCAGAAACTGCTGTCGGTCACCACCCGCACCCGCGACCTGCTGACCGCCGAGCGCAGCGCGCTCAACCTGCTGTGCCGCATGTCCGGCATCGCGACCGCCACGCGCGCGTGGGCGGACATCCTGGGGACCACCGGCACGAAGGTCCGCGACACGCGCAAGACCACACCGGGGCTGCGCGCCCTGGAGAAGTTCGCGGTGCGCTGCGGCGGGGGCGTCAACCACCGCATGTCGCTGTCCGACGCGGCACTCGTCAAGGACAACCACGTGGTCGCCGCGGGCGGCGTGGCGCAGGCGTTCAAGGCCGTGCGCGAGGCGTTCCCCGACGTGCCGATCGAGGTCGAGGTCGACACGCTGCACCAGCTGCGCGAGGTGGTGGACTCGGGCGCTGACCTGATCCTGCTGGACAACTTCACGCCCGGCGAGTGCGAGGAGGCCGTCGCCATCGTCGACGGCCGCGCGGCGCTGGAGGCGTCCGGCCGGCTCACCCTGGGCAACGCCAAGGCGTACGCCGACACGGGCGTCGACTACCTGGCCGTGGGGGCGCTGACGCACTCCTCGCCGATCCTGGACATCGGCCTCGACCTGCGCGCGGCGGAGTAGGGAGCGGGACGGCCATGCTGCTGACGATCGACGTAGGCAACACGCACACGGTGCTCGGCCTGTTCGACGGCGAGGACATCGTCGAGCACTGGCGCATCTCCACGGACGCCCGCCGCACCGCGGACGAGCTGGCGGTGCTGCTCCAGGGCCTCATGGGCATGCACCCGCTGCTCGGCGACGAGCTGGGCGACGGCATCGACGGCATCGCCATCTGCGCGACCGTGCCGTCGGTGCTGCACGAACTGCGCGAGGTGACCCGCCGGTACTACGGCGACGTCCCGGCCGTCCTCGTCGAACCCGGCGTCAAGACGGGCGTGCCGATCCTCACCGACAACCCCAAGGAGGTCGGCGCGGACCGGATCATCAACTCGGTCGCCGCGGTCGAGCTGTACGGCGGGCCGGCGATCGTCGTGGACTTCGGTACGGCGACGACGTTCGACGCGGTCAGCGCGCGCGGGGAGTATGTCGGCGGGGTCATCGCGCCCGGCATCGAGATCTCCGTCGAGGCGCTCGGCGTCCGCGGCGCCCAGCTCCGCAAGATCGAGGTGGCCCGGCCGCGCAGCGTGATCGGCAAGAACACGGTCGAGGCCATGCAGTCCGGCATCGTCTTCGGCTTCGCGGGCCAGGTCGACGGCGTGGTCACCCGCATGGCCCGCGAACTCGCCGACGACCCCGAGGACGTCACCGTGATCGCGACGGGCGGACTGGCCCCGATGGTCCTGGGCGAGTCCTCGGTGATCGACGAACACGAGCCATGGCTGACGCTCATCGGACTGCGGCTGGTCTACGAACGGAATGTGTCCCGTATGTGACACGCCTTTGAGCCATCCGGGGCGCGCGCCCCTATGCGGCCGTTTTTCCCTTCGGCGTGTGCGCGACCCTGAGCCTCCGGTGTGCTCGCGCCCTGAGCCTCCGGCGTGCGCGCTGGGCCTGGGACTTCGGTGCGCGAGCCACCCTGACGCGGTTGGCACGACCCGCCGTCGACGGGACACCGCCCCCGCGCCCAACCCGTGCCACCCCGCTGCACGACCACCCACGGCGGGGGCAGGGGCGGCGGCTGTGGCAGGGGCACGACGGGCGGGACGGCCCGGCGCGCGCTGCCCACCAGGCCCGCCGGACGCGGGGCGGGATGGTGCAGCCGCTGGGGCACAGCCGACGGATGGGGTGGCGGCGCGGACTTCGGCGGGCCGACCTCGCCGGATCGACTCGGTGCGACTCGGTGCGACATCCAGCGGATCGGCTCGGAACGAAGCCGGCGGAGCGGTCGTGGAGGGTCGCCCCGACGGATCACCGGGGCGACCCACCCACTCGCCCGCCCACAAACCCCACCACCCTCCCTGGACGGCCCCATGGCGCTCGCCCCGCGCAAACCGGCACCCTCCCCGCGTGCCTTCTCCGCCCCCACGCGCGCGGGCACCCCATTGGCGGAACGCCCGCCGCAGATTCCCCGGACGCCCCCGAAGAGCACCGAAGCCCCCGAAAAGCCGCCCCGCAGAGCCCGCACCCCGGAAATCGCGCCCCTCCCCCACCCGTGTATCTCCCCACGCCACACCCACCCCCTATGCCAAATTTGTCTGATTAGTGCGTATCTTTGGGATATGCCCACGCCTTACGGATCCCGTGGCGGCATGGCGTTCGGTGGGGAGGAGTTGCGTGTGATTCGGCGCGCTCTCGCCCTCGCCCTGGAACCCGGCCGCACCTCGGACGAGGACGTTCAGGACTGTCTCCGGCTGGCCGAGTCGCTCGACGAGGCGACGCGTGAGGCCGCGCGGCTGCGGGCCTTCCTGGTGGCGGACCTCGCGCGCTACCGGGCCGCGCTGCCCGGCACCGCCGCCGGCTACCTGACGCTCCTGGAGGAGGTCCTGGCCGCCGGGTACCGCCCCGTCGCCGACGACCTCGCCGCCCTGCGCGCCCTGCGCGGCAACCCGGCCGCCGCCGCCCTCCTCGACCGCTGCCGGCTGCTCGCGGAGCGGGACGTGCGCGCCCGTCTCGCGCGGCGTACGGCGCTGCGGACGGGCCGGCCCGACCTCCCGGCCGTCCCGGTCTCCCGGATCCGCCTGACGGCCCTTCCCGGCGGCCTGGCGGACCAGGGCGGGTGGCTCGCCGAACCCGGCGGGAAGCCCGGGGACAAGCGGCCCGCCGAGAAGCCGGACAGACAGCCCGAGCAAAAGCCCGGGAAACGCCCCGAGCGGCCCGCCGCGCCGCAGCCCGCGCGGCGGCCCATCCCCACCCCCGGTGAGGTCTTCCCGCGCCGCAAGCCCCCGCAGCCGCCCTCCGGCCCGCCCCAGCAGCTCGCGGCCGGCTGACGGCACCCCGTCCCGGGCGTCCGGCGGCCCGCGTCTACCCTTGCGCCATGGACTATGTCTCCGCGCTTCTGCCCCCGGTCGTGATGGCCGTCTTCTTCATCGGTGTGATCCGCGTGATCGTGAAGACCCAGGGCGGAACCCAGAAGACCAAGGAGGACGCGGCCGTCGACGCCGCCCTCGCGCGCGCGGAGGGCGTCCAGCAGCCCTCCGCCGCCGCCAGGACCGACGCCTGACAGCTGCCCGAGCGCTGCCCGCGCGGCGTACGGCAGCCATCGCGTGCCCCTTTTGCCCCTATTTTCAGTAAAGGTGCACGTCCAACACGTCATTGCCAAGATCTCCCACTATTGTGCTGAGTTGTGCCTCGCCCATTGGGAGAACTCGAAGACGCGGTCATGACGCGGGTGTGGAAGTGGAACCGCCCGGTCACCGTTCGAGAAGTCCTGGAAGACCTTCAGCAGGAACGGTCCATCGCCTACACCACGGTGATGACCGTTTTGGACAATCTCCATCAGAAGGGCTGGGTCCGCCGTGAGGCGGAAGGCCGGGCCTATCGATATGAGGCGGTCTCCACCAGGGCCGCCTACGCCGCCGCCCTGATGAACGACGCATGGGCGCAGAGCGACAACCCGGCGGCGGCTCTCGTCGCGTTCTTCGGCATGATGAGCGAGGAACAGCGCAGAGCACTCGCGGACGCCGTACGCATGGTCCAGGGGCCGGAAACACCCCAAGAACCGGAACCCGGCCGAGCCGCAGCCGAGAACCCGGGCGAGAACCCCGACGAGAAGCACGGCGAGAACCTGGCCGAGAACCCGGCGGAGAACCCCGGCGCGGCACCTCCGGGCGGCGGGCGATAGCGTCCGTTCATGTCCGCACAGAGCGCAGAGAGCTCCGAAGTCACCGCTAAAGCCATCACCGTCCGACGGGCCCGGACCAGCGATGTACCCGCGGTGCGCGCACTCCTTGACGCGTACGCCCGCGAGCGCATCCTGCTCGACAAAGCGACGGTCACGCTTTACGAGGACATCCAGGAGTTCTGGGTCGCGGAACGCGACGACAACGCCGAGGTGGTCGGCTGCGGCGCTCTGCACGTGATGTGGGAAGACCTCGCGGAAGTCCGCACTCTCGCCGTGAAGCCGGGCCTCAAGGGCAGCGGTGTCGGCCATCAAGTGCTGGAGAAGTTGCTGCACACCGCGCGCTGGCTGGGCGTTCGCCGGGTTTTCTGTCTCACCTTCGAAGTCGACTTCTTCGGCAGACACGGCTTCGTGGAGATCGGTGAGACACCGGTCGACACCGATGTCTACGCGGAGCTGTTGCGTTCTTACGACGAGGGCGTCGCCGAGTTCCTCGGTCTCGAACGAGTGAAACCGAACACCTTGGGCAACAGCCGGATGCTGCTGCATCTGTGATCGGCACGGCATATTCCGCCCGACCCCCTTGCCCAGGTTCCCTATGTCCGAAACGCGTACGTTTCCTGGTGGTCTCAGCCCTGTGAGTCTCTCCCGGGGGTTTGTGTTTTTCCAGCAAAAGCGGTTTGCTTTCCGACGTACTGCGTAGTGCATATAACAGGGAGCGGTGAAACGGCGGACGCCGCACACCCCGGCTCTCACGTTATCGATGAAAGGAAATCCGGTGGCACAGAAGGTTCAGGTCCTTCTTGTCGACGACCTCGACGGCGGCGAGGCGGACGAGACGGTGACGTTCGCTCTGGACGGCAAGACCTACGAGATCGATCTCACGACCACCAATGCGGACAAGCTGCGTGGCCTTCTTGATCCGTATGTGAAGGGCGGTCGGCGTACTGGTGGCCGTGCTTCGGGCGGACGTGGAAAGGCGCGCGCCGCCACCGGCGGCAGCCAGGACACCGCGGCGATCCGCGCCTGGGCGAAGGAGAACGGCTACGAGGTCAACGACCGTGGCCGCGTTCCCGCGACCATTCGCGAGGATTACGAGAAGGCCAACGCCTGAGCGCACGAGCGCCGCAATCGGATGCGGTGGCAGTGAGTGGCCACCGTGTCCACGAGTCGTACGAGATCGGGGGCGCCCCCAACGCCCCCCACGGCCGACAGCGTCGGCAGCGAGGCTTCGACCTCGCACCCCGGCTCGGGGGGCCGCAACCACACGGCGGCCCCCTGCAAGGAGCACCCCGCACATCCCGCAGGCCTTGTACACCCCGTGCATCGCGCGCACGCGCTATGCGTCGCACACCCCGCGCGGAGCGGCCCAGGATCCCCGGCCGTGACCGCCGGGCCCCGCAGGAGCCGTCCGCCGCTGCCCGGCACCGCTTCCGGCCGCGGCCCCGGCACGCCCCCTCTGAGTGCCCCCGGCACGGCTCCCGCCCCCGGCTGCGGCACGGCTCCCGCCCCCGGCTGCGGCACGACTCCCGCCCCCGGCCCCGGCACGACCCCCGCCCTCGGCGCAGCCCACGGCTCCCGCACAACGCACAGCCCCAGCCCCGCGTCCGGTTCCGGGTCCGATTCCGGCAGGGCCGCCCCCGACCGCGGCTCCGCCGCGACACCCGCCCCCGACCGCGGCCCCGCGCGGAAAGGCCCCCCGCCGGCCGCCCCGGCCCCCCTCACCGCCTCCGGGCGACCCGGCCGCAACGGCGCCGTCATCAGCTCGCCGCCCCCGATCGCCACCAGGTCCAGGCCCGAGGCCAGCGCCCCCCACTCAAGCCACTCCAGCAGCCCCGGAAGCTCCTCTGCGGACCCCGCGGCCACCAGCAGCCGCATCCGCTCCCCGCGCTCCCCCCGCCCGCTCACCCGGCCTCCGCAGCCCTCCCGGCCCGCGCCTCCGCAGCCCTCCCGGCCCGCGTCGGCGCCGCACCCCCCGCCCTTTTCGCCTCCCGCGCGCGTCGCGCCCCCCAGGGCCACCGGGGAGCCCGGCGCCAGGTGACGCAGGGCGGCGTGGCCCGCCTCGGCCGGGACGTCCAGGACGTCGAAGCGGACACCGACGCGCAGCCGGAGCGGATCGCCGGGCACTGTCGGCCAGCCCAGTTCGTTCTCGTAGTACCGCTGAATGTCCGGGATGTCCCGGCCACCCGCGGCGAGCGGCCCGCGAGGGCCGGGGACCGTGCCGTACGGGGAAGGGGCGCCAGCCATGCCCAGCGCAACCGGCCGGGAACGGATGGGGTTACGTTGGGTGTGCGTTTGATTGCACAGGGTGCTGGAAATGGGGGCGTGTGGGGGTGCGGAGTGGCGCAAGGTTGTTCGCCCGTAGCGGAGGGAACCAAGGCGCGCGGCATGGAGTGTCAGTGCCGACGGGTAAGACATGCCTAGTGGGAGGGCGCGACACGCGGGAAAGGCTGTCGCGCGTTCGCCATCGGCGTACTCATGACGCGGGTAACTGTCTGGCCTGCGGGAACATCGTCTCGCACCATCGGGTTGGAGCAGTTGTCGGCGTTCGGGGTCAGGAGGCAGCAAATTCGTCTCCGCGAGAGCGGAGGTGATCCGGGCGGAGGTGATCCGGACGGTGTCGGCAGTTGGAATGAGCGGTCCCCGCTTGCGGGACTAAGCTGCGGAAGGACAGAGAGGGGAGCGTCCCCTTACTGCCTGACCGCTCTGAGGAGCGATTAACGATGTTCGAGAGGTTCACCGACCGCGCGCGGCGGGTTGTCGTCCTGGCTCAGGAAGAAGCCCGGATGCTCAACCACAACTACATCGGCACCGAGCACATCCTCCTGGGCCTGATCCATGAGGGTGAGGGTGTCGCCGCAAAGGCCCTGGAGAGCCTCGGCATTTCGCTTGAGGCGGTCCGTCAGCAGGTGGAGGAGATCATCGGTCAGGGCCAGCAGGCCCCGTCCGGGCACATCCCCTTCACCCCCCGTGCCAAGAAGGTCCTGGAGCTGTCGCTCCGCGAGGCCCTTCAGCTGGGCCACAACTACATCGGCACGGAGCACATCCTGCTCGGCCTGATCCGTGAGGGCGAGGGCGTCGCCGCCCAGGTCCTGGTCAAGCTGGGCGCAGACCTCAACCGGGTGCGGCAGCAGGTGATCCAGCTGCTCTCCGGCTACCAGGGCAAGGAGACCGCCACCGCCGGCGGCCCTGCGGAGGGCACCCCCTCGACGTCCCTGGTCCTCGACCAGTTCGGCCGCAACCTCACCCAGGCGGCCCGCGAATCCAAGCTCGACCCGGTCATCGGGCGCGAGAAGGAGATCGAGCGGGTCATGCAGGTGCTGTCCCGCCGTACGAAGAACAACCCGGTCCTGATCGGTGAGCCCGGCGTCGGCAAGACCGCCGTCGTCGAGGGCCTCGCTCAGGCCATCGTCAAGGGCGAGGTGCCCGAGACGCTCAAGGACAAGCACCTCTACACCCTGGACCTCGGCGCCCTGGTCGCCGGCTCCCGCTACCGCGGTGACTTCGAGGAGCGCCTGAAGAAGGTGCTCAAGGAGATCCGCACGCGCGGCGACATCATCCTCTTCATCGACGAGCTGCACACGCTGGTCGGTGCGGGTGCCGCCGAGGGCGCCATCGACGCGGCGAGCATCCTGAAGCCGATGCTGGCCCGCGGTGAACTCCAGACCATCGGTGCGACCACCCTGGACGAGTACCGCAAGCACCTGGAGAAGGACGCGGCCCTGGAGCGCCGCTTCCAGCCCATCCAGGTCGCCGAGCCGTCCCTGTCGCACACCATCGAGATCCTCAAGGGCCTGCGCGACCGCTACGAGGCGCACCACCGGGTCTCCATCACGGACGAGGCGCTGGTCCAGGCCGCCACCCTGGCCGACCGGTACATCTCGGACCGTTTCCTGCCGGACAAGGCGATCGACCTGATCGACGAGGCCGGATCCCGGATGCGTATCCGCCGGATGACCGCGCCGCCGGACCTGCGCGAGTTCGACGAGAAGATCGCCGGCGTCCGCCGCGACAAGGAGTCCGCGATCGACTCGCAGGACTTCGAGAAGGCCGCCTCCCTGCGCGACAAGGAGAAGCAGCTCCTGGCCGCCAAGGCCAAGCGCGAGAAGGAGTGGAAGGCCGGCGACATGGACGTCGTGGCCGAGGTCGACGGCGAGCTGATCGCCGAGGTCCTCTCCACGGCCACCGGCATCCCGGTCTTCGAGCTGACCGAGGAGGAGTCCAGCCGCCTGCTCCGCATGGAGGAGGAGCTGCACAAGCGGGTCATCGGCCAGGTCGACGCCGTCAAGGCGCTGTCGAAGGCGATCCGGCGTACGCGCGCGGGTCTGAAGGACCCCAAGCGCCCCGGTGGATCGTTCATCTTCGCCGGTCCGTCCGGTGTCGGTAAGACCGAGCTGTCCAAGGCGCTCGCCGAGTTCCTCTTCGGTGACGAGGACGCGCTGATCTCCCTCGACATGTCGGAGTTCAGCGAGAAGCACACGGTCTCCCGGCTCTTCGGCTCGCCCCCCGGCTACGTGGGCTACGAAGAGGGCGGCCAGCTCACCGAGAAGGTCCGCCGCAAGCCGTTCTCCGTCGTGCTGTTCGACGAGGTCGAGAAGGCCCACCCGGACATCTTCAACTCGCTGCTCCAGATCCTGGAGGACGGTCGGCTGACCGACTCCCAGGGCCGGGTCGTGGACTTCAAGAACACGGTCATCATCATGACGACCAACCTCGGCACCCGGGACATCTCCAAGGGCTTCAACCTCGGCTTCGCCGCCGCGGGTGACACGAAGACCAACTACGAGCGCATGAAGAACAAGGTCCAGGACGAGCTGAAGCAGCACTTCCGGCCCGAGTTCCTCAACCGCGTCGACGACGTGGTGGTCTTCCCGCAGCTGACCAAGTCCGACATCCTCCAGATCGTCGACCTGATGATCGGCAAGGTGGACGAGCGCCTGAAGGACCGGGACATGGGCATCGAGCTGTCCCAGTCCGCCAAGGAACTGCTGTCCCAGAAGGGCTACGACCCCGTGATGGGCGCCCGGCCGCTGCGCCGGACCATCCAGCGCGAGATCGAGGACTCCCTGTCGGAGAAGATCCTCTTCGGCGAGCTGCGCCCCGGCCACATCGTGGTCGTGGACACGGAGGGCGAGGGCGAGAGCAAGACCTTCACCTTCCGCGGCGAGGAGAAGTCCGCCCTCCCCGACGTCCCGCCCATCGAGCAGGCGGCCGGCGGAGCGGGGCCGAATCTGAGCAAGGAGGCGTGACGATCACGCCGTGAGGGGAAGGGCCGGTGCCGCGGGTTGGCACCGGCCCTTTCTTGTGTGCGGGGGCCGGCCCCCGCTTTCGTTTGCGGTGCCTATTCCCCACGTAGGAAAGGTAGTTCCGTTCGAATGTGACGTCCTCGGTCGTGGGTGCCAGGATCCGGGATCCGGGATCTGGGATCCGGGATCCGGGTCCGCACCACGTCGAATTGTGCGATGACTCTGACTTGTGGGCGGGACTGTTCGGCAAGGGTGTTCACCGCAAAGCCGGGGCGCCGGGCGACACATTCGAGAATCTGACGGCAGGCCCATTCCTGGCGGAGTCGTCCTTCGAAACGCATGATCACCGGGACCATTCAGGACAGCTGGCCGTCGTAGTCCGGCAGCTTGTACGTCCTCTCCGCGTGCCCGCCGGACAGGTCGGTCGCGCTGTTGCCGATGTTGGCGATGATCGTGTAGCCGTTCGACTCGATCTCGGCGCGCTGGGCGGTCTTGTACGCGGCGACGTCCTTGAACAGGTCGAAGAAGCCGCGCACATACAGGCCGGAGACCTCGTACCCCACGTGGTCGAGGTTGTACTCGGTGGGCAGCGAGACGATCCCCGGACGGGCGGTCACGAAGAACAGGTCGACGCCGTGCTCCTGGGCGTACCGCGCGACCTCCAGCACGGGCGCGTTGGCGGGCTGCGGGTAGCTGAAGCCGAAGTCGGTCTCCAGGCTGGTGTTGTCGATGTCCAGGACCAGCGCCTGCTTCTCGCCGGGCCCGGCCTGCGCGATCCGCTCCTTGAGGTACGGCAGAGCCTGGTCCATCACGGCCCGGCAGTCCTCCTGCCAGGTGGCGTAGTCGACGGCCACCGCCGCGGCGGCCGGGCTGACGCTTGCGCCGGTCACGGGGCGGGTGGTCGCCGTACCGGCGGTCACGGGGCCGGCGGACCCGGCCGCGGCCGGGCCGGCCAGCGCCACGAGGGCCGCTGCGACAGCACCGGTGACAACGGTGGTGACGGCGCCGGCGGCCGTACGACGGGTCCAGGCGGGTCGGCTGGTCATGGTGGGGGGTCCCCTCGCCTCGGGCCTGCGGTACGGAACCGCAGGCTGCGATGTGTCGTGTGCATGCTTGGCCAGCAGGATGGCGGCAAGGGAACCGTTGGGTTACTGGACGGTAGGCAACGAAGTAGCGCCGGTCACATCACGGAGTCGCCCGACCCCGGAGTGCGGTGACATGGCGCACAGGCGATTTGTCCCTTACTAGAGGGAATAGTGGAGATCTTTAAACGGGCAAAAGGGACGTATGCCCCTGAACCCCCTACAGGCATGCGGCGCCCTGGCCGGAATCACCCCAGATGCGGGCTCTGTCAAGGCCCTGTTGATTTGCCGCGTGCGTACTAGTTTCCGTCGTAGGTCACACATTTGGGGGCTTCTGGGGGGCGGGGGTACCAAGGGACGGCCCACCTGGCCGATGCCTGTGCGCCGGGTGGATTTCCTGTCCCCGTCCCCATGAGGTTGAAATGTTCCAGCGCGTCACGTCCCGCTCTTCCCGTACGTCCCTGCTCCGCACCCGCGCCGCCGTTCTGGCCGCGGGCCTGGGAACGACGGCCGTACTGGGGGCCGGGGTCGCGGTCGCCGCCGAGCTGTCCTCCGCTCCCGCCAAGGCGCCCACCGCTGCCCCTGCCGCCGCCCCCGCCGCCAAGGCGCCCGCCGCGAAGGCCGAGGCCCCGGCGAAGGCTCCGGCGAAGGCCCCCGAGAAGGCTCAGGCCGCCCCGAAGGCAGCCGCCGCTTCGGCCCCCAAGGCCAAGTCCGCCGCGGTGCCCTCCTGGGTCAAGCCGGTGAAGCAGTACACGAAGACCGCGAGCTTCGCCCAGAACGGCGCCCGCTGGGCCGCCACCCACAGCGGCCAGGACTTCGCCGTGCCGACCGGCACCCAGGTCTACGCCGCCCACGGCGGCACCGTCGTCAAGGCCGGCGGCAACGGCGCCGGTGACGGTCCCGCGTACGGCAACGCCATCGTGATCAAGCACGGCAGCGGCACGTACTCGCAGTACGCGCACCTGTCCCAGGTCAACGTCAAGGTCGGTCAGATAGTCAAGACCGGCCAGAAGATCGCCCTGTCCGGCAACACCGGCAACTCCAGCGGACCGCACCTGCACTTCGAGATCCGCCAGTCGGCGAACTACGGCTCGGCCATCGACCCGGTGTCGTTCCTGCGCGCCAAGGGCCTGACCATCTGAGGTCCTTGACCATGACCGCCTGAGGTCCCTGGCCGTCAGCTGCCCTGTCCGTCAGCGGTCCCGACCGCCTGCGATCCGGGCAACCTGAGGTCCGGGCAACCCGAGGCCCTGGCAACCGGAGGGGTCCCCATCCCTCCGGACGCCCTAGGTCACCCCAACCGCTCGGGGTGACCACCCCCACCCCCCGGGTGACTCAAGCCCCACCATGCGCCTGAGTCACCAGATCGACGGCGACGTCGAGGATGGCCCTGCGCTTGTCCTCGGGGTCGCCCTCGATGTCCCGCAGGGCGAACATCCCGGCGTGCAGGGTGAACAGGGCGCTCACGCAGCGGACCTGGTCGACCAGCGCGGCGTCCGGGTCGATGATGATCCGGCGCATGCCCAGCATCCGGTTCTTGAACACCTCGCCGATGCTGAGTTCCCGTACGGTCGCCTGGTTCTCCTGCATGAAGCGGATCAGCGGCTCGGCGTCCGAGAGGGCGTCGCCGTAGCGGCGCAGGATCTCGCGCTTGGTCTCCAGGGTGTGCGGCTGCCGGCCGCCCCAGTCGATCAGATCCTCGATCGGCTTCGTCAGATCCTCGAAGAGGCTGACGATGATCTCTTCCTTCGTCTTGAAGTGGTAGTACAGCGCGGCCTTCGTCACATCGAGGCGTTCGGCGATCTCGCGCAGGGAGGTCTTCTCGTACCCCTGTTCGGCGAAGAGCTCCAGCGCGATGTCCTGGATGCGCTGGCGGGTGTCCCCGCGGCGCCGCTGCTTGGTGCCCTCCGTGCCGGCCATGCCGCCATCCTCCTCCTTCGTGACTTTCCACAAAACTTACTTGACGACCGGCTAGTTGCGCCAGTAGCTTCACCATGGAAACTAGCCGGGCGGCAAGTAAGTCCGCCGGAACGCGGAGTGGGGGCGTCGGAACGGATGGCGGAGACAACGACAACGGCGGGAGGGCCGGCCCCGGTGCCGGAGACGCCGGGCGCGGGGGGCAAGCGGCCCCGGAGCGTCCGGGTCGTGCTGCTCGCCCTGATGATCGCGATGATGCTCGCGATGCTGGACAACATGATCATCGGCACCGCGATGCCGACCATCGTCGGCGAGCTGGGCGGCCTCGAACATCTGTCCTGGGTGGTCACCGCGTACACCCTGGCGACCGCCGCCTCCACCCCGATCTGGGGCAAGCTCGGCGATCTCTACGGACGCAAGGGCACCTTCCTCGCCGCCATCGTGATCTTCCTGATCGGCTCCGCGCTCAGCGGCATGGCGCAGGACATGGGCCAGCTGATCGGGTTCCGCGCGGTGCAGGGCCTGGGGGCCGGCGGTCTGATGGTCGGCGTCATGGCGATCATCGGCGATCTGATTCCGCCCCGCGAGCGTGGCAAGTACCAGGGCATGATGGCCGCCGTCATGGCGCTCGCGATGATCGGCGGACCGCTGGTCGGCGGCACCATCACCGATAACTGGGGCTGGCGCTGGGCCTTCTACATCAACCTGCCGCTCGGCGTGGTCGCCCTCGCCCTGATCACGGTCGTCCTGCATCTGCCCAACAAGCGGCGGCAGGCGCGGATCGACTACCCGGGCGCGATCCTGCTGACCGTCGGCATCACCGCGATCGTGCTGGTCACCACATGGGGCGGCACCGAGTACGCCTGGACCTCCGCGCGGATCATGGAGCTGACCGGGATCGGGGTCGCCGCGCTGGCCGGCTTCGTCCTGTGGCAGACCAGGGCCCCGGAACCGATTCTGCCGCTGCACATCTTCCGCAGCCGCAACTTCACCCTGATGGCGGTCATCGGCTTCATCACGGGCTTCGTGATGTTCGGCGCGACGCTCTTCCTGCCGCTGTACCAGCAGTCCGTGCAGGGCGCGTCCGCGACCAACTCCGGGCTGCTGCTCCTGCCGATGCTGGGCGCCATGCTGGTGACCTCGATGGTGGCCGGGCGGGTCACCACCAAGACCGGCCGGTACAAGGTGTTCCCCCTGGTCGGCGGGGTGCTGCTGGTCGCCGGTCTCTTCCTGCTGGCGCAGATGGACTCCGGGACCTCGCGGCTGACCTCCGGGATCTACATGGCCGTGCTCGGTCTGGGCATGGGCTGTCTGATGCAGATCACCATGCTGGTCGCGCAGAACAGCGTGGAGATGAAGGACATGGGCGTCGCGTCCTCCTCCGCCACCCTCTTCCGCACCCTCGGTTCCTCCTTCGGTGTCGCGATCATGGGCGCGCTGTTCAACCAGCGGGTCCAGGACGAGATGAGCGCCCGCGCGGGTGCCCTCGGCTCCCAGGTGACCGAGCAGTCCGCCCAGCTCGATGCCGCGAGCCTGGCGAAGTTGCCGGAGGCGGCCCGCGAGGCGTACCAGTACGCGGTGTCCGCGGGCACCCACTCCGCCTTCCTGCTGGGCTCGGTGGTGGCCGTGGTGGCGCTGATCGCGGCGTTCTTCGTGAAGGAGGTCCCGCTGCGGGGCGCCGGCCCCCAGGAGTCGGCGGGTGACGAAGCCGGTACGGAGGGAAAGGGCGCTACGGGGACAGCGGCACCGGCACCGGTGACCGAAGCGGTCTGACACCCGCGCCCACACGCCGGACGGCCCCGGCGGCCAGGTCGGCACGACCGGCTGCCGGGGCCGGCGTATGGGCGGGGCCGGAGACAGCGGGTGGTCGCGGTAGGGCCGGGTTGGAGACAACGGATGGTCGCGAGAGGGCCGGGGTGGAGACACCGGCTGGTCAAGGGAGGGCGGGGCCGGAGACAACGGCCGGTCGCGGGAGGCCGGGGCAGAGACAGCGGGCGGCGGGGAGGCGGGGAGGCGGGGAGGCGGGCGGATCATGACCCGACCCCGTTGTCAGTGCCCCATGTCACCATCGGTTCATGGACAAGACGCGGCAGTTGCGGCGGGCGAAGGACGCCATGGACCGCGACTGGACGGACCCGGGGCTGGACCTGGACACGGTGGCGGCACACGCGGGGTACTCGCGCTACCACTTCGTCCGCGCCTTCAAGGAGTCGTACGGCGAGACCCCGGGCCAGTACCTCACCCACCGCCGTATCGAGCGCGCCGAGGAGCTGCTGCGCGGCGCCGATCTCAGCGTCACCGAGATCTGCCTCCTGGTCGGCTTCAGCAGCCTCGGCACCTTCTCGACCCGCTTCAAGGCCCGCACCGGCCTGACCCCGAGCGAGTACCGCGCCGCCCACGTCGGGCGCGGAGCCTCCCTGATACCCGGCTGCTACGCGATGCTCTGGGCCGGCGGCTTCCCCCGCCGCGCGGAATCGGGGACCGGGGGGCCGGGGTCCGCGATACGGGGATCCGCGATACCGGGGTTCGCGATACAGGGCAGCGGGGACCGCAATTCTGGAGAAGCGCCCTGACCTCGCCGCTGCCTACGGTGACGTACGTGACCCCGCCCCAGCGACAGGAGCGCAGAACCATGATCACCGGCCTCGGCATCTCCACCGTATGGACCTTCGACCAGCAGCGCACCAAGACCTTCTTCACCGAACAGCTCGGCTTCGAGGTGCGGCACGACCTCTCCATGGGCGACATGCAGTGGATCACCGTCGGCACCAAGGACCAGCCGGAGGTGGAGCTGGCCCTGATGAGCCTGGACGGCCCCGGCCTGGACGCCGAGTCGTCGCAGGCCCTGAAGAAGCTGGTCAGCAAGGGCGTCATAGGCGCGGGCGCGTTCCGTACCAACGACTGCCGTGGTGACTACGAGACCTTCAAGGCCCGCGGGGTCGAGTTCCTTCAGTCCCCCCAGGAGCGCCCGTACGGCATCGAGGCGATCTTCCGCGACGAGAACGGCAACTGGTACTCACTGACCGAGCGGAGCGAGGAACTGGACTTCACCAAGGAGTTCTGAGCCGCGCCCCGCCCCCTACGCCCGTTCGACGGGCCCCGGCAGCATCGGATGGCTGCCCGTGTTCGTCGGGGCGTGTTCCGGCAGCCACAGGACGGCGACCGCGCCCTCGGAGGGGACCTGGTCGGGGGCGCCGGGCGGGCGGACATTGCGGAAGGTGAGGCGCGCGCCGAGGACCCGGGCCTGGCCCGCAGCGATGGTCAGGCCCAGGCCGTGGCCGACGCCCGCGCGGTCCTGGCTGCCGGTGCGGAACCGGCTCGGGCCCTCGGCCAGCAGGTCGTTGGGGAAACCGGGCCCGTGGTCGCGGACCCGTATCACCCGGCCCTCCACGATGACCTCTATGGGCGGGCGGCCGTGCCGGGCGGCGTTGGCGAGGAGGTTGAACAGCACCCGCTCCAGGCGCCGGGGATCGGTGGTGACCTCGGACTCGTGCACCACGGACACCCGGACCGCCGGATCCTTCGCCGCGACCCGGCGGGCGATGAACTCGCCGAGCATGATGTCCTGCAACTCGGCCCGCTCGGAGGCCCCGTCGAGCCGGGCCACCTCCAGCACGTCCTCCACCAGCGTCCGCATCGCCTTGGCCCGGTCCAGGACCAGCTCGGTGGGGCGGCCCGGCGGCAGCAGTTCGGCCGCGGTGAGCAGCCCGGTCACCGGGGTGCGCAGCTCGTGCGCGATATCGGCGGTGACCCGGCGCTCGGCCTCCAGCCGCTGGCGCAGCGCGTCCGCCATCGCGTCCACGGCCCGCGCCAGATCGTCGGTCTCGTCCCGCACCACCCCGCCGATGGCCTCCCGGACCTGCACGTCCATCTCACCCTTGGCCACCCGGTTCGCCGCGTACGCCGCCTTGCGCAGCCGCCGTGACAACTGCGCCCCGATCAGCACCCCGATGGCGCTGCCGCCGAGCACCACCGCGATCGAGCCGATGATCAGCGCCTGGTCGAGATCGTTGAGGATGTCCGTGCTGCGGTCGGTGAACCCGGTGTGCAGGGACATCACCCGGCCGTCCTTCAGCGGTACGGCCGCCCAGATGTCCGGCGCCCCGCGCGGCCCCTCGGCCACGAACGTCGCCCGGCGCCCGCGCTCGACCTTGTGCCGCAGCTCGTCCGGCAGCCGGGAGTCGTCGATCTTGATGCCGGGGAAGTTGGGCCGCCCGGACAGCTCGTAGTTGCGCTGTGCGATCTGGACCCGCTCGTCGGCCAGATCGCGCGCGTTGTCCAGCATCGACACCCGGGCCGCGTTGTGCACCACGAGGCTGAGCGCGATCGCCACCAGCGCGCCGACCAGCGCGATCGCCGCGCTGAGCTTCCATCTGAGCCCGGTACGAAGTCCCGTACGAACCCCGCTGCGATCCAGCCGCAGCGGCACCATACGGCGGAGCGTCCCCCGCATCAGCTGCCCCGCCCGCCCTAGGCCCGCAGCTTGTAGCCGAAGCCGCGGACCGTCTCGATCCGGTCCTGCCCGATCTTCGTCCGCAGCCGCTGCACATGGACGTCGACGACCCGGGTGTCCCCGCCCCAGCCGTAGTCCCACACCCGTTCCAGCAGCTTGTCGCGGGACAGCACGGTGCCCGGCGCCGCCGAGAACTCCAGCAGCAGCCGCATCTCGGTCGGCGTGAGCGCGACCGGCGCACCGCCGCGGCGCACCTCCATGCCCTCGGTGTCGATCTCCAGGTCCCCGAAGGTCAGCACCCCTCCGGTGCTCGCCGACGCGGTCTCCTCCGCGTGCCCCGACGCCCCGCTCGCATGGCCGAACCGCCGCAGCACCGCCCGGATCCGGGCCACCAGCACGGCCCCGTCGAACGGCTTGGTGACGTAGTCGTCCGCCCCCGCCTCCAGGCCGAGCACCACGTCGATGGAATCGGCGCGGGCCGACAGCATGATCACCGGGACCGTGGACTCGTCCCGGATCCGCCGGCACAGGCTCACTCCGTCCAGCCCCGGCAGCATCACATCCAGCAGCGCGATGTCCGGCCGGTCGCCGCGGAACGCCTCCAGACCCGACAGCCCGTCGGGCATCGCCGTGACCGCGAAGCCGTCCCGCTCCAGCGCGAGCTGCGTGGCCTCGCGGATGACGTCGTCGTCCTCCACGAACAGGACGTGGGTCTGCTCTGCCATCGCCGCTCTCTGTCTTCCGCTGCGTCTTCCGCTGCTGCTCGTCCACCGACGCCGTCGGCCGGTCACTCGGCGCGCCGCTCCGCCGGCCGCCCGCGAGGGTACGTGTCCGCGAGGGTACGCCGGTCGGGCGGCCGGTCAGTTGATCTCGGGGGCCGGGACGGGCTCGCTCCCGGTGGTGTTGCCGTAGTCGTTGTGCGTGCGGTACTTCTCGGCGAACCTGCCCTCGGTCCACCGGTACGTGATCACATTCTCGCCGGACGGATGCGACACCGGGTCGCCGCGCTCGTACACCTGTTTGGTGACGACCAGATCACCGCGGTCGATCTCGGCGTAGACGGGCGGCTCCTCGGTCAGGAACACGTTCTCGAAGTCCCCGCCCTCGTCGCGATACACGTACGCCCCCACACCCACCGCGTCTCCGCAGGTCAGCACGTTGACCACGACATCGTCGGCGGTCCCGCCGGTCAGATCGCCGTACGACACGTCGACCGGGTACTCGTCGGCGACACACGGCTGGAGGCCGCGCTTGACCGCGGGGGAGACCTTCGGGTCCGCCTTGACCAGCTCCACGGCGTCCGCCGGGCTCGGTGTCGCGGACTCCGGGGCGGTGGGCGTCGCCGTGGCACCCGCCACCACGTCGGCGTTGGCCGGGCCCTCGTCCCGGGCACCGGTGCCACCCGTACCGCAGGCCGCGAGCAGCAGGGTGAGGGCGGTGAGCGCGGCCGTCGCCGCGGTTCCCGTCCGCAAAGAAGTGATCCGGGTCCGTGTGGACCCCGGGCCGGTCAGGCCGCGCAACGCTCCCGCTCCTCACGCTCCAGCGCGCGTGCGCCCAGATCGCGCGCCTCCAGCTCCTCGCGGAGCCGGGCGAGCGCCCGGTGCAGCGTGCTCTTGACCGTACCGGCCGACATGCCGAGCGCGGCGGCGGTCTCCTCCGTGGTCATCTGCTCCCAGTGTCGCAGCACGACCACGCTCCGCTGTTTCGGGGCGAGCACCTTCATGATGTCCATCAGCAGGGCGCGGTCCGCGTGCTGCTCGGTGGAGTCGTCCACGCAGGCCTCCGGGAGCTGCTCGGTCGGCACCTCCTCCAGCTTGCGCGCCCGCCACCACTCGGTACGGGTGTTGATCATCACCCGGCGCAGATACGCGTCCGCGAGCCGCTTGTCCGCGATCCCCTCCCAGCGCCCGTACGTCCGCGCCAGCGCCGTCTGGAGCAGATCCTGGGCGTCGACCGGGTCCGGAACCAGCCGGCGGGCGCTGCGCAGCAACGCGTCCTGCCGGGTGCGGACGTACTCCTCGAACTCCAGCACCTCACCCTGCGCCATGATCAACCGCCTCCTGGTCCCCGTTCACCGGCCCGGCTGTCGGCCGGTGTGTCCTTCGCCTGTGATCGCAATGCCTGTGATCCGTAGTCGCCCCGTCCTGCCGGGCATGGAAAGAAAGCTACGGAGGCGTTGTCACGGCACTGTGCGAGGCAGCCAGCGGACAGCGCGCGGCCTTCCGTCGGTTGTGTAACGACGGAAGGAAAGGGACAAAATGCCAGGTCGGAAGGTGTGGCTAGGGGATGATTTGCCGGATTTCCGGCCGGGGCGGCCGTCGGCGACCGTTACGGAGGATGCGGCCGATCGCGAGGGGGACCGGCCCGGTGGTTGAGGGAAGCGGGCCGGGGGAGGGCCGAGCGGAAGGTGAGGCAGGTGAGGCGCGATGCGCGACCTGAAGACACCACCGGGGAGGGGTGGCCCCCCTCCCCGGCATCACCGGTACCCCTGGCACCACCGGCACCACCGGCACCACCGGCACCACCGGCACCACCGGACTCCCCGGCATCAGTGGCCTCACCCCATCGGCAACCGGTACGACCCTCCCTGCAACGGCTCCACCAACCCGTCCGACACCAACCCGTCCAGCGCCCGCGCCCGCTGCACCGGCTCGTGCCACACCCGGTCCAGCACGGCCTGCGGCACCGGACCGTGCGCCTCGCGCAGCACCGCGAGCAGCTTGCCGCGCACCTGACGATCCGTACCGGCGTACGTCTGCCCGCGCCGCGGCGGCCCGCTGTGCTCCGGCTTGCCCGCGAGCCGCCAGGCACACTGCGCGGCGATCGGGCAGCGGTGGCACTCCTCGTTCTTGGCCGTGCACACCAGCGCGCCCAGCTCCATGGACGCGGCGGCCCAGCGAGCGGCCGTGCTCTGCTCGTCGGGCAGCAGCGCACGGGCGAGCTTCCGCTCGGCGGCGGTCGTCGCGTTCGGCGGGTACTGCACCCCCGTCACCGCCCGCGCGAACACCCGGCGCACATTGGTGTCCAGCACCGCGTGCCGCTGCCCGTACGCGAAGGACGCCACCGCCGCCGCCGTGTACTCCCCGATCCCGGGCAGCGCCAGCAACTGGCTGTGCTCCGTCGGTACGTCCCCGCCGTGCCGTTCCGTTATGGCGACCGCGGCGCCGTGCAGCCGCAGCGCCCGGCGCGGATATCCGAGCCGGCCCCAGGCGCGCACCGCCTCCCCGGGGGCCTCCGCGGCGAGGTCGGCGGGGCGCGGCCAGCGTGCCAGCCAGTGCTCGTAGACAGGCAGGACCCGGTTCACCGGCGTCTGCTGAAGCATGAACTCACTGACCATCACCCCCCATGGCCCGGCCTCCGCACGCCGCCAGGGCAGGTCACGCGCGTGCCCGTCGAACCAGTCGATGACCAGGGGGTGCAGGTCCCGTCCCCGGGAGGAAGCGGGCCCTTTCCCGGACACCTGTTCTTCCAGAGGGGACCGGTCCTGAGGCGAGGGGGAGCCGCCGGGCACCGAGGAATCGGCGGACGCGTCGGCGAGTGGGCTGTGGGGGAGCTTCGTGGGCGCAGTCATGGCGATTCCGATCCTGCCATGCCAACACCATGACTCGGGCGAACCGCCACCCCCGGGGACGACAGCACCTGACGATCGGCAGGGGCGAGGCGGCCCGAGCGGCTTGCAGCGTCGGACGGATGGATGGCGGGCGAGATGGCGGAGGGGGTGGCGGACGTGAGGTCGGGCGGGCGGATGGCCGGGCCAGCGGAGGGGGTGGCGGGCAGGTCGGCGAAGGTGAGGACGTGCGAGCGGACGGCCGAGACGGTGGACGGGGTGGCGGCCAGGTCGGCGAATGGGACAGCGGGCTAGCGAACGGCCGGGACGCCGGACGTGTCGGTCGGCAGGTCGGCAAACGTGACGGCCGACGAGCCGACGGCCAGGATGCCGGACCGGGCGGTGTGCGAGTGGCCCGCCGGGACGCTGGCCGGGACGGCGGTCGGGCTGGCGGAGCCGACGGATCAGCCGACAGGTCCGCCGACGGCCAGGATGCCGGACCGGGCGGTGTGCGAGTGGCCCGCCGGGACGCTGGCCGGGACGGCGGTCGGGCTGGCGGAGCCGACGGATCAGCCGACAGGTCCGCCGACGTCCAGGACGCCGGACCGGGCAGCGTATGAGCGGACCGCCGGGACGCTGGCCCGGACGGCGGCCACGCCGACGGAAGGGCCGACGCAAGAGCCCACGGACCAGCCGACGGACGGAACGCTGGACGAACCCGCAGACAGCGCAACCCCCCGACCCGCAACCCCCCGACCCGCAGCCCCCGACCCGCAGCCCCGGCCCCGCCTCCCTGACGCGCTGCTGTGGGCCGCCCTCGCCGCACCCGCGGCCGGCACCGAGCTGCTCGGGCTGAACGAGCCGCGCCCCCTGTGGCAGCGGCTCGCGGGAGCCGTCGTGCTCGGCGTGGCGGTCGCCGTGTCCCGCCGCGCCCCGCTCACGGCGTTCGCGCTGTCGGCCGGGTTGAGCCTGACCGCCGCGCCCGCCCTGTTCACCCTCTCGTACGCCCCGGCGCTAGCCGTGCTCGCACTGCTGCTCGGACTGCGGGCCGACCGGATCCGCCCGGCCGCCCTCTGCTTCGCCGCCGTCGGCTGCGCCGGCACCGTACGGATCGGGCTCTTCGGGGTCGACCCGGCGCCGGAATGGCTGGTCCTGATGTGCACCCTCCTCTTCTGCTGTGACTCTCCCTGGCTCGCCGGACGGCGGGCCCGCGCCGCGCAACTGTCCCCGCGCGAGCGCGAGGTGCTCGGACTGGTCGGCCAGGGGCTGTCCAACCCGGAGATCGCCACGCGCCTGCACCTGGTCGAGGGCACGGTGAGGGCGTACGTCAGCGCGGTGCTGGAGCGGTTGGGGGTACGGAACCGGGTGCAGGCGGCGATCGTGGCGTACGAGGCGGGGTTGGTCGGCGACGGAGACGGGCGGTGGGGGATCGCGGCGTGGCCCGCGCGGTGTGACTCTGCGTCAACTGCCGTCGAACGGTGGGGGATCGGAGGGGCGGGGCGGGCGCGTGATGCCGGTGTGGTCACGTGGAGTGGTCGAACAGTGACTCGTACGGCAGTCCGTGGGCGTCGAGGGGCGCTTCCGGGATGATGATCCGGAAAAGTTGCGCTTCAGGCGGCGGGTGGCGCGAGCGGCGCCGCGGATCTCTCGTACAGTTTGAGCCGTGGGATCTCTGCGCAATCCGGTCGGGCCGCTTCCCTCCTCCATCTACTGGCGACGGAGGGTCGTCCTGGTGTCCGTGGTGGCCGTGTTGGCACTGCTGACCGCCTGGATCGTGTTGTCCCGGGGCGGAGACGGAAACAACGACGCCGAGGGGTCCAACAGCAAGAATCCCGTCCCCTCCATCACTCCCGGACCGTCCGGGTCCGGTCCCGCGATCAGCCAAGCGCCGGGCGGGCGCGACGAGTCGGACGACGGATCCGGGGACGGCGACCCGGGCGGCGGCGAGAGCACCGGGACCGGCACCGGGGACGGCTCGGAGACCTCAGGGACCGGTACCGATTCCGGCACGGAGACCGGGGGCGGTTCGGGCGGGGACTCCGAGGGCGCCACGAGTGTCGGTACGGGGGACGCGCTGCCGGCCGGTTCGCCGCTGCCCAACTGCGCTCCCGGGGCCGTGACCTTGACCGTGCGCAGTGTGCGCAACTCCTACTCGCCCGATCAGCGGCCCGAGTTCCAGCTGATCGCGCGGAACTCGTCCGCGAGCGACTGCAAGGTGGACCTCGGTCCCCGCAACGCGGTGGTGACGATCACGCAGGCCGCCGAGGACGACGAACTCTGGTCGTCCGCGGACTGTCCGCAGGGCGCGGCAAGCCTGCTCTACCGGGTGCCCGCCGGGAGCAGCATCACGTACACGGTGGAATGGGACCGCGAGCGCAGCGCCCCGGAGTGCGGGACGCCGACGGGCGGCCGGGCCGGCGCCGGGACGTACCTGGTGGAGGCCGAGGCCAAGGGGCTCACCAAGGTGCAGACGTCGTTCGTCCTCACGGCGGACTGACCGCCGCCGCCCGACCGTATCGCCCTGAAGGGCGCGGGAACCGCCCTCCTACGGTGGGACGCGCCCGGAACCTTCAGACGTACCGCTCCAAGATCGACGACTCGGCCAGCCGCGACAACCCCTCGCGCACGCTCCGCGCGCGGGTCTCGCCCACGCCGTCCACCGTCTGGAGGTCGTCCACGCTGGCGGCGAGCAGCTTCTGGAGGCTGCCGAAGTGCTCGACCAGGCGGTCGATGATGGCGCCGGGCAGCCGCGGAACCTTGGAGAGCAGCCGGAAACCGCGCGGCGAGACGGCCGTGTCGAGCGTCTCGGGGGACCCGGCGTAGCCCAGCGCCCGTGCCACCGTGGTCAGTTCCAGCAGCTCCGCGTGGCTCAGCGCGTCCAGCTCGAAGAGCGCCTCCTCGACCGTGCGGGAACGCTTCGCCGTGGGCTCGGGGACGTAGTCCCGCACGACCAGCTCGCGGTCCGGCTCGACCCCGGCGATCAACTCCTCCAGCTGAAGCGTCAGAAGACGCCCGTCGGTGCCCAGCTCGACCACGTACTCCGCGATCTCGGTGGCGATGCGCCGGACCATCTCCAGGCGCTGCGCGACCGCCGACACATCGCGGACCGTCACCAGGTCCTCGATCTCCAGCGCCGAGAGCGTGCCCGCGACCTCGTCCAGGCGGAGTTTGTAGCGCTCCAGGGTGGCCAGGGCCTGGTTCGCGCGGGACAGGATCGCCGCCGAGTCCTCCAGGACCCGGCGCTGGCCGTCGACGTAGAGCGCGATCAGCCGCATCGACTGGGAGACGGAGACCACGGGGAAACCGACCTGCTTGGAGACCCGGTCCGCCGTACGGTGCCGGGTGCCCGTCTCCTCGGTGGGGATCGTCGGGTCCGGCACCAGCTGGACACCGGCCCGCAGGATCTTCGACAGGTCGGAGGAGATGACGATGCCGCCGTCGAGCTTGCACAGCTCGCGCAGGCGCGTCGCCGTGAACTCGACGTCCAGCACGAAACCGCCCGTGCACATCGCCTCGACGGTCTTGTCGGAACCCAGCACGATGAGGCCGCCGGTGTTGCCCCGGAGCACCCGCTCCAGGCCGTCACGCAGCGCCGTACCCGGAGCCACGGCGCTCAGCGAAGCGCGCATCATGCCCTCGGAACCGGCACTCCCACCGGACTTTCCGGGAGCTGATGCCCGGTCGTTGGCTGCCACTGCACTCCTCCGGTCGCAGGTTCTCAGGCGTCCCGTGCGGCGCCCCCGTACGGGGCCCGTACAGGACCCGTACGGCGCCCCGTTTCGCGTACTCGGTTCGTACGGACGGGCGAGACCAGGGCAAAGTCTACCGGCGGTCCTCCGTGTCCTGGGGGGCCTCTCTGCGACGGGAACGCGGCAGCACCCTCAGCGCGTCCCCCATGTCCGCCACTTCCAGGACCTTCATACCGGGCGGGATCTTGCCCGGATCGCCCGGTACGAGCGCGTGGGTGAAGCCCAGGCGGTGTGCCTCGGAGAGTCTGCGCCCCACGCCCGTGACCCGTCTGACCTCGCCCGCGAGCCCGACCTCGCCGATCGCCACAAGGTTCTTCGGCAGCGGAGTGTCGCTGGCCGCGCTCGCCAGCGCGAGGGCCACGGCGAGGTCCGCCGCGGGCTCCTGGAGCCGCACCCCGCCGACCGTCGCGGAGTAGATGTCCCGCTTGCCCAGCGCGCTGATCCGGCCCCGCTGCTCCAGCACCGCCAGCATCATCGACACGCGCGAGGTCTCCAGACCGGAGGTGGTCCGGCGCGGGGAGGGGATCTGCGAGTCCACGGTCAGCGCCTGGACCTCGACCACCAGGGGGCGGCGGCCCTCCAGGGTGACGGTCAGGCAGGTGCCGGGGACCGGCTCCGCGCGGCGGGTCAGGAACAGTCCGCTGGGGTCGGTCAGGCCCGTGATGCCCTCGTCGTGCAGCTCGAAGCAGCCGACCTCGTCCGTCGTGCCGTAGCGGTTCTTGACGCCGCGGACCAGCCGCAGGCGCGCGTGGCGGTCGCCCTCGAAGTGCAGGACCACATCCACCAGGTGCTCCAGCAGGCGGGGGCCCGCGATCGCGCCGTCCTTGGTGACATGGCCCACCAGGAGCGTCGACATGCCGCGCTCCTTGGAGGCGCGGATCAGCGCGCCGGCCACCTCGCGCACCTGCGCCATGCCGCCGGGCGCGCCGTCGATCTCCGGCGAGGCCACCGTCTGCACCGAGTCCAGGATCAGCAACGACGGCTTGACCGCGTCCAAATGCCCGAGCACGGCCGACAGATCCGTCTCGGCGGCGAGATACAGATGGTCGTCCAGGGCCTTGATGCGGTCCGCGCGCAGGCGCACCTGGCTCGCGGACTCCTCGCCGGTGACATACAGCGTGCGGTGCTCGTCGCTGGCCGACTTGGCCGCCACGTCGAGCAGCAGGGTCGACTTGCCCACGCCGGGTTCGCCCGCGAGCAGCACGACCGCGCCGGGCACCAGTCCGCCGCCGAGCACCCGGTCCAACTCGGGCACGCCGGTCGAGCGGGCGGTGGCCTGGCTGCCGTCGACCTGGCCGATGGGCACCGCTGAGGTGGTGACCCGGCCGGGTGCCGTCGTACGCACAGCGGGCGCGCCGTACTCCTCGACCGTGCCCCACGCCTGGCACTCGGGGCAGCGGCCGAGCCACTTCGCCGTCTGCCAGCCGCACTCCGTGCAGCGGTAGGACGGTCGGTCCTTCGTGGTCTTGGTACGGGCAGCCATGCGGAAACCGTAACCGCTGGCACTGACAACGCGGTCGGGCCCGCGACGCCCCCCGCCGCCGGCCGTCCCGTTCTCCCCCCGGCCGTCCCGTGTTCTCCCCGGCCGTCCCGTGTTCTCCCCCCGGCCGTCCCGTTCGCACCACCCTCAAACTCAGCCATCCCGTCAAGAATCGGCCACGGAATGAATCGTTCCTGTCCCCCATTGAGGGATCGTTTCACCCGTACGGATTAAATGTGCTCAAGGTGGGAGAAGGGGCCGTCGCGCGCGCCCTACGGTCCACGAGTGATGACCAGCAGCCAGCAGACACCGACCCGCACCACCGGCGCACACCGGGCGCGCAGGGAGGCGCGTGACCGCGCTGGGGCGCGCACGCTGGCGCAGCGTCCGCCCGCGCGCTACGAGCCCTATCTGGACGGCCTGTTCACCTACTGTCTGTCCGTCCTGTGCGACCACGACTCCGCGACCACCGCGCTCGGCGACGCGCTCGCCCTGGCCGAGCGCCGGGGCACACGCGCCCCGGAGGCCCCCGGGGACCGCCGCGCCTGGCTGTACGCGCTGGCCCGCTGGACCTGTCTGCGCAAGCTGGCCGAGGCCAAGCAGAAACGTCAGAGCACCCACGCGGCGGGCCGCCACCCCGGCAAGCACGTGAGCCCCCACACGGGAACCCACACCGGAGCCCACAGCGGAACCCACCCAGGTGGCGCATACCCGGGCGCACTGGCCCCGGCGCACCCCGGCGCGCACCCCAGCGCCCATTCCGCCCCGCAGCCGCCCGTCGCCGAGGAGGTGCAGGAGCTGCGGCGGCGTGAACTGTCCCTGCTGGCCTGGCCAGAGGCCGCCGGGACCACCCCGGAGCAGCGCGAGGCGCTCGAACTGGCCGTACGTCACCACCTGGCCGCCCACGAGGTCGCCGCGGTGCTCGGCATGGACCTCGCCGCCGCCCGCGAACTGCTCGCCTCCGCCGCCTGCGAGGTGGAGCGCACCCGCGCGGCGCTCGCCGTCGTGGAGGCCGGTGGCTGCCCCGGCGTCGCCCGGCTCACCGGCGACCACCAGCTGGTCCTCAGCACCGCCCTGCGCCGCGAGCTGGTGCGCCATGTCGACGACTGCCCGCGCTGCCGCCGTACCGCCGAGCGCGCGGTACCCGGCCGCTGGCCCGGCGCCACCGTCACCCCCGCCGAGCTGCCCGTCCTGGCGGCCCCCCGCGCGGCGCTCCACATGGCGCTGACCCACCACCCACGCGCGCGGGGCGCCGCCGTACCGCGCTACGACCGGCGTGGCTTCCCGATGGACCCCAAGGACCGCGCCGCCCGCCGGGACCGCCTACGCGCGCGTGCCGTCACCACGACCGTCGTCGCCACGGTCGTCGCCGCGCCCGTGATCGCCCTCTGGTCGGCCTATCGCGGTGACCCCTCGATCGCCGACGGACAGGGCGGCCCCGGCGCGAGCGCCACCCAGGAGGACGGCGAGGGCACGGGCGGCGGGGGCACGGGCGGCGGCTACCAGAACGCGGGCAACGCCGGCACCCGCCCCGACCGCTTCGGCACCGGTGAGCGCCCCGATGTCGCCGTCGAGGTGATCAGCGTCGCCGGCGCCGGACAAAAGGGCGCCGCGCAGCTGGGGGTGGCCGCCGCGAGCAGTGGCGACACGACCCTCATCACCCTCACCGCGACCGGCACCGCCCCCGTGAGCTGGTCCGCCTCCACCGCGGCCGCCTGGCTCTACCTCAGCCGCTCCTCGGGAACCCTCCAGCCCGGCGAGACGTTGACGATCAAGGTGTACGTGGACCATCTGCGCGAGCCTTCCGGGCACTGGAGCGCGCGGGTGGCGATCTCGCCCGCCGGGGCCATCGTCTCCATCGAGGGCTACGGCACCGCGCCCACCCCGTCCGAGCCGCGCCCCACCCCGCCGGGCACCCCGCCCCCGACCGACCCGGAACCCTCCGCCCCCGAGCCCACCCCGACGACCTCCGCCCCGACCGACCCGGTCAGCAGCCCGCCCCCGACCCCGACGGACCCCGAGCCGACCCCCACCGACCCGTCCCCGACGGACCCGGGCTCGACCCCGTCGCCGACCGAGGGCGGGGATCCGAGCCCGAGCTAGCGCCGATCCCGCATTCGCGCCACGCGCGCGTGGTGCCGGACAGTGGGTTGGCGCGGCCCGACAGCGGGGGCCGGGTCGCTCAGCCCGTGCGTTGGGTCCGCTGCGGTTCGGTGAGGTCGGTGAGGTCGGTGAGGTCGGTGAGACCGGTGAGACCGGGGGGGCTAGGGGGACCAAAGGGGACCGGTCCGACGTACGGCCGGTACCTCCGTACCGGCCGTGGACGCCCTACCGGCCCACGGGCCCCGGCGGCGGCCCCACCGGATCCGCCGGATGCGGCGCGAGCAGCGGCAGCCCCGCCCCCAGCCGCTCCTCGCACAGCTCGACCAGCCGGTCGTAGCCCGCCTTGCCCATCAGCTCGGTCAGTTCCGGGCGGTAGGAGACATAGACGGGATCGCCCCCGCCGTGCGCCGAGGTCGCCGAGGTGCACCACCAGTGCAGGTCATGGCCGCCAGGACCCCAGCCTCGGCGGTCGTACTCACCGATCGACACCTGGAGCACCCGGGTGTCGTCGGGCCGGTCGATCCAGTCGAAGGTGCGTCGGATCGGCAGCTGCCAGCACACGTCCGGCTTGGTCTCCAGCGGCTCCCGGCCCTCCCGTACGGCGAGGATGTGCAGCGAGCAGCCCGCGCCCCCGGCGAAGCCGGGCCGGTTCTGGAAGATGCACGAGCCCTGGAAGGGGCGGGTCTGCCGCTCGCCGTCCTCGTCCTCGGAGACCCAGCCGTCCCGGGTGCCCTCGCCGTGGTGCTGCCAGATGTCCGGCGTGAGCCGGGCCACGTGCCCGGCGACCCGCTTCTCGTCGTCCTCGTCGGAGAAGTGCGCGCCCAGCGTGCAGCACCCGTCGTCCGCGCGGCCTGCCTGGATGCCCTGGCAGCCGCTTCCGAAGACGCAGTTCCAGCGGGAGGTCAGCCAGGTCAGATCGCACCGGAAGACCTGCTCGTCGTCCGCCGGATCCGGGAACTCCACCCACGCGCGCGCGAAGTCGAGCCCCTTCTCGTCCGAGGCCGCGTCCGCCCGCTCGGCCACCACACCCTTCTTGCCGACTTTGCCCACCTTGTCGGCTTTGACAGCCTTGCCGGTCTTGCCGCTCTTCGCCTTTTTCGTCTTTGGCACGGGTCCAGGGTAAGTCGCCGGAGCCCGTCCATGGACCCCGCTGCGCGACCACCCTGGAAACCCCTCTCCCCACCACTGTCCCCACCGCCTCAGGACGGGCACGGAACGGCCTCGGAACCGCCTCGGGCGCGGTGCACCGAACCGCTGGCAGTAGCGTTCCGCCCATGAGACTCGGTGTCCTCGATGTGGGAAGCAATACGGTGCATCTGCTGGTGGTGGATGCGCACCCGGGCGCACGCCCGCTGCCCGCGCATTCGCACAAGGCGGATCTGCGCCTCGCCCAACTGCTCGAAGAGGACGGGTCCATCGGCGCCGACGGCGTCGACCAGCTGATCACGGTCGTCCACGAGTGCCTCCAGGCCGCCGAGGACAAGGGCGTCGAGGAGATCCTGCCGTTCGCGACCTCCGCCGTGCGCGAGGCGACCAACGCCGATGACGTCCTCGCGCGCGTGCGTGACGAGACCGGCGTCGAGCTGCGTGTGCTGACCGGCGAGGAGGAGGCCCGGCTGACCTTCCTCGCGGTACGCCGCTGGTTCGGCTGGTCGGCGGGAAAGCTGCTGGTCCTGGACATCGGCGGCGGCTCCCTGGAGATCGCGTACGGCATCGACGAGGAACCCGACACCGCCGTCTCCCTCCCGCTCGGCGCCGGCCGTCTCACCGCCGCCTGGCTCCCCGGCGACCCGCCCGACCCGGCGGCGATAAGGGCCCTGCGCCGCCATGTGCGGGCCCAGATCGCCCGTACGGTGGGGGAGTTCAGCCGTTTCGGCGCCCCCGACCATGTGGTCGCCACGTCGAAGACGTTCAAGCAGCTCGCCCGGATCGGCGGCGCCGCCCGCAGCGCCGAGGGCGTCTACGTCCAGCGCGACCTCAAGCGCGAGTCCCTGGAGGCATGGGTCCCGCGTCTGGCCGGGATGACCACCGCCGAGCGCGGCGAACTCCCCGGCGTCTCCGAGGGCCGCGCGGGCCAGCTCCTCGCGGGCGCGCTGGTCGCCGAGGGTGCGATGGACCTCTTCGCCGTCGAGCGGGTGGAGGTCTGCCCCTGGGCCCTGCGCGAGGGCATCATCCTCCGCAAACTGGACCACATGGGCACGGCGATGGCCTCAACGGCCCCCACGGACTGAGCCCGCCCCATGGCCGGCCGAACCGAGCCCCGCCTATAGGCAGCCGCCCGAGCATCGCCCCTATGCGGCGCACGCCTGAGGCCCGCCTATAGGGAGCCGCCCGGGCATCGCCCCACAGGGGCGCGGGGAACTGCGCGAGCAACCCACCACCAACCGCACCCGCCCACGGCGACCAGCCCAAACCCCCAGAAGGCGCCACCACCCAAGCCCCACCCCACGTCCCAACCCCGCCCCACCCCACCCCCAACCCCACCCCCAACCCCGCCCCGGCCCAGCCCCACCCCCAATCCCACGTACCCTTTCCCTCGTGGCACACCCCGTCGGCATTCCGGACGCGAAGGTCGCCCTCTCGACGGCCTCCGTCTACCCGGAGTCGACGGCGACGGCCTTCGAGATCGCCGCGCGCCTGGGCTACGACGGCGTCGAGGTCATGGTCTGGAACGACCCGGTCAGCCAGGACATCGAGGCGTTGCGCAGACTCAGCGACTACCACCAGGTCCCGATCCTCGCCGTGCACGCCCCCTGCCTGCTCATCACCCAGCGGGTCTGGTCCACCGACCCCTGGACCAAGCTCCAGCGCGCCCGCGCGGCGGCGGAGAAGCTCGGCGCGAGCACGGTCGTGGTCCACCCCCCGTTCCGCTGGCAGCGCCAGTACGCGCGTGACTTCGTCACCGGGATCTGGCGGATGGCGGACGAGACCGACGTACGCTTCGCCGTCGAGAACATGTACCCCTGGCGCTACCGCGACCGCGAGATGCTGGCGTACGCCCCCGAATGGGACGTCACCAAGGACGACTATCGGCACTACACGATCGACCTCAGCCACACGGCGACCGCCCGCGCGGACGCCCTCGACATGATCGACCGCATGGGCGACCGGCTCGGCCATGTCCACCTCGCCGACGGCCGTGGCTCCGCCAAGGACGAGCACCTGGTCCCCGGCCGCGGCACCCAGCCCTGCGCCGAACTGCTGGAGCGCCTCGCCCTGACCGGCTTCGACGGCCATGTGGTGATCGAGGTCAACACCCGCCGGGCCATGTCCAGCGCCGAACGCGAGGCCGACCTGGCGGAGGCCCTGGCCTTCACCCGCCTCCATCTGGCCTCGTCGCTACGGGTGCCACGCCGATGACCGGCCCCGGCCCCAGCCCTGTCCCCGGCCCCGACGCCGGCCGCGACGACCCCGGACCTGCCCCCCGATCCGGACCCGCCCCCGCCCGCCCCGACCCCCCTGCCACTCCTGCCACCCCCGCCCCGCCCTCCCGTCGCCGGGGCCGCCCCTCCCGTACCGACACCGCCGACGGCCCCGCCACCCGTGACCGCATCCTGGCGGCGGCCCGTGAGGAGTTCTCCGAACGCGGGTACGACAAGACATCGGTGCGCGGGATCGCCAAGGCGGCCGGGGTGGACCCGGCCCTCGTCCACCACTACTTCGGCACCAAGGAACAGGTTTTCGAGGCGGCCGTCGAGATCGTCGCCGCCCCGGCGCTCAGCGCCCCGGACGTGGTCCTCCAGGGCCCGCTGGACGGCGCCGGCGAGCGTCTGACCCGCTTCTTCTTCGGCGTCTGGGAGAACCCGGCCACCCGCAAGCCGCTGCTGGCCGTCGTCCGCTCCGCCGTCAACAACGAGGCCGCCCGGACCGTCTTCAGCAGGCTCATCGCCGGTCAGGTGCTGCGCCGGATCGCCGACGAGGTCGCCCTGCCCGAGCCGGAACTCCGAGCCGAGCTGGCCGCCTCGCAACTGGTGGGCATCGCGATGATCCGGTACGTGATCAAGGTGGAGCCGCTGGCCTCGGTGGACGTCGAACGGATCATTGAACGGGTGGCCCCGGTCGTACAGGGGCACCTCACCAACCCGTGGTGAGACATACATCCCGCATTCCGGACATGGAGTCCATCCCTTGGAGCACGGGCGTACGCTCATAGGAGCCAGAAATCCGGCGGTTCGACACCGCCGGAACTCTCCGAAGGAGCGAGCGACGATGCCCGAGCTGAGGTCCCGCACAGTCACCCACGGCCGCAACATGGCGGGCGCCCGCGCCCTTATGCGCGCCTCCGGTGTACCCGGTGCGGACATCGGCCGGAAGCCGATCATCGCGGTCGCCAACAGCTTCACCGAGTTCGTGCCCGGTCACACCCACCTCGCGCCGGTCGGCCGGATCGTCAGCGAGGCGATCGTCGCGGCCGGCGGCATCCCGCGCGAGTTCAACACGATCGCCGTGGACGACGGCATCGCGATGGGCCACGGCGGCATGCTGTACTCCCTGCCCTCCCGCGACCTGATCGCGGACAGCGTGGAGTACATGGTCGAGGCGCACTGCGCCGACGCCCTGGTCTGCATCTCCAACTGCGACAAGATCACCCCGGGCATGCTGAACGCCGCCCTGCGGCTGAACATCCCGACGGTCTTCGTCTCCGGCGGCCCCATGGAGTCCGGCCGCGCCACCCTCGTGGACGGCACGGTCCGCACGCTCGACCTGGTCGACGCGATGTCCGACGCCGTGAACGAGAACATCTCGGACGAGGACATCCTCCGTATCGAGGAGAACGCCTGTCCGACCTGCGGCTCCTGCTCCGGCATGTTCACGGCCAACTCGATGAACTGCCTGACCGAGGCCATCGGCCTGTCCCTGCCCGGCAACGGCTCGGTCCTCGCCACCCACACGGCCCGCAAGCAGCTCTACGTCGACGCCGCCCGCACGGTCATGGACGTGACCCGCCGCTACTACGAGCAGGACGACGAATCGGTCCTGCCCCGCAGCGTCGCCACCTTCGCGGCCTTCGAGAACGCCATGGCCCTGGACATCGCCATGGGCGGCTCCACCAACACGATCCTGCATCTGCTGGCCGCCGCCCAGGAGGCCGAGGTGCCGTTCGGCCTGGCGGAGATCGACGCCGTGTCGCGGCGCGTGCCGTGCCTGGCGAAGGTCGCGCCGAACGTCGCCAAGGACCGTACGTACTACATGGAGGACGTGCACCGCGCGGGCGGCATTCCGGCGCTGCTCGGCGAACTGCACCGCGCGGGCCTGCTCAACGAGGACGTGCACGCCGTGCACAGCCCGTCCCTCGCCGACTGGCTCAAGACCTGGGACGTGCGCGGCGGCTCCCCGTCCCCCGAGGCCGTCGAGCTGTGGCACGCGGCCCCGGGCTGCGTCCGCTCCGCCGAGGCGTTCTCCCAGTCCGAGCGCTGGGCGGCGCTCGACGAGGACGGCGAGGGCGGCTGCATCCGCTCCGCCGAGCACGCGTACTCCCAGGACGGCGGCCTCGCCGTGCTCAAGGGGAACCTGGCGGTCGACGGCTGCGTTGTGAAGACAGCGGGCGTCGACGCGTCCATCTGGACCTTCGAGGGTCCTGCGGTGGTCTGCGAGTCGCAGGAGGCGGCCGTCGAGAAGATCCTGAGCAAGCAGATCAAGGAGGGCGATGTCGTCGTCATCCGGTACGAGGGCCCCAAGGGCGGGCCGGGCATGCAGGAGATGCTGTACCCGACGTCGTATCTGAAGGGCCGGGGCCTGGGCAAGGCGTGCGCGCTGGTCACCGACGGCCGCTTCTCCGGCGGCACCTCCGGTCTGTCCATCGGCCACGCCTCACCGGAGGCGGCCTCCGGCGGCACCATCGCCCTCGTCGAGGACGGCGACCGCATCCGCATCGACATCCCGAACCGCTCGATCGAGCTGCTGGTCGACGACACCGAACTGACCCGCCGCGAACAGGCCCTGGGCGGCGTGTACGCCCCCGAGAACCGCACCCGCAAGGTCTCCGCCGCCCTGCGCGCCTACGCGGCGATGGCCACCAGCGCCGACCGGGGCGCGGTCCGGGACGTCAGCAAGCTCGGCTGAGCCGGTGAGCCGAGCCCGGCCGGGGGCCGGCCGGTGAAAAGGGGCCGCACGTGACGGGTGCGGCCCCTTCCTCATCCGTTCGGCGACCTTCGGTACGTCACTCTCAGCGGCTGTCGGTTCGCCACTCCCGTACCCCCCCGGATCTGTGGTGACCTCTGCCTGCACCACTGCCCTGACCGCCGCGTGGGACCACTGTGCGGACGACCGCCCGGGACCGCCGCGTGGGACCACTACGCGGGACCACTACGCGGACCACCGCCCGGCACCACCATGTGGACCCGGATCCGCCTCACCACCGCTCCGGCTCGCTCCCGTCCACCCCGAACAGCACCCCGTCCGGGGCCGCCGCGAACACCTTGCCGTCACTCACCACCGGCTCCGGCAGCTCTGACACCACGGACTCGCGTGCCGCGCCCGGCCGCGCCTCGGTCTGCCCCAGCAACTCGCCCCGCGCGGTGTCGAAGGCCACGACCCGCCCGTCCCCGGCGCTGAAGTACAGCCGCGTCCCGTCCACCACCGGCGCCGACGGAAAACTCACCGACGTCTCCACCCGCCACACCTGCGCCGACTCGCGCGCGTCCACCGCGACCAGCGCCCCGTCCGCACCGAGCAGATACAGCCGGTCGGCGTCCGCCACGACGCTCTGCGCGCCCGCGACCGGATAGCGCAGCGGGATCCGCCGCATCGCCCGCAGCTCCACATCGTAGCGCACGACGGCGTCGGTGTCGGAGTACGCCTCAGCCGTCGACGTGAACCACAGCACCCCCTCCCGCGCACCGACGAGGGTGAGCGCGCCCGTCAGCTCCTGCTGCCAGCGCGTGACCCCGGTCTCCGGATCGACGGCGGTGACCAGCGTCTCGTCCGCCCCGTCCGCCCCGTCCGCCCCTTCCATGCCGACCGCGTACGCGTTCCCGTCCCCGTACGACTGGAACACCGGCCGGGTGAGCCCGTCGACCGGGCCCTCCCACATCCGCTCCCCGGTGGCCGCGTCCAGCGCGGTGACCGTGGAGTCGTCGGCGGTGAGCAGCACGACCCCGCCCGCGTGCGCGATCCGCCCGCCGTAACCGGTCAGGTCGTGGCTCCAGTCGGTGTCGCCGGTGGCCGGGTCCAGGGCCTCCAGCCGCCGCCCGCCGTCGGTGACGACATGCAGCAGCCCGCCCGACAGGACCGGAGGCTCGACGACCCCGTCCCCGCTCTGCCCGGCGTCCGTCCCCGACGCGGCCGGTGTGTCGGCCCGCGACCAGCGCACCGACCCGTCGACGGGATCGACGGCGGTGGCGAGCAGTCCGGGCCGGGTGCAGTACAGCGCGTCGGGCGCGTCCACGCACTGCGGCATCCCGGCGGCCTCGGCGCCCGCCGCGCTCAGCTCGGCCTCCCAGGGCCGGAAGTCCTCGTCCTGCCCCGGCTGCCCGGGCCCGGCCGCCGCCGGGGCGGGCTCGTCCCCGGTCAGCGCGAGCCCCCCGGCCCCGAGCGCGACGACGACGGCCCCCGCCCCGACCCCCATCCACCACCGCAGCCGTACGCCCTTCAGCCCCCGCCGCCGTACGCTCCGCGACCACCGCAGCCGTACGCCCCTCAGCCCCCGCCCGGGGACGGAACCGTCCGCCGCGAGCACCCCGCGCCGATGGGTGGGCGCCTCGGAGGGATCGTCCTGCCGCCCCCGCTGCTCCGGTATGAACGCCTGCGTGTCGTACGACGCCGACACCGACCGCAGCTTCGTCATCAACTCGTCGGGCGTCGGCCGGTCCTCGGGCTCCTTGGCCAGACAGCGGGCGACCAGGGGCGCGAGATCGTCCGGAACCCCTGTCAAGTCCGGCTCTTCATGGACGACTTGATAGGCCACCAGATAAGGACTGTCCGAATCGAACGGCCCGCTGCCGGTCGCCGCGTGCACGATGACCGACCCGAGCGCGAAGACGTCGGCGGCCGGTCCCACATCCCGGGGCCTGCGGAACTGCTCCGGCGCCATGAAGGGCGGCGTCCCGATCAGTTTGCCGGTCTCGGTGCGCAGTTCGCTGTCCGAGGGCCGGGAGATCCCGAAGTCGATGACTTTCGGCCCATCCTCGGCGAGCAGCACATTGCTGGGTTTGAGATCGCGGTGCACGACCCCGGCCCGGTGGATGTCCCGCAGCGCCTCGGCCAGCCCCGCCATCAGCTGGCGCAGCCGGGAGATGGGCAGCGCGCCGTTCCGCTTCACATGCTCGGCGAGGGTCGGACCGGGGATGAACAGCGTGGCCATCCAAGGCCGTCCGGCCTCGGGATCGGCGTCGACGACCGGCGCCGTGAACGCCCCGCTGACCTTCCGCGCCGCCCCGACCTCCTGCCGGAACCGCCCCCTGAACTCAGGGTCCTGGGCCAGCTCCGCGTGCACGACCTTCACCGCGAGCCGCAACCCGGAGGCCGACCGCGCCAGATGCACGATCCCCATCCCACCGGAGCCCAACTCGGCCTCCAGCAGATACTGTCCGGCGTATCGCGGAGATTCCGCTTCCGGATCCGCACCGGTGCTGCGCCATGGCGGCATCGCTCACCCCCGGATGCTCCTCCGCACGCACGACGCGCTGAGCCTAGTCGATGCCCCGTACGAAACCTCTGTGGCCTTGCTAGCCTCGGTGCGCCACATGATTTGGCGTGAAGCGTTCCTCATGAGCGTTCATCCAGGGGGAGATCGACATGGCCACCGAGAACATCGAGAACACCGCGAACACTGCGAACATCGCGAACACTGAGACCGCCGAGACCGCCGAGAGCGCGGAGACGCCGGTCGCGGCCACGGCTGAGGTGCCGGCCGAGGCGGAATCGGTCGCGGCACTGGCGCGGGCCTACCCGGTCGCCCCGGGCGTCCGGCTGAACGTCCGCAGCGGCCCCGGCGTCTACTACAGCATCGTCCGCGTCCTCCCCGAGGGCGCCACCGTCCCGATCTACTGCCAGCGCCCCGGCGACTCCGTCACCGGCCCGTACGGCACCTCGTCCATCTGGGACTGCATCGCCAACGCCCAGTACGTCTCCGACGCCTACGTGAACACGGGCAGCGACGGCTACGTGGCACCACGCTGCTCCTGACGTCAGGGGGCGACGGCCGATTCCGCTACTGGCCACTGGCCAGTTCGACACCCGCTATCGGTTAGGCGGGGTGCCCGGCGCCCGGCGACCACGTGATCGCCGGGCACCGGCCCGAACCCGACCGGCCCGAACCCGACCGGCCCGGGACCTGATCGAGCCGAACCCGACCGGCCCGGACCGTACCGGCCGCATCCGAACCGACCGGGGACCGAACGGAACCCCACCCGGCGGTGATAATCGACGGGTGAGCGAGAAATCGAACGGCACCCCGGACCAGCCGACACCCCCCAAGGAAGCCCCCACGGAGACCCCCACGGGCCCCCGCCCCGAGCCGATCCGTTTCTTCGGCACCACATGGGTCGACCACACCGACCGCTACGTCCTGCGCCGCTTCGGCGCCGCCGCCGGTTCCCTGGCCGCCGCCGTCGCCGCCTGCCTGGTCCTGCGCTTCGCCTACCAGGGCCTTCAGCTCGCCGACACCGGCAGCTTCGTCCCGCTCCTGGTGGTCGTGATGTTCGCGGTGTGCAGCGCGCTCGCCTTCCGCGGCACCTGGGAGAGCTTCACCCGGCGCCCCGACCCGGACCGCCAGTCCTCCCTGCGCGGCCTCCTGACCATCGGCTTCGTCGGCTCCCTCGTCGCCTATTTCTTCCGCTCCCTGATCGAGGCCCCTGGAGAGAAGCTCCGCCGCCAGGAGTACGAGGAGTCCCGCCGCCGCCACGAGAAGCGCACGAACCGCCGCACCGGCAACCCCTCGAAGAAGCGCCGCCGCTCATAGCCCCCGCTGTCGGAGCACCCTCGGCCACCATGGCCGTATGACGACTCCTTCACCGGCGTCCGCCCCCACCCCCACCCCTCCCCCCGCCGACGCCCTCGCCCACTCCTTCAACTCCGCCGCCGCCCAGTACGCCGCCAACCGCCCCTCCTACCCGCCCGCCCTCCTCGACGCCATCGAGGAACTGTCCGGCCGCCCCCTCACCGGCGCCCGCGCAGCGGACATCGGGGCCGGCACCGGCATAGCGACGGCACTCCTGCGCGAGCGCGGCGCCGATGTGATCGCCGTCGAGCCCGGCGAACGGATGGCCGCCGAGTTCCGCCGAGCCCTCCCCGACGTCCCTCTCGTCCGGGCCATCGGCGACCAGCTGCCCCTTCTCGACACCTCCGTCGACCTGGTCACCTACGCCCAGTCCTGGTACTGGACCGACCCCGCCCGCTCCCTGCCGGAGGCCCTGCGCGTGCTGTGTCCCGGCGGCGCCCTCGCCCTGTGGTGGAACACCGACGCCCTCGACATCGACTGGATCGCCGAGCAGTCCACCCGCGTCCACCGCGTCTTCGGCCGGGACGCCGCCGCCGAACTGCGCCGCATCATCGGCAACACCACCAACACGCCCACCACCCCGGACTTCACCCGCCGCCGCGTCCGCTGGAGCCGCCGGGTCCCGCTCGACACCCATCTGGCCAACCTCGGCAGCCACTCGGTCGTCCTGGTAGCCGACGAACAGACCCGCACCACCTTCCTCACCGAGGAGCGCGCCCACCTCCTCACCCATTTCCCGAACGGCGAGATCGAGGAGACCTACGACGTGGAACTCCTCCTGGCCACCCACCCCTGACGCCCCCGCCCCACCCCCCTCACCGCACCCGGCGCCCCACCCCAGGGCCGCCGGGTTCGCCATGCCGACCCACGCCCACCCCACCGCCCACCCCACCGCCCATCCACCCACCCAGCCCTTGACGAGCCCCACCCCCCGGAGCATTATTCATCGAATGGTGAATAAAACACCCCCGCCTCCACCCCCACCCCCGCCTCCACCCCCACTCACACCCGACCCACCACCCGCCAGCACCCCGACGACCCCGAAAGCCCCGGCCGTACGAGCCCAGAACCTCACCGTCATCCGAGGCCCCCACACCGTCCTGCGCGACCTCGGCTTCACCGTCCCGCCCGGCCAGATCACCGGCCTGCTCGGCCCCTCCGGCTGCGGCAAATCCACCCTCATGCGGGCCGTCGTCGGCACCCAGGCCAAGGTCACCGGCACCCTCGACGTCCTGGGCCACCCCGTCGGCCACCCCACCCTCCGCAGCCGCATCGGCTACGTCACCCAGGCCCCCTCCGTCTACGACGACCTCACTGTCCGCCAGAACCTCGCCTACTTCGCCGCCGTCCTCACCCCCGGCCGCGCCTTCGCCGCCCACCGCCGCGCCGACGTCACCCGCGCCATCGCCGACGTCGACCTGACCAGCCATGCCGACGCCCTCGCCGGCAATCTCTCCGGCGGCCAGCGCAGCCGCGTCTCCCTGGCCGTCGCCCTGCTCGGCACCCCCGAACTCCTCGTCCTGGACGAACCCACCGTCGGCCTCGACCCGGTCCTCCGCCGCGACCTGTGGAACCTCTTCCACTCCATCGCCGCTACCCGTGGCGCCACCCTCCTCATCTCCTCCCACGTCATGGACGAGGCCGAGCGCTGCCACCGCCTGCTCCTCATGCGCCAGGGCGAGATCCTCGCCGACGACACCCCCGCCGCCCTGCGCACCCGCACCGGCAGCGACACCGTCGAACAAGCCTTCCTCCACTTGGTCGACGAGGCCGCCGCAGCAGCCCGTACGAAGGAGCGCACCGTATGACCACCGCCGACCCCACCCCGCCACCGCCCCCGACGCCCACCCCTGCCACCTCGGCCGGGCTCGCCGCTCCCGCCACCCCGGTAGTCCCCACCACCCCGACCGCCCCGACCGGCGTCCTCACCCCCTCCCGCACTCTCGCCACCGCCGCCCGCGTGCTCCGCCAGCTCCACCACGACCCGCGCACGATCGCACTGCTGATCCTGATCCCCTGCGTGATGCTCTTCCTGCTGCGCTATGTCTTCGACGGCAACGAACGCACCTTCGACAACATCGGCGCCTCCCTCCTCGGGATCTTCCCGCTGATCACGATGTTCCTGGTCACCTCCATCGCCACCCTGCGCGAACGCACCTCGGGCACCCTCGAACGCCTGCTCGCCATGCCCCTGGGCAAAGGCGACCTGATCGCCGGCTACGCCCTCGCCTTCGGCACCCTCGCGATCATCCAGTCCGCCCTGGCCACCGCCCTCGCCGTCTGGGGCCTGGGTCTCGACGTCACGGGCTCCCCCTGGCTGCTCCTCCTGGTGGCCCTGCTCGACGCGCTCCTCGGCACGGCCCTCGGTCTCTTCGTCTCGGCCTTCGCGGCCTCCGAATTCCAGGCGGTCCAGTTCATGCCGGCGGTGATCTTCCCCCAGCTCCTCCTCTGCGGCCTCTTCGCCCCCCGAGACCAGATGCAGCCCGCCCTCGAAGCCATCTCCGATGTCCTCCCCATGTCCTACGCCGTCGACGGCATGAACGAAGTCCTCCAGCACCCCGACATGACCGCCGACTTCGTCCGCGATGTCCTGATCGTCGCGGGCTGCGCCCTCCTCGTCCTGTGCCTGGGAGCGGCCACCCTCCGCCGCCGCACCACCTGACCCCGACGTCCGCCCACCGGACACCCCATCCGCCCCACGCGACCGAGTGCCAGGATGAAAGCGGACGACGCAACCCCTGGAAGGCACCGCACCATGACCCAGAAAGTCGCAGTCCTAGGCACCGGCAAAATCGGCGAAGCCCTGCTCAGCGGCATGATCCGCGCAGGCTGGGCGCCCGATGATCTCCTGGTCACCACCCGCCGCCCCGAGCGCGCCGAGGAACTCCGCGCCCGCCACGGAGTCACCCCCGTCACCAACGCCGAAGCCGCCAAGACCGCCGACACCCTGATCCTCACGGTCAAACCGCAGGACATGGGCACCCTCCTCGATGAACTCGCCCCGCACATCCCGGCCGATCGCCTGATCATCAGCGGCGCCGCCGGTATCCCCACCTCCTTCTTCGAGGAGCGCCTGACCGCCGGCACCCCCGTCGTCCGGGTCATGACGAACACGCCCGCCCTCGTCGACGAGGCGATGTCCGTCATCTCCCCCGGCAGCCACGCCACCGCCGACCACCTCGCCACCGCCGAGGAGATCTTCGGCGCCGTCGGCAAGACCCTGCGCGTCCCCGAGTCCCAGCAGGACGCCTGCACGGCCCTCTCCGGCTCCGGCCCGGCCTACTTCTTCTACCTGGTCGAAGCCATGACCGACGCCGGCATCCTGCTCGGTCTGCCCCGCGACAAGGCCCACGACCTGATCGTCCAGTCCGCGATCGGCGCCGCCGTGATGCTCCGCGACAGCGGCGAACACCCCGTCAAGCTCCGCGAGAACGTCACCTCCCCCGCTGGCACCACGATCAACGCCATCCGCGAACTGGAGAGCCACGGCGTACGGGCCGCCCTCATCGCCGCCCTGGAAGCCGCCCGCGACCGCAGCCGCGAACTGGCCTCCGGCAACACCTGACACACACCGACACCAGCCCACGCGCCTACCGGGCCGCGTTCAGCACCCCCACCACCCCGTCCACAGCCGCCGCCGGAGGCAGCAGCCCGATCGCCCGATAGGCCGCGTCCACCGTCGGCCGCGCCATGCCCCGAGCCAGCTCCGCCCCATCCCGCAGCACCCCCTCCACGTACGCAGGATCCGCGCACAACTCCTTGTGCCTGTCCTGTACGGGCCGCAGAGCCTCCACCACCGCCTCCGCGGTGTCCTTCTTCAAAGCGCCGTACGACTCATATGCACCGCTCAGCCCGTTCGGGTTCCTACCTGTGCACGCGGCGAGGATCTCCAGCAGATTCGCGACCCCCGGCTTGGCCTCCCGGTCGTACACGACCTCCCGCCCACCGTCCGTCACGGCCCGCATCACCTTCTTGCGCACCACATCCGGCTCGTCCAGCAGATAGACGATCCCCGGCCCGGTGTCCTCGCTCTTCCCCATCTTCGAGACGGGGTCCTGAAGGTTCATGACCCGGGCCGCCACCGCCGGATGCGTCGCCCGCGGCACCACGAACGCGTGCCCGTACCGCTGGTTGAACCGCACCGCGAGATCCCGCGCCAGCTCCACATGCTGCGTCTGGTCATCCCCCACCGGCACCTGATCCGCCCCGTACGCCAGGATGTCCGCCGCCATCAGCACCGGATACGTCAGCAGCGACAGCCGCACACTCCCGCCCCGCGCCCGCTCCCGCGCGGCCTTCTCCTTGTACTGGATCATCCGCCGCATCTCGCCGTCCGTCGCCACGCACTCCAGCAGATACGACAGCCGCGCATGCTCATCCACATGGCTCTGTACGAATACGGTGCACAGCCGCGGATCCAGTCCCGCCGCGAGCAGCAGCGTCGCCGCCTGCCGGCTCAGCCTGCGCACCCGCGCGGGATCGTGCTCCACGGTCAGGGCGTGCAGATCCACGATGCAGAACAACGCGTCCGCCTGGTGCTGATCCACCGCGGCCCACTGCCGCATGGCCCCCAGATAGTTCCCCAGCGTCAGATGCCCGGTCGGCTTGACCCCGCTGAAAACCCGCTTCATCTCTCCACCTCCTGCTCAGGACCACCGCACCCACCGGCCGGCCCCTCAGAAGGGAGAAACAAGAACGGCCGCCGAGGCGGCGGCCGTCGAATGCATACGTGACTCCGGCCGCCGTCAGGCGGCCCACCAGAGCTGGGAACACGTACGCGTCGTCATGTCGACCACCGTACGCCTCCGGAGTGCCGTCCGGACGAGAGTTGACACCCGACATGCCGATACGTAATGTTCTCCGGGCTGTCCAGCGTGAGCGCCGATCCAGGTCGGTCCCCGGACAGCCATTCCGCAAGTCCCCACCACTCTCGGTGAACAGCCGGGCAGTCATCTGTCCGTCTGCCCGCCGTATTGTCGGCATGGGAATTTGCGAAATGAGGAATCCTCGTTCGAAAGGACGCGGCGCCCCCGATTAGGTCGGGAGCCAGGAATCCGCTAAAGTCTCACTCGTCGGAACGGCCGCAGGGCCGGGAAGACAAACCCCGCTGACTGGGGGTCAGGTCGAGAAAAGGATCTGATAGAGTCGGAGAC
>NZ_JBHTZD010000040.1:0-53917 GCF_042790455.1 Streptomyces sp. NPDC056734
GGCCTCGGCGTCGCCCCCGGCCCGGCGCCTGCCGCCTGCCGCCTGCCGCCTGCCGCCCAATGGACCACTCAACTCACCCACCAGCGCGCTCACCCCCCGGTCCTCCGGGTGCCTCCCGGCCGCCATCCGCAGCACCGCCACACACTCCCGCGCCGCCCTCGGCCAGTCCCCGTAGCGAGACTTGCGCGTGTCGCAGGACTGGCCGTCCGGGACTCAGGGGCCGTACGGGACTCAGGGTGACGTGCGGCGACACGGCCGAACTCCGACTGTCCTGCCCCTGAGCCGCCCGGCACAATGAGCGCTGGCTCGTGCCTGTCCGACCGACCTCTCCCAGGGGGACTTGGGTGATGAGAGCCCGCCGCAACGCCCTTTCACGCTGTCTGCTCAGCCTGTTCGTCATGGCCGGACTCGCCGTCTCCGGCACCGCCACGGCCGCCCAGACCGCACCCCGGGACCGGGTGGCCGAGGCCGTCGCGGCCCTGGGCATCGCCGGGACCGCCTGGGTGCCGGACGGCGACGGGACCCGGGTCCTCGCCGATGCCACGGTCAGCGCCGCGGATCTGACCAGGCTCCGCCAACTGGACGGCTCCGTCCGTCTCGAACGCGTCGAGGGCCGGTTGCGCCCGCTGCTCTCCGGCGGTGACGGTATCTACGCCTCCACCGCTCGCTGCACGGCGGGCGTCAATGTGCAGGGCGGCTCGGAGTTCTACCTCATCACCGCCGGGCACTGCACCCGGGGCGCCACCACCTGGTACACCGACCCGGGCCTGACCACACCGATCGGCCCCACCACCGCCACCAGCTACCCCGGCAACGACTTCGGGGTCATCCGCCACACCAACCCCGCCGTGCCGCGCCCCGGCACGATCGGCACCGTCGATGTCACCGGCACCGCGACCGCCACCATCGGCCTCGGCGTCTGCCACCGGGGAGCCGTCTCCGGCGTGCGCTGCGGCCGGATCACCGCTCTCAACGCGACCGTCAACTACGGCGGCGGCGAGCTGGTGTACGGCCTGATCCAGACGAACATCTGCGCGGAGCCCGGCGACAGCGGCGCCCCGCTCTACGCGGGCGACAAGGTCATCGGCATCCTGTCCGGCGGCTCCGGCACCTGCGCGACCGGCGGCACCAGCTACTACCAGCCGATCCAGGAAGCCCTCAGCCTGTACGGCCTGTCCGTGTACTGATCCCCCACCCCCCCTCCACCTCTCCCCGCCTCCGCCACGGGGACCAGACGGAGGACCGGCGGGACGCCAGAGGGGTCCGGTCCGGCCTCCGCGAGCGAGTCACGGGCGGAACGAACCAGGACATTGCCTACCATCCCGCGCGTGGCACATACCTTCGAAGAGCTGGTGGGCATGCAGCGCGCCGCGGACCGCGCGTACGCCCAGGTCCGGCAGTTGCGCGATCAGTACGGTCCGCCCACCGCGCATCCGTGGTCCGAGCAGCAGACGGAGACGTACGAGACCGCCCTGCGTGCCTGGCGTGACCTCGCCCGCGACATCCAGGCCACGGTCACGGAGTACGCGCAGGAGCAGGGCGTCGCCCGCTCCGAGGCGGAGGCGGATGTGAAGGCGGCCGTACGCCATCCCGGGCCGGCGGGCGACGGGGCGTAGGGCCGCCCGGCGTCAGCGGCGGACCGGGGTGAGGACCACGAAGTCGGCGTCCGCGTCGTCGAGGCAGACGGCCATCCGGCCGATGTCCTCCGCCGTGTCCGGCCCCATCTGCACGCTGCCGCCGCTCTCGGTGACCTTGGCGACGGTGGCGTCGCAGTCGGCGACGTCGAAGACCGGGTGCCAGTACGCCTGGCCGTTCGCCAGGGCGAGGGCCTCCTTGTCCACCTCCATCAGGCCGCCGTGCATCCGCTCGTCGGGGAGCCCGGCCGGGGTGATGAGGGAGTACGTGCCCCCGCCGCCCGGCAGCGGCATGTCGCCGTACCGCCAGCCGAAGACCGCGCGGTAGAAGTCCTTCGCCGCCGCCGCGTCGGTCGTGTACAGCTCGGTCCAGGACAGGGAGCCGGGCTGGTCGACCAGTTCCACCCCCGGGCTGGCGCCGGGCTGCCAGACGGCGAACTGGGCGCCCTGCGGGTCGGTGTACTGCGCCATGCGGCCCCATTCACCGAGGTCCGTCGGCGGCACCCGGACTATGCCGCCCGCGCGCTGGACGGCCTGGGTCGTGGCGTCCGCGTCGGCGACCGTGTAGTAGATCATCCAGGCGGAGCGCGCGCCCTCCTCGGTGAGCGTGCCGAGCCCGGCGACGGTCTTGCCGTCCTTCTGGAACATCCCGCCCTCCGCGCCTTCCCCCTCGCCCATCGGCCGGAACTGCCAGCCGAGCACCGCGCCGTAGAAGGCCGCGGCGGCCCGGACGTCAGGGGCGCCCAGGTCGAGGAAACAGGGTGAGCCGGGGACGAAGTCAGTGGTGATCACGGCAGTGCCCTTTCGCAGATCCTGTGTGCCCTCAGCCTGACACCCACCACTGACAATCGCCCGTCGGACCTCGCACACCAGTTCCCATCAGGGAGGAAAGAGTGACATGCCGAGCGTGGTCGGCCCGCCCCCCGTCCGCCAACCATGACGGGATGCACATCAAAGGTGACGGTCCGGAGTGGTCCGGCTCCGGGGCATGATCGGAGCGACGGACAACACCCAGGAGGCCCCGCGCATGACACCCGACGCCGTCGACCGCCCCGCCGACTGCCTGGCCTGCGACCTCATCACCGGCCGGACCCCTCTCCCCGGCGGCACGCTCCTGCGCACCACGTCCTGGACCGTCGAGCACTGCGTCGGGCCGCTGGGCCTGGGCACCCTGGTGGTGAAGCCCCTCCGCCACGTCCTGCACCTGGCCGCCCTGACACCCCCGGAATCCGCCGAACTGGGCCCCCTGCTCCACCGCGTGAGCGCCGCCGTCACCTCCGTCATGGCCCCGGACCAGGTGTACGCCTGTCTCTGGTCGCACGCGGGCGGGCGCCCCGGCCATCTCCACTTCGTCGTACAGCCCGTGGACAGCGCGACCCTGACCCGCTTCGACGCCTTCGGCCCCGCCCTCCAGGTGGCCATGGGAGCGGCGGGCTGCTTCCCGGACCCGGCGGACGTGGAGCGGGTCTGCGCCGGACTGCGCGAAGCCCTCGCCGCCCCTGCGCGACTCCCCCGGCAGCAGCCGGTCGACGGGGCTCCACTAGCCTCGGACACCTGATCGAGAACCGCCAGGAAGGGCCCTGATGAACGCCGTCGACTCGTTTCCGCTCGGCGCGGCGACCACGCTGGCCGAGCTGGCGGGGGATCCGCATGCGCGGCTGGCCCTGCTGCGGGCGGGGGAGCCGGTGTCCTGGGTGCCGGAGTTGGGCGGATGGCTGGTGACCCGGCGGGATCTGGCGATGGATGTGATGCGGGACGCCGGGACGTTCACGGTCGACGATCCACGCTTCTCGACCGCGCGGGTCGTCGGGGCGAGCATGCTGTCGCTGGACGGTGAGCGGCACGCCCGGCACAGGGAGCCCTTCGCCGCGCCGTTCCGGCCGAGGGAGGTCCGCCAGGGCTTCGAGGGGTTCATCGAGCGGGAGACGGACCGGCTGATCGGCGGCTTCGAGGGCGCGGGGAGCGCCGAGCTGGGCCGGGCCTTCGCCGCGCCGCTGGCCGTCGCCGTGATGACCGAGGCGCTCGGACTCGCCGGTGCCGGTACCGGCACCGTGCTCTCCTGGTACGACGCCATCGTGCGGTCGGTGGCCGACCTCACCGCCGGACACGCGGCGGGCGCCGACGGCGCCGCGGCCTACGCCGAACTGCGGGCCGCCGTCGAGGCCACCGTCGCCGACCGGGACACCGGCTCGCTCCTCGCGTCCGCCGCCGGGAAGCTCTCCGTCCCCGAAGTGGCGTCGAATGCCGCCGTCCTGATGTTCGGCGGCATAGAGACCACCGAGGCGATGATCACCAACGCCTTGCTGCATCTGCTGCGCAACCCCGGTCAGCTCGCCCTCGTCCGGGACGATCCCGCGCTGCTGGACGGGGCCGTCGAGGAATCGCTGCGGCTCGAACCCGGCGCCGCGGTGGTGGACCGGTACGCCACCCGGGACACCGTGCTCGGGGCGGCCGCGATCCGGCGGGGCGATCTGGTCAGTGTGTCCCTGACCGGCGCCAATCGTGACCCGGATGTCTTCCCCGACCCCGACCGGTTCGATGTGCGCCGGGACAACTCCCGGCTCCAGCTGGCCTTCGCGATCGGCCCGCACTACTGCCTCGGCGCCCATCTCGCCCGCCTGGAGACCCGGATCGCGCTGCGCCGGCTCCTCGTCCGGCTGCCCGGTCTGCGGCTCGATCCCGACCGCCCGGCTGCCCCGTCCGGCCTGGTGTTCCGCAAGCCGATGAGCCTGCATCTGCGATGGGACGGCGCCGCCGGGTGAGCGTCCGGGTACATCTACGGAACAGGGTCAGGGTCAGGAACGGCTCTCCCGTGTCGTCGTGATCCGGCGGATGGCCTCGACGGTGACCGCGCGGTCGTGCGGCTCGCGGGCCAGTGCCCGGTGCAGGGTCAGTCCCTCGATCAGCGCGTCCAGTTGGCGGGCGGTGTCCGCGTCGAAGTGTTTCTCCAGGTGGACGCGGCTGCGGCGCATCCAGTCATGGGTGAGCTGCCGGTAGGCGGGGCGGCGGGCCGCGAGGGTGTACAGCTCCTGGGTGAGGACCAGGTCGCGCTGCGAGTCCTCGGCGGACATCGCGTGCACCAGGTCGGCCACCGCCTCCACGGCCTGCTCCCGGTCGGCGGCGCCCGCGAGACAGCCGCCGAAGAGGACCACGAAATGGTCGGTGAAGCGCTGGAACGCCTCGAACAGCAGCTCGTCGATGCCGGTGAAGTGGTACGTCATCGAGCCGAGCGGCACACCGGCCCGCGCGGCGATCTTCCGGTGCGAGACGCCCGCCACGCCCTCGTCGGCGATCAGATCGAGGGTGGCGGCGATGATGCGCTCGCGGCGCTGCGGGTCGGTGTGTCCGGTTGCCATGCCCGGAGTTTCTCAGAGGGACCGGTGTTTCTCAGCGCGTGGGCGGCTGCTCACAGTGTGCGGAGCGGGCGGGCCGGGTTGCCCACCGCCACCGTGTTCGCGGGCACGTCCTTGGTGACGACCGCCCCGGCGCCGATGACGGAGTTCTCCCCGATGGTCACCCCCGGCAGGACGATGACACCGCCGCCGAGCCACACGTTGTCACCGATGGTGATCGGCTGGGCTGCCTCCAGCTTGTCCCTGCGGGGCTGCGACTCCAACGGGTGGGTGGGGGTGAGCAGTTGGACGTTCGGGCCGATCTGGCAGTCCTCGCCGATGACGATCGCGGCCACGTCCAGCGCGGTCAGATGGTAGTTGACGAAGGTACGGGCGCCGATGCTGATGTTGCTGCCGAAGTCGACGTAGAGCGGCGGCCGGAGCACGACCTCCTCGCCCACCTCGCCGAGCAGTTCCGCCAGCAGCGGCTGGGCCGTCGCGGGGTCCTCGACATAGGCGGCCGCATAGCGCGCCGCCAGCCGCACGGCCCGCTGCTGACGGCGGATGATCTCCGGGTCGTCGGCGATGTAGTGGTCCCCGGCGAGCATGCGTTCATGGTTGCTGCGGGGGTCGTTGGCGAAGTAGTCGGTCGGCATGCGGGCGATGGTACCGCCGCCGAGCGTACGATCGTACGCTTCCGGCCACACCACACCAATCCACATCACGCGATGCCCATCCACATCACGCCCGCCCAGGAAGCCGCCCTCCCCCGACCACCGGCGACCCCCCGGCTACTCCCTCCTGCGCGTCCCCAGCACCCCCGCCAGGCAGATCACCAGCAACCCGGCCAGCGGCACCACCAGCAGGCCCAGGCGCAGGCCGGACGCGTCGGCGATCAGGCCGACGATGGGCGGGGAGAGCAGAAAGCCCAGCCGCATGAGCCAGGAGACGATGGTCAGGCCGGTGCCGGGTTTGAGGCCGGGCAGCTCGTCCGCCTCGTGCATCGCGGCCGGGACCAGCGTCGCCACCCCGAATCCGGCCGCCGCGAAGCCGATGATCGTGCCCGGCACCGAGGGGAGGGCCAGCGCCAGCCCCATGCCGACGGCGGCGATCAGCCCGCCCGCGCGGGCGACCGCACGCTGTCCGAACCGGTCGACCAGCCGGTCCCCGAGCAGCCGCCCCACGAACTGCGCGCCCACCAGGGCGATGTACCCGGACGCGGCCAGCGCCGCGGCGGCGTGCAGCGACCCGGAGAGATACAGGGCGGCCCAGGAACTGCCCGCGTCCTCCACCAGCGTGCCCGCCATGGCGATCAGCACCAGCGCCGCCAGGACGTACGTCCGCCGGGAGCCCGTCGGCACCGGGCGGGGCCCGGGTGCCGTACCGCCGTCGGCGCCGGGGCCGGGGTCCGTCGCCGGTTCGGTGTCGGGGCCGGGCAGGCAGTGGCGCAGGGCGCCGCACGCGGCGAGGACGCACAGTACCGCCGAGAGGGTCAGATGCTGCCCGATCGGGAGATCGACGGCGATGGCGGCGGCGGCCATGGAACCGCCGAGGACCGCGCCGATGGACCAGATGGCGTGGAAGGAGTTGATGAGGGACCGCCCGTAGCGGCGCTGCACCCGCAGGGCGTGCGCGTTCTGCGCCACGTCCGTGATCGCGTCCATCGCCCCGGCCAGGAACAGCGCCCCCGCGAACACCAGCACCGCCGGGGCCGTGCCCGCGACGACGATCCCGATGCCGGTCAGCAGGGTGCCCGCCACCGCGACCCGGGCCGAGCCGAAGCGCCGGACCAGCACCCCGGCGCCGAGGCCCGCCACGATGGCACCGGCCGGGAACGCGGCGACCGCGAGCCCGTAGGCCGCGTTCCCGATCCCCAGGTCGGCCTTGATCTGCGGGTAGCGCGGCAGCAGATTCGCGAACAGCGCGCCGTTGGTGAGGAAGAGAACGGCCACGGCCACGCGGGCCCGCCGTTCGCGCAGGGCAGGCCGTACCCGCACATCGAGAGTCATGGTCGGGAGCGTACCGCCCGGAGCGTACGATCGTACACTTCTCGTTCCGTGCTGCGCCGGATCACCGCGGAAGGGGGCTGATCAGCCGAGTTCGTCGGAGCGGCCCAGGAAGCGGAAGGCCCCGTCGCGTGCCTCGAAGAGGAAATAGCCGCTGGTCTCCAGCTCCAGTGAGCGCCCTTCGGCGGTGAAGCGGAGCGGCTTGGCGAGGCCCTCGTAGGAGAGGGTGAACAGGCGCTGCGCCACCGCCCCCGGCTCGACGCCGGAGCCCGCGTCCAGTTCCTCCAGGGCGCGGGCGACCAGGTTCACGGCGTCGTACGCCTCCGGGGACCAGCGGGCGGGCGCGCTGCCGTACCGCTCGCGGTGGGCGGTACGGAAGTCGGCGGCGACGCTCGCGGGGTCGGTGAAGGGCGTGCCGAACAGCCAGCCCTCGGCCGCCGCTCCGGCCTGCTCGGCGAAGGCCGGGTCCATGAGGTGCCAGGTGCCAAGGCGTGGTCCGGTGAAGCCCGCGTCGGCGAGGGCGCGGGCGCAGCGGGCCGCCCGCTCGGGTGAGGTGCCGGTGAAGACGACGGCCTGCGCGTCCGCGGCGAGGGCCGCCCGGACGGCGGGCGCGAAGTCGTCGCTGTCGGCGGCCACGGGGCGGACGTCGGCCGTGCCCCCGTTGGGCGGCGTCCGGGTGAGCAGGGCGGCGAGGGCCGCGCCCGTGTCGCCCGCCGCGCGGTCGTCGATCACGGCGGTGCGGTCGACGGGTCGTACCGAGGTCAGATACGACGTCAGGGGCAGCGACAGGTACGACTCCGGGGCCCGGGTGACGCACAGGGTGGTCAGCTGCTCGTCCTGTGCGGTGAGTTCGGCGCCGTCCGCCGAGATCAGCAGCATGGCCGTACGGGCGTCCTGGTAGAGCGGGGCGGCGGCGACGGCCGCGGCGGGGGTGGCGAGGCCGAGGACCGCACTCGCCCCGGCGTCTATGAGCCGCTGCGCCTCCTGTTCGGCGCGGGTCGCGTCGCCCTGGTCGTCGGCGGGCTCCAGGGCGAGCCGGAAGGTGATGCCGGGGCGGGCGTTGTGCGCCTCCACGGCGAGCCGGGCCCCGCGCTCCTGCGCCACACCGTCCGCCTTTCCGGCGCCGCTCAGGTCGGCTTGGAGGCCCAGGGTGTGCACGGGCGGGCCGTCACCGGAACCTGAACCGGAGCCCGCGCCGCCGTCGCCTCCTCCGGCCGCGAGATACGCCGTGATCCCGCCACCGACGGCCACGGCCGAGGCCGCCGCGCCGCCCATGAGCAGGACGCGGCGGCGGGAGGGCGTGGGGGTGTGCGGGGGGCCTGATGCCGGTGGCGCTGGTGTCCCCTGGGCGTCCGGCCGCCGTGGGGCCCGGCGTGGTGTGGGGATGTCCAGCGCCTGCGCCGAGCGGGTGGCGACGACCCGCAGGAGGGCGGGCGGGAGCCAGTCCTCGCCGTCCCGCGCGGACGGGACGCGCGGGTCGCGCAGGGCGGTCGCGAGGCGGCGGGCGGTGGGCCGGTCGGCCGGGTCCTTGGCGAGACAGGCGGCGATCACCGTACGCAGTTCGGCGGGGACCTCGGTGAGGTCCGGGGCCTCGTGCACGGTACGGAAGAGGACGCCCGCCGCGTGTCCGGTGCCGAACGGGCGGCGTGCGGAGGCCGCGTAGGCGAGGACGCCGCCCAGCGAGAAGACGTCGCTCGGCGGGCCGACCTCCCCGGCGCGGGCCCGCGCCTGTTCCGGGGCGAGGAAGCCGGGCGTGCCGACGACGGCGTCGGGGGCGGTGAGCGCGGTGGCGCCGGAGGCGTACGCGATACCGAAGTCGATGAGCCGGGGCCCGTCGAGGGCGAGCAGGACGTTGCCGGGTTTGACGTCCCGGTGCACGAGGCCCGCGTCGTGGACGGCGGCCAGCGCGTCGGCGAGCCGGGAGCCCAGGGTGCGTACGGCCGGGGCGGGCAGCGCGCCGAAGGCGTCGACCGCCTCGACCAGTGAGGGGCCGGGCACGAACTCGGTGGCCAGCCAGGGTTCCCGGGCCTCGGTGTCGGCGGCGAGGACCGGGACCAGCCACCGTCCGCCCTGCCCATGACCCTCCGTCAGAGCCCGGACCGCCGTCACCTCGCGCCGGAACCGCACCCGGAACGCGGGGTCGGCCGCGTGCTCGGCGCGGATCGTCTTGAGCGCGACGAGGCTCCCGCCGGGCGTGCGGGCGAGGTGGACCACGCCCATGCCGCCCGCGCCGAGCCGGGCCAGCAGCCGGTGCCCGCCGATCTCCTCGGCGTCGTCGGCGGCCAGGGGCCGCATCAGAGGTCGACCTTGCCCGCGTAGGAGTACCGGCCGCCCTTCACCTCGTAGCGGAAGACCTCGTAGCCGGTGAGCCAGCGGTACTCGGCGTCGAAGGCGTAGGTCCGCACGAGGCCCTGGTAGGTGCCGCCCACCAGCAGGTCGTAGAGCGTGTCCCGGGAGGGCCGGCCGCCGGCCTCGGTGATCCGGGTGATGACCATCCGGGCCACGTCGTACGCCTCCGCCGCCCAGTACGGGGGCGCGGCGCCGTAGCGTTCGCGGTAGGCGGTGGCGAAGGCGCGTACGGGTTCGGCGGACGGGTCGATGTACGGGGTGAAGGTCTGCCAGCCGTCGGCGGCGGGGCCCGCGAGGGTGAGGAACTCCGGCTGGGCGGCGGGGTGGCCGAGGACGCGCAGCCCGTCGTAGTCCGCGTCGGCCAGGGCGCGGGCGACGGCCGCCGCCCGGTCGGGGGTGCCCGTGTAGACGACGGTGTCGGGGCGTGCGGCGAGCAGTTCGGTGACCACCGGCCGCAGGTCCTGGGCCAGTTGGGGGACGACCTTCGGGGTGACGGTGACGTCCAGGAGGCCGAGGCTCTGGAACATGGTGTGGCCCAGTTCCCAGGCCGGGATGCCGCCGCCCCGGTCGATGAGGACGCCGACATCGCGGGCGCCCTGGGTGTGCAGCGAGACGGCGGCCGTGGTGGGGAGTTGGGTGTAGCCGGGGACGGCCTGGAGGAAGTGGCGGGGCTCGGAGGTGCCGTAGACGGACTGCGCGGAGGAGGCGGTGAGCTGGGGGACGAGCCGTTCGTCGTAGCTGTCCAGGCTGGCCCCGGTGGTGGCGTCGCCGGTCGAGCCGATGACGGCGAGCAGATCGCGGTCGGCGGCGAGAGAGCGGGCGACGACGGCGGCGCGCTCCGGGTCGCCCTGGTCGTCGGCGGTGTCGAGGGCGAGGGTGAAGGGTCTGGCGGCGCGGGCGTTGAACTGCTCGACGGCCAGCCGCACGCCGCGTTCCTGGGCCTGTCCGACGGCGCGCTGCGGGCCGGTGAGGTCGGCCTGGACGCCGAGCACCCAGCGGCGGGCGCCCGGGGAGGCGGCCGGTGCGGGGTCGTCGTCGCGCAGGGCGGCCCAGGCGGCGGCCCCGCCCCCGGCGGCGAGCAGGGCGGCGCCCCCGCCGAGGAGGAGGAAGCGGCGGCGGGAGGACTTCGGCCGGTCGGCGGGTGGTGTCGCGCCCGCGGGTTCGGTGGGCAGGTCGGCGTGCGCGACGGCGTCCGGTGTGTCCGGGTGCGCGGGGGGAACTTCCGGCGTCCGCAGCCGCGTTGAGGGATCGAGGGCCGTCGCCTCGATGTCGGGGAGGTCGAGCAGCGCGGCGGAGCGGTCCGCGATGAGGCGTACGACGGTGTCGGGCAGCCAGTCGGCGGTGTTCCGGGGCGGGTCGTCAGCGGTGGCCTGGGGCGGGTCGCCGAAGGTGGCCCGGGGTGTCTCGTCGGCGAGCGCGGCCTCCAGTTCCCGGGCGGTGGGCCGGGTGGCCGGGTCCTTGGCGAGGCAGCGTTCGAGGAGCGGGCGCAGGTCGTCTGGCACGCCGTCGAGGTCGGGGGCGTCGTGGACCGTGCGGTAGAGCAGGGCGTCGACGGCCCCGGTGCCGAAGGGCGGTCGGCCGGTGCGGGCGTAGGAGAGGAGACAGCCGAGGGCGAAGACATCACTGGCGGGGGTGGCGGGCTCGGCGCGGGCCTGTTCGGGGGCGAGGAAGCCGGGGGTGCCGACGACCATGTCGGCCGAGGTGAGCGCGGTCTCCTCGGCGGCGCGGGCGATCCCGAAGTCGATGAGGCGGGGTCCGTCGACGGCGAGCAGCACATTGCCGGGTTTGATGTCGCGGTGGACGAGCCCGGCGTCATGGACGGCGGTGAGCGCGCGGGCCAGCATCCCGCCCAGGGCCCGGACGCCGTGGGTGGACAGCGGGCCGCAGGCGGCGACGGCCTCGGCGAGGGAGGGGCCGGGCACGAACGCGGTGGCGAGCCAGGGCGCGGGCGCGTCCGGGTCGGCGCCGGTGACCGGTACGGCCCAGGGGCTGTCGACCCGGCGGGCGGCGGCCACCTCACGCCGGAAGCGGGTACGGAACTCGGGCTGGTCGGCGTACTCGGGCAGGATCACCTTGACGGCGGCGAGTCCGCCGGAGTCGGCGCGGCCGAGGTAGACGACGCCCATACCGCCGGTGCCGAGGCGGGCGAGCAGCCGGTGACCGCCGATGCGGGCCGGGTCGGTGGGGGTGAGCCGCTCGGTCACGGGGTGCCGTCCTGTGTGGTGTCGGCACTGTCGCCGGTGTCGGCGGTGTCGCCGGTGTCGCCGGTGTCGGCGGTGTCGGCGGTGTCGCCGCTCGCTTCGGAGTCGCCCTTGGTGCCGGTGCCGGTGCTGGTACTGGGCTGCGAGGTGCCCGTGCCCGGCTCCGGGGTGGCCGGACCGGCCGGTGACGGGTGCCGTTCGACCGCGGCTCTGAGCCCGGCGCCCATGTCGATGTGCGGGTCGCGCACCCGGTCGAGCAGCTCGGCCTGCGACCAGCCCACGGCGCCCTTGGCGGACACGGCGAGGGTGAACTGGCCGATGCGGGTCTGCCGCCAGACGTAGGGGTGCGCGCCGCCCTCCTGGGCGTTGGTGTACTCGCCGGTCTCGGTGAGGGAGTCGTCCGCGAACCCGTTGCCCAGGTCGCCGAGGGCGGCGGGCACATCGGTGAGGGAGCCGACCATCTCGTCGGAGCGCAGCCGCTGCTCGGGGCAGCGCATCATCTCCTCCAGCACCTCGGCGTTCTCCCAGTCGGCCTGTTCGGCGGTGCGGTGCACGGTGACGACGGCGCTGAGCCGCAGCGGTCCGTCGCCGCCGGCCGCCGGGATCTCGTAGGAGCGGGTGAGGGTGGCGAGGATGTCGTCCGGGAGCGGGCGCTGTTCCCATACGCAGTCGTCGCGGAGGACGGGCCGGCTCCGGGGGTCGCTCTCGTACGGGCTCTGGCGTTCGGTGCCGGGGCCGAAGGCGACCGGCTCGGCGATGATGTCCCGGATCAGGGCGGTGGCCTGGGCGGCGGTGCGGGGGACTTTGGCGGGGTCGATGTCGACGACCCCGCCCGGAGACGGGGACGCAGCCGGCAAGGGGGACGGGGACGCCTGGGTGCCGCCCTGCTTGTCCGCCGCCGGGTCGGGTTCGTCGCCGCCGGACGTACAGCCCGCCAGCAGTAATCCGCTCGCCACGACGGCACCGCCGAGGCGTGCCGCTCTGCCCCTCAGGACCACGGGTCCCCCTCGGATCATCAGCTCATCAGGTGTTCGCACCGATGCTAGAGAGCAACGGGCAGGCCCTCACACCCGATTGACGATCATGTGGCACAGCCGTTCCCCATCTGTCACACAGCGGGGACCTGGAATGGCCCCGACACCACGTGCTGGAGGCGGAGTTGGCCGATCTCGGCGACGTTCTTCATGAGTTCCGCGTTCGCCCAGGCGACGGTGTGCGCGAGGGTGCGGTCGGTGCCGTCGCCCCAGGGGAAGGCGCACGGGCGGTCCAGCTCGGGTTCGGCGAGCCGGTCCAGGCCCTGCCTCCACTCCTCCCAGTGGGCACCCAGCCAGCTCACGGTGGCCTCGGGGCCGGGCCATGCCACGTCGGCGCGGTCGCGGGGCGTCCGGTCGTGGAGGTGGTCCGTGGCCACCCCGAGCCACCATCCGATGTGCCAGCTCAGCCAGGCGATCGTGGGCACCGGGACGGGATCGGGCTCGCTGTCCGCCCAGTCGGGCACCCAGCCGCCCGTGCCGTCCGGCCGGAGCGTCCAGCACAGGCCGGACGGCTCCCACAGGACGTCCTCGGGCACCAGCCGCTCCAGGTGGTACTCGGCGAAGGACCAGGTGAATGCGGACTGCCAGCGCAGCAGATCCAGGCGGGGAGAGTTCACCGGGCGACGGTGGCACGGGCGGGGCGGCACCCGCAAAGGAATATCGCCGCCCCGCGCTCGCCCCCCTCACATGACCTCACCTCACCTCACGCCCCCTCACACCACCTCGACCAGCAGGTCACCGCCCTCCACCTGCTGGATGCGGTTGATGGCGAGGCGGGTGACCCGGCCTCCGGCGGGGGCCGTGATCGCGGCCTCCATCTTCATCGCCTCGATGGTGGCGACGGTCCCGCCGGCCTCCACCTGGTCGCCCTCGGCGACCGCGAGGGTCACCACACCGGCGAACGGGGCCGCGACATGGGCGGGGTTGGTGCGGTCGGCCTTCTCCGTCACCGGGAGGTCGGAGGCGGCCAGCGCGTCACGGATCTGGATCGGGCGGAGCTGGCCGTTGAGGCCGGCCATGACCGTGCGCATGCCGCGCTCGTCGGGCTCGCCGATGGCCTGGAGTTCGATCAGCAGCCGGACGCCGGGCTCCAGGTCGACGGCGTACTCCTTGGCGGGGCGCAGCCCGTAGAAGAAGTCCTTGCTGTCGAGGACGCTGGTGTCGCCGTAGGAGTGGCGGTGGGTCTCGAAGTCGCGGGTGGGGCCGGGGAAGAGGAGCCGGTTGAGGGTGGTGCGGCGGGACTTCTCCAGGCCGTCGCGGTCCTGCGTCGTCAGGTCCGGTACGGGCCTCGCGCCCGCGCGGCCCTGGAGCGCCTTGGTGCGGAACGGCTCGGGCCAGCCGCCGGGCGGGGTGCCCAGTTCGCCGCGGAGGAAGCCGATGACCGAGTCGGGGATGTCGAAGCGGTCGGGGGTGGCCTCGAAGTCCGCGGGGGTCACTCCCGCGCCGACCAGGTGCAGGGCCAGATCGCCGACCACCTTGGAGGACGGGGTGACCTTGACCAGCCGGCCCAGGATCCGGTCGGCGGCGGCGTACATCGCCTCGATCTCCTCGAAGCGGTCGCCGAGGCCGAGGGCGACGGCCTGGGTGCGCAGGTTGGAGAGCTGGCCGCCGGGGATCTCGTGGTGGTAGACGCGGCCGGTCGGGGAGGCGAGGCCCGCCTCGAAGGGCGCGTACACGCGGCGGACGCTCTCCCAGTACGGCTCCAGGTCACCCACGGCCTGGAGGTCCAGGCCGGTCGGCCGCTCCGAGTGGTCGGTCGCGGCGACGATCGCCGACAGGGACGGCTGGGAGGTGGTGCCCGCCATGGAGGCCACCGCGCCGTCCACCGCGTCCACCCCGGCCTGCGCGGCGGCGAGATAGGTGGCCAGCTGGCCGCCGGCCGTGTCATGGGTGTGCAGATGGACCGGCAGGTCGAACTCGCGGCGCAGCGCGGACACCAGGGTCGCCGCGGCGGGGGCGCGCAGCAGGCCCGCCATGTCCTTCACCGCCAGGACATGGGCGCCGGCCTCGACGATCTGCTCGGCGAGCCGCAGGTAGTAGTCCAGGGTGTAGAGGCGCTCGGCGGGGTCGGACAGGTCGGCGGTGTAGCACAGGGCCACCTCGGCGATCGCGGTGCCGGTCTCGCGTACGGCGTCGATGGCGGGGCGCATCTGGCCGACGTCGTTGAGGGCGTCGAAGATACGGAAGATGTCGATTCCGGTGGCGGCGGCCTCCTGGACGAAGGCGTCGGTGACCTCGGTGGGGTACGGGGTGTAGCCGACGGTGTTGCGTCCGCGCAGCAGCATCTGGAGACAGAGGTTGGGCACCGCCTCGCGCAGTGCGGCGAGCCGCTCCCAGGGGTCCTCGGCGAGAAAGCGCAGGGCGACGTCGTAGGTGGCGCCGCCCCAGCACTCCACGGAGAGCAGTCCGGGCAGGGTGTGGGCGACGACCGGGGCAACGGCCAGCAGGTCCTTGGTGCGGACCCGGGTGGCGAGCAGGGACTGGTGGGCGTCGCGGAAGGTGGTGTCGGTGACGCCGAGCAGGGGTGATTCGCGCAGGGCGCGGGCAAACCCCTCGGGGCCGAGTTCGGCCAGGCGCCGGCGGGAACCGGCGGGGGGCGTGCCGGTGGGCAGGGGCGGCAGCTTGGTGGTGGGGTCGATCAGGTCGGGGCGCTCGCCGTGCGGCTTGTTGACGGTGACGTCGGCGAGGTAGGTGAGCAGCTTGGTGCCGCGGTCGGCGGAGTGCCGGGAGGTCAGCAGGTGCGGGCGCTGCTCGATGAAGGAGGTGGTGACGCGCCCGGCCTGGAAGTCGGGGTCGTCCAGCACCGCCTGGAGGAACGGGATGTTGGTGGCGACGCCCCGGATACGGAACTCGGCGACCGCGCGCCGGGCCCGTCCGATCGCGGCGTTCAGGTCACGGCCCCGGCAGGTGAGCTTCACCAGCATGGAGTCGAAGTGGGCGCTGATCTCCGTACCGGCGTGGGTGGTGCCGCCGTCGAGGCGGATGCCGGAGCCGCCGGGTGAGCGGTAGGCGCTGATGCGGCCGGTGTCGGGGCGGAAGCCGTTGGCGGGGTCCTCGGTGGTGATCCGGCACTGGAGGGCGGCGCCGCGCAGGACGATGGTGTCCTGGGAGAGGCCGAGGTCGGCGAGGGTCTCGCCGGAGGCGATCCGCAGCTGGGCCTGGACCAGGTCGACGTCGGTGACCTCCTCGGTGACCGTGTGCTCGACCTGGATGCGGGGGTTCATCTCGATGAAGACGTGGTTGCCGTCGCGGTCGAGCAGGAACTCCACGGTGCCCGCGTTGCGGTAGCCGATCTCGCGGGCGAAGCGCACGGCGTCGGCGCAGATCCGTTCGCGCAGTTCCGGGTCCAGGTTGGGCGCGGGCGCGAGTTCGATGACCTTCTGGTGGCGGCGCTGCACCGAGCAGTCCCGCTCGAAGAGGTGGATGACATTGCCCTCGCCGTCGGCGAGGATCTGCACCTCGATGTGGCGGGGTTCCACGACGGCCTTCTCCAGGAAGACGGTCGGGTCGCCGAACGCGGACGCCGCCTCGCGGGAGGCCGCCTCGATGGACTCGCGCAGCTGGGCGGGTTCCTGCACCCGGCGCATGCCGCGTCCGCCGCCGCCCGCGACGGCCTTCACGAACACCGGGAAGCCGATCTCGTCGGCGGCGCGGACGAGTTCGTCGATGTCCGTGGAGGGCTGCGAGGAGCCGAGGACGGGGACCCCGGCGGCGCGGGCGGCGGCGACCGCGCGGGCCTTGTTGCCGGTCAGCTCCAGGATGCCGGCGTCCGGTCCGACGAAGGTGATGCCCGCCTCGGCGCAGGCGCGGGCCAGCTCGGGGTTCTCGGAGAGAAAGCCGTAGCCCGGGTAGACGGCGTCGGCGCCCGCCCGCTGGGCGGCCCGGACGATCTCGTCCACGGAGAGATACGCGCGCACCGGATGGCCGGGTTCGCCGATCTCGTACGCCTCGTCCGCCTTGAGGCGGTGCAGGGAGTTGCGGTCCTCGTGGGGGAAGACGGCGACGGTGCGCGCGCCCAGCTCATAGCCGGCGCGGAACGCACGGATCGCGATCTCGCCTCTATTGGCGACCAGTACCTTGCGGAACATCGTGGATCCCTTCGCGCGGCCCGCGGGTGACGAGGACCATGGTGTCCGTGCGTTCCCGGTCACGCCATGTGAGCAAGGCCACTTTTGCAGACGGCTCAGCGGTGTCCATCGGTCGGCGCAGTGCCCGGCGAATGCCGCACGACCTGCGATGAGGGGTCGTGAAACGAATGCGGGGCGCGCTGTGACCGGCCTGTGGGACGGTCCCCAGGCTCGCACGCATGATAGCGACATGTGAGACGCGATGTCGCCATGCGAGATGTAATCGGCCTGCGCGCAGCGGCTGCGGTGCGTGTGCGCCCGGAGCCGCCCAGGGCGGGGCGGGCCCGAAAATCCGTTGGCACCCGCCTGGGGGCGTTGTTATCCTCGCGGGGTTCCTTCGGTCTGCTTGGGGCCTTCCGTGCCCTGGAAAAGAGATTTTGTGTTTCGGCCCGCGCCGCGCGCGCCTCGCGGCACCGTCTGACCGTCCGTCTTCTGCCGTCCCTCGGGGGCGGCGATCGCCGTCCTTCGCGGACGGCCACCGGACGTGATGTCCGCGGTGCTCTGATCCAGCCCACACCCCTGTGTCCGCACGCCTGTCGCGGCGTACGGGGTGGGCGTCTTCGTCGAGGCCGCTCGGCCTGCTCTTGCTGTCGTTCCAGACTTCTCAGCAAGGAGCACCCCGGGTGTCCAGCACAGCTCTTTCCAGCACGTCTCTCTCCAGCACTCCTCACGCCCGCCTGACCGGCGTGCTCGCCCGCGCCCGGTGCGGCCCGGCCATGTCCGCCGCCGGTGGCGACGGCACGCGGCGACCTCACCGCCCGTCGTGCCCGCACTGCCCGCACTGCCCTCCCTCCCCGCGCGTCCTCGACCAGGTCGAGGGCTGCCCCGGTGACCGCAAGGGCCGGATATCGGCGCTCGCCACACACCGCACCCCCCGCACACCCCGCACCCGTTGCCCGAGCCGCCCGCCCGGCCCGCACACCCGCCGACGGATCCCCGGCGACCGGACCGCGGACCGCCGCGGCCGGACGGAAGCCCTCACCCTCACCCGCGCCACGCGGTGAGCGGTGTGCCGGCGCCCCGACCCGCCGGACTTCTTCAGAACCCGACCCGATACCCGGCGCACCCCTGTGCGCCTCGCAAGGAGCAGCCATGCGCCCGATGACCAGACAAGAAGTGCGCGCCTCGATCGTGAACCTGGACCCGTCCGAGAAAATGGTCCGGCTGCCGGCCTGGTTCGACGACGCCCCCTGGCCCCGGATCGACTATCTCGGCTGGCGGGACATGCGCGCCCCGAAGCGGGCCTACCTCGTCACCGAGGCCGACGGCCAGGCGCTGGGAGTGCTGCTGCGGCAGGCCCCGAACGACGCGGCACACGCCTCGCGCGCGATGATGTGCGACCTGTGCCGGTCCACCCGGCGGTTCCACGAGGTGTCACTGTTCACCGCCCGGCTCCCCTCACGCGACAAGCGCGAGCGCCTCAACACAGTCGGCCTGCTCCTGTGCACCGATCTCGACTGCGCGGTGAAGATGCACTCCAGGCCGGTGCGCCAGCCCTTCGACCCTTCCGTCGGCGAACTCATCGCCACGCGCCGTGAGGGCCTGCGTTCGCGCACGATCGCGTTCATCCGCTCGGTGTCCGAGACGCAGCGAACGACGCGACGCAAGAAGTGAGCTGACCGGGCGCCCTCCACGGACGGGGCCCACACGGCGGTGGACCGGTCACGGTTCGCCGCCGCCGGCCAGGTCGCCGCCGCCGGCCAGGTCGCCGCCGCCGGGCAGAGCACTGCCGCCGATCACGCTGAAAGTAAACCGAGTTGACAAATTCGTCAAGAGAACGAGCGGCGGCCCGCCGATCCGGCGCCCCCTCACCACCCCTCCCAACTGCCACTCTTGTCAAGAACCTTGACCCGCCCGGCCCGTGCTCTTAATTTGTCCATCGACTCGACAAATTGCCCCGGCCGGGGGTTCGGACACCTACGGCCACCGGGCGTGCGGCTCCGCGGGACCCTGGACGACGGTCTCGCGGAGCCATCACGGAACAGCACGGCGCCACCCCCGAACACAGCACGCAGACGCGTATCCCTGCCCGCCGATTTGAGGTGCCCATGCCACATCTGTCCCTTTCCGACCCCCACCGGTTCCACCGGCTCCACCGCTTCCACCGTTTGCGAAGAAGCGCCGCGCGCGTCGTCGCAGCGGTCGTGGCGCTGCTGCTGGTGACCGCCGGAGCGGCCGCCGCGCAGCCCGCGGCCCAGAGCGCCGCGCAGCCCGCCGCCAAGAAGACCAAGCCGTTCGACGCGCTGGTGTTCAGCAAGACCGCCGGGTACCGGCACGGCGCCATCCCGGCCGGGATCGCCGCGATCCAGACGCTCGGCGAGCAGAACGGCTTCTCCGTCACCGCCACCGAGGACGCGAGCGTCTTCGCCGACGAGACGCTCGCCTCGTACGAGGTGGTCATCTTCCTGTCGACCACGGGTGATGTCCTCGACGCCGACCAGCAGGCCGCGTTCGAGCGCTACATCCAGGCCGGTGGCGGCTACGCGGGCGTCCACGCGGCCTCCGACACCGAGTACTCGTGGGGCTGGTACGGCGAGCTCGTCGGCGCCTACTTCAAGAGCCACCCGGTGCCGCAGACCGCGAGCATCAAGGTGGAGGACCCCGCGCACCCGTCCACGGCGGAGCTTCCGGTGAGCTGGGAGCGCAAGGACGAGTGGTACGACTTCCGGGCGAACCCGCGTGGCGATGTGCACGTCCTGGCCTCGCTGGACGAGACCTCGTACACCGGCGGCACGATGGGTGCCGAGCACCCGATCGCCTGGTGCCAGAACTACGACGGCGGCCGGTCCTGGTACACCGGCATGGGCCACGAGACCGCCTCCTACACCGAGCCGCAGTTCCTCGACCATCTGCTCGGCGGCATCCGGACCGCCGCGGGCGTCCTGGCCGCCGACTGCACGGCGTCGCTGACCAGCGGCTTCCAGAAGGTGCCGCTGGACGAGAACACCAGCAACCCGATGGAGCTGGTGATCGCCGAGGACGGCCGGGTCATCTACATCGACCGGGGCGGCGAGATCCGCGTGGTCCGCACCGACGGCACGGTGGTCTCCGCGGGCAAGCTGGAGGTCTACACCGGCCAGGAGTTCGGTCTGCTGGGCATCGCGCTCGACCCGGACTTCGACAAGAACGGCTGGATCTATCTCTACTACTCCCCCGCCGGGACCGAATCCGTCGACCGGGTCTCCCGTTTCAAGGTCAAGGCCGACGACACCCTCGACCTGGCCAGTGAGAAGGTGCTGCTGAAGGTGGATGTGCAGCGCCAGCAGTGCTGCCACGCGGGCGGCGCGATGGAGTTCGACGGCGACGGCAACCTGTACATCACCACCGGGGACAACTCCAACCCCTTCTCCTCGGACGGCTACACGCCGATCGACGAGCGCGAGGGCCGCGCGGCGTGGGACGCCCAGGCGACCTCCGCCAACAGCGCCGTCCTGAACGGCAAGGTGCTGCGCATCAAGCCGCGCAAGAACGGCACCTACAGCATCCCCAAGGGCAACCTCTTCCGCCCGGGGACCCCGGACACCCGTCCGGAGATCTACGCGATGGGCTTCCGCAACCCCTTCCGCATCGGCATCGACCCGGCCACCGACAACCTGTTCGTCGCCGACTACGGTCCCGACGCGGGCAGCGTCAGTCCGACCCGCGGCCCCGACGGACGGGTCGAGTGGAACATCGTCGACGAGCCCGGCTTCTACGGCTGGCCCTACTGCGTCGGCGCCAACACCCCGTACAACGACCACGACTTCGCGACCGGCACCTCGGGCGCCGCCTTCGACTGCTCCGCGCCGGTCAACGACTCCCCCAACAACACCGGCATCGAGCAGCTGCCCGCCGCCCAGCCCGCCGAACTGTGGATGGGCAAGTCCACCACCGGCGTCCCGGAGATCGGCCCCAGCGGCGCTCCGCTGACCAGCGGGGCGTACGACTACAGCGCCAAGCTGGACTCCGAGACCAAGTGGCCGGCGTACTTCGACGGCAAGGCGGTGTACGCCGACTGGAACAACGGCCGGCTCTTCAGCGTCCAGCCGGACGAGGAGCGCACCGGCGTGGCGGATGTGAACGCCCTGCTGGAGGACATGGACTTCACCCGGCCGCACGCCATGGAGTTCGGGCCGGACGGGGCGCTGTACGTCATCGACTGGGGCAGCGGCTTCGGCGGCAACAACGCCGACTCCGGGGTCTACCGGGTCGACTACGTGCAGGGCAACCGCTCGCCCATCGCCCGCTTCACGCAGGACAGGACGTCGGGGCCGGTACCGCTCACCGTCGCCTTCGACGCGGGTGAGTCCAACGACCCGGACGGCACACCGATCACGTACTCCTGGGACTTCGACGGTGACGGCACGCAGGACAGCACCGGGCGGACGCCGTCGTTCACCTACACCGAGCCGGGCAGGGTCACCGCGCAGCTGACCGTGACCGATCCGGACGGGCGCACGGCGGTGGCCGGGGTGGACATCACCGCGGGCAACACCGCGCCGACGATCGCGGTGCAGGCGCCGGTGGACGGCGGGCTGTTCACCTTCGGCGACACCATCGCCTACGAGGTGACGGTCACCGACCCGGAGGACGGGCCGGTCGACTGCGAGCAGGTGATCGTGCAGCCGGGGCTCGGCCATGACGAGCACGGGCACGGCTACGAGCAGCACCGCGGCTGCTCGGGCAGCTTCCCGCTGCCCGGCGACGCGGGACACACCGGCGCCAACATCTTCGGCACGGTGACGGTCACCTACACCGACCAGGGCAACGGTGACGTGCCCGCGCTGACCACCCAGGAAGTGCTGGTGCTCCAGCCCAAGCACCGCGAGGCCGAGCACTTCGACACCACCGGCCGGATTCCGTCCGCGCCCACCGGCACCGACATCGGCGTGGGCGTCGGGCCCACCGGGGACACCGCGGGCGGTGGCCAGAACATCGGCTGGATCGAGAACGGCGACTACTGGTCCTGGGACCCGGTCAATCTGACCAACATCGACGAGATCAGCCTCCGGGCCGCCTCGCCGACCTACGGCGCCACCGTCGAGGTGCGCACCGGTGACCCCGAGGGTCCGACCGTCGCCACCATCAAGACCACCCCGACCGGCGGCTGGCAGACCTACCAGAACTTCAAGGCCCCGGTCAGCGGTGCCAGTGCGACGGACAGCGGTCCGCTGTACTTCGTCAAGATCAGCGGCGAACTCAATGTGAACTGGGTCGATTTCATCGGCCAGGGCGTCACCGAGGCGGCGCCTTCGCCGTGACGCCGGCCGATGTCTCCCGGCGCGCGTCGCAGTCCCTGCCGCGCCGGTGAACTGACGACGTACGAGATCGTCACGCCCGGTCCGGCGGCTGACCGACCGGAGGGGGCGGAGCGACCGAGGGGGCCCGGTGTTCGTTGCCGGGCCCCCTTCTCGTGCTGCCCGCCGGGCCCCCTTCTCGTGCCGCGCGCCGGGTCGGCCCGCGCGCCGTACTCACGCCCTCGCGCCGTGGTCTCTTTCCGTAATCTCGTGCTCTCAATTTGTAAATCGACTTGATATACGCTCCCTCCATGGGAGGCATACTCGGGGGAGGTACCGCTGTGGGAGGCGTCGAGAGCAGGTCGCCGACGATCCGGCGGGGGACGAATCTGCCGCGGATGGGCGACTTCAACGAGGCCGTCATCCTGGACGCGATCCGCCGCGAGTCCCGTGGGCTGAGCCGGGTGGAACTGGCCGCGGCGACCGGGCTGTCCGCGCAGACCGTCTCCAACATCTGCCGCCGGCTGATCGACGGCGGTCTCGCGCGCGAGACCGGCAAACGGCGGGCGGGCAGCGGCAAGCCCCGCACCGTGCTCCAGATCGACGCGGGCGGACGCTTCGCGATCGGGGCCCATCTGGACCCGGCGGTCATCACTTACGTCGTGCTGGATCTGCTGGGCCGGGTGGTCGCGCATCGCCGGGAACCCACCCCGCATGTGGTGGACCCGGACCGGACGATGGCCGAGATCAGCGCCTCGATCCACGCCCTCGTCACATCCTCGGGGGTGCCCAGCGAGCGGATCCTGGGGCTCGGGATCGCCGCGCCCGGCCCGCTGGACCCGGTGGCGGGGCTGCTGGTGGACCCGCCGGAGCTGGAGGGCTGGGGGCGGGTGCCGCTGCGGGACTTCCTGGGCGCGCAGACCGGGCTGCCGGTGCTGCTGGACAAGGACGTGATCGCCGCCGCCATCGCCGAGCGCTGGGCGGGCGCGGCGGCGCACACCGGTGACTTCCTCTTCTTCTACCTGGGCACCGGCTCCGGCATGGGTCTGGTCGTGGACGACACCGTGCTGCGCGGGGTGACCGGGAACGCCGGGGAGATCGGCGGCCTCGACGCGGCCTGCACCACCCGCGCGATGGTGGACGAGGCGGTGGCGCTCGGGGTGCTGCCGCCCGGGTCGGCGCCCGCCAGTCCCCGGGAGGCCGAGAGCGGGCTGGGGGAGCTGTGCCGCAGGGCGCAGGGCGATCCGGTGGCCGCCGGGATCATCGACCGCTGGGCCGAGCGGGTCGGGCGGGGCGTCAGCGCCGCCGCCACCCTGGCGGACTCGGAGCTGATCGTCTTCGGTGGCCCGATCTGGCCGCATCTGGCCGACCGGTTCCTGCGGGTGGTGCCCGGCATCGTGGCCGGGTCGCCGTTCGTGAAGCCCACCCACCCGACGGTGGTGACCGGCACCGCCGTGGGGGACGACGTCGGCGCGGTCGGCGCGGCCTGTCTGGTCCTGGACCACATGCTGTCGGTGCGCCCGCAGTCGCTGCTCCTGCGCTGACCGGGACGCGCCGGTAGACGACGGTGAGGGCCACCGGACCTGTGCCCCGGACTCCCTGGGAACGGGAGCGGGGCACAGGTCCGGTGACCGGACGGGACGGTCGGCCCGCCGGAGCCGGCCGTCCCGGGTCTCAGCGGAGCGGCACCGGTTCGGGCCGTTCACAGGTGCTGCCGACCGGCAGGCAGGTGCGCCGACCGGCCGCGTCCAGGAGCGTCAGCATCACGTCCAGGACATGGGCGGCGAGTTCGCCGGACGCCCGGTGCGGGCGGCCGTTCGTGAGGGCGTCCGCGAGGTCGGCGAGCCCGGTGCCGCGTCCGCTGTCGCGGTAGCCGGCCCGCACCGGCAGGGGCCGCCACTCGTCGCGGGCGCGGTGGAGTTCGACCAGTCCGTTGAAGCCGTTCGGGTCGGGCACCGACAGTGAGCCGGCGGTGCCGTGCACCTCGATGCGCGGCAGCCGGGCCGCGTGCACGTCGAAACTCATGACGAGCGTGGTCAGGGCGCCCCCCTCGTGTTCCAGGACGCCGGTGACATGGGTGGCGACCTCGACCGCGAACCGCTGCCCGGCCCGGGGCCCGCTGCCGATCTCGCGCGTCGCGCGGGGCCGGGAGGCTGCCCCGGTGACCCGCACGACCGGTCCGAGCAGATGCACCAGCGCGGAGAGGTAGTAGGGGCCCATGTCGAGCAGCGGGCCGCCGCCCGGCCGGTAGTAGAACTCGGGGTCGGGGTGCCAGCGTTCGTGCCCGGCGGTGGTCATGAACGCGGTGGCGGCGACCGGTGTCCCGATCAGCCCGTCGTCGACGGCCGCCCGCGCGCTCTGCACGGCGGTGCCCAGGACGGTGTCCGGGGCGCAGGCGACCCGCAGTCCGGCGGCCCGTGCCGTGGTGAGGACGTGCGACGCCGCCTCCCGGTCGGCGGCGAGCGGCTTCTCGCCGTACACATGCTTCCCGGCGGCGAGGGCGGCCAGCGCCACCTTCGCGTGCTCGCCGGGGGTGGTCAGGTTCAGTACGGCGTCCACGTCGTCGCGGATCACCAGTTCGGCGACGGATCCGGTGACCGCCACCGGTCCGGGCGCCCGCTCGGCGGCCACCCGGGCGCGGTGCGCGTCGAGATCGGCGACGGCGGTGAGCCGTACGTGGTCCAGGCGGGCCAGGGTGTCCAGGTAGGCGCCGGAGATCTTTCCGGCGCCCACCATGCCGACCCTGAGGGGGTCAGGCACCCGGGTCCTCCCCGGGGGCCGCCTCGAAGCGGGCGGTCACCGTCAGGTTCTGGTCGACGGTGAGGGTCAGTTCCGGCTCCGTTCCGGCGTCGGCGCCGTTCACCGTCCAGCCGGTGAAGCGCTGTCCGGCGGCGGGTTCGGCGGTGACGGTGATGACGCTGCCCTTCTCGTACTTGCCGGGTTCGCTCTCGTTGCCGTGGAGGGTCACGGTGCCCGCGTCGGCCGGTTCGGCGGTGGCCCGTACGGTCTGCTGGAGCATGCTGATGGCCATGACGTTGATCAGCCGGGCGGGGCCGCTGAGGGTGGTGCCGTTGTAGCGCATCACATTGACGGCGGTGACCTCGGCGTCGGCCCCGGCCTTGATGGTGTAGCCGTCGCCGCCGAGGTTGTCGGTGCCCAGGTTGAACGCGGTGACCTCGCCGGAGTTCACGACCAGGCCGTGGCGGAAGCCGTAGCCGAAGACGTCCAGCAGGGTGAGGTCGGTGGCCCCGTCGACGGTGACGATCTGCGCCTGCTTACGCATGGGGACATCGATGACCTGCGGGAAGATGTTCTTCTCCTGCACCCAGTCGGGCAGCGCGTAGCCGACGCGGGAGACCGCGTTGCCGTTGGAGAGGACACCCTCGATGCGGCCGCCGTCGCTCTCCCCGACCGTGACGCCGTGCGAGAAGTAGGCACCGGCGAGCTTGCGCACGGTGAAGCCGTCGTTGGTGTGGGTGGCCATGTCGACGGCGTTCCAGGAGTTGGTCAGGCCGATGTCGAGGACATAGGTGCCGGTCCCGTTGCCGCGGATCGTGTACGGGTAGGGCTGGATGCCCTCGGTGGAGGCGGGGTTGTTCTCGGGGTAGAAGGCGCGCAGTCCGCGCACGCCCGCGCGGTCGCCGCTCAGGGTGATGAGCGCGGTGGCGGTGTCGGGGCTGTCGGTGCCGCGTCCCTCGTACGCCATCAGGACGGTGCCGCCGCTGGCGCCGAGCAGGTCGCGGTTGGCGACGGCGGAGGAACCGCGCAGTTCGACGCCCTTGGGGACGGTGAGGTGGCCGTCGATCCGGTACCAGCCCGCCGGGAGGTAGACGATGCCGCCGCCGTCACGGCCGGCCCGGTCCAGGGCGCGCTGGATGGCGGCCGTGGCGTCGCGCTCGGGCAGGACGCCATTGGTGCGGGGCGCCTTGAACGGGGCGTCGGTGACGTCGTAGAGCACCGCGCGGGCGGGCCCTGGCAGCGGTTCCTGCTCGTAGGCGGGGACCTCGCCGGAGAGGCGGTGGACGATGCCCTCGGTCGCGCCGATCAGTTCGGTCTCGGTGACCTTGATGTACGCCTGGGAGCCGTTGCTGATGGCGGCGACGCTGCCCTCCAGGGTGCTGGAGGCGAAGGACGATCCCCAGCGGGAGTCGAACTCCTCGGCCCGTACGGCCACGTCGGTGCGGCGCACGTCCGTCTCGATGAAGCTGCCGGTGAAGGAGGCGCGCTGGCCGGGCACGATGTGGATGCCGGTCTTAAAGTCGGACAGGCTGATCCGGTAGAACTGGTCCCATTCGAGGTCGCCGAGGATCAGGCCGGTGGCGTGGGCGCGGGTGTGGGCGTCGAGCGTGGCGCGGGCGGGCGGCTGGTAGGCGGCGGGGGCCTTGGCCCAGTAGGCATTGGAGAGGGTGATGTTCTCCCAGGTGCCGACATCGGCGCCGTTGTAGCCGGCCACGCCCTCGGACAGGACGGTGCCCTTGATGTTGCGCAGGGTGGCCGACTCGTGGACCTGGCCCGAACTGGCGCTCTCGCCACGGTCGTTGGCGTAGGTGCTGATGCCGATGCCCTTGTAGGAGTTGAGCAGGGTGACATCGGAGACGGTGCTCATCATGTAGTTCTCGTTGCCGCTCCAGCCGCGGCCCGGGATCTCGATCGTGTAGTTGTAGGGGACCGGGTCCGTGGCGCTCTGCCGGGGGTAGTACGTGGTGAGTCCGATGACGCCGGCGCTGCCGCCGATCCGCAGGAGCGCGGGGCCGTCCTCACCCGAGGGGAGGTCGGCGGACAGGACCGTGCCGTAGCCGCCGCTGCCCTGGTCGGGGTCGCGGTGGTCGCCGCGCAGGGTGCAGAAGGAAGAGATCTCCAGGGTGTCGGTGACCCGGTAGGTGCCCGACGGCAGCCAGACGGTGCCGCCGCCCGCGTCCTGGCAGTCGTACAGCGCCTCGCGGATGTCCTCGGTGGCGTCCTTGCGGCCGGTCGGGTCGGCGCCGTAGGAGCGGACGTCGAAGTCGGCGACGACCGGGGTCTCGGTCGGGTAGCGGGTGCTGACCAGCTTCGCGTTCCCTTCGACGGCGGGCAGGCCGCGGACCTCGAACTCGCCGACGGTGAAGTTCTTGCCGCCCTCGGCGTAGCCGGTCAGGGACAGCCGGACATAGCGGGCGGTGGTGGTGTCGAAGCGGGTGCCGAACTCCTTGTTGTCGCCGCCGCCCCCTTCGGCGACGGTGGTGAAGGAGCGACCGTCGCGGGAGACCTGGACGTCGAAGCGGGAGGCGTAGCGCGAACCCCAGTACACCCGGATCTCATTGACGGACCTGGCCTTGCCGAGGTCGGCCTGGAGCCACTCCCCCGTGCCGTCGGAGCCGCTGGTCCAGGTGGTCTTGGCATCGTTGTCAACGGCGTTCGCGGTGCCGTTGCCGGGGGCGCTGCTGCTCGCGGTCAGCGCGGCGCCGTCCGTGAGGTCGGTGCTGACGGCCGAGGCGGTGAACGCGTCGAGCGCCGCGTCGAGACCGTGCAGGGCGGTGCGCAGTTCCTCCTCGGTGGCGTCCTCGTTCCCGGCGACCGCCTCGGCGGCCTCGATCGCGGCGCTCAGCTCGTCCTTGGCGCCGGCCGGGTACTGGCCGTCGCGGTCGCCCTCGCGGGCCGCGTGCAGGGCGAGCGCGGCGTCGTCGATGAGGGCCTGGAGGCCCTGGGCGGGCTTGAGTTCACCGGGGGCGACGGCGACCCGTACGGCGGCGACCTTCATTTCGACGGAGGATCCGGCGTTGTGGATGCGGAAGTCGGCCCCGTTGGCGCGGTTGGTGAGGATCGCGTCGTCCAGGGCGAAGGTGTGGGTCTTCCAGGTGCCGGTGTCGCCGTAGGTGAAGACCGCGGACGGCTTGAACTTGTCGGCCAGTGCGGTGCCCGGGGAGTCGTAGTGCAGGGCGAGTTTCCCGTTGCCGGAGTCGAGGTAGTCGACGCTGACGAACACCCGGTCGCTGTTGTTGTACAGGTAGGTGTCGTCGACGTTCAGGTAGAGGAAGTTCACGCCGGGGGCGGGCGCGGTGCGGTTGGTCTGCCAGTAGCCGCGGCCGTCGTGCGTGCCGATGACCGGGCCGGCGGAGGAGTCACCGGCGCGCGGGGTGAGCCGGGCGGTCTCGGGAGCGGCGCCGAGGGTGGCGGACGCGCCGACCGCGCCGATCCGCACGGCGGCGATGGTGATGTCCCGTGCGCTGTCCCCGTCGAGCCCGGCCAGCCGCAGTACGTCCTTGCCGCCGGTGAGGTCGGCGTCGGTCAGGTCGAAGGCGCCGGTCTTCCAGGTGCCGGCGCCGGTCAGCGGCAGGGTGGCGTCGGTGCCGTCGGCGCCCTGGCGCAGGGTCAGCGCGCCCGTGCCGGTGTCCCGGTAGGTGACGCTGACCACCAGGTCGTCGCCAGGCAGGCTCGCCACGTACTCGTCGTCCAGGTCGAAGGTGAGGTAGGACGTACCGGCGGCGGTGTCGGTCTGCCAGTAGCCGCGGCCGTCCAGCTCGCCGGTGCGCAGCCCGGCCGGGTCGGCCCCGGCGGCGGCGCGCACCCCGAGGGAGTCGGGGGTCGGGCCGAGGTCGGCGCCGACGCCGTTGGGATACATCACGGGGTCGCTGGCCGCGCCCGCGAGGGGGACGGGCGCCCACAGGGTCAGCGCGGTCAGCAGGGCCGTCAGCACGATGGCGGGACGGCTCACCGCTCTTCGCCGTGGGGACAGGTCGGGCAGCACGGGCATCCTCCTGGGATGGGGGTGGGTGTGCTCGGGGTCGGAATTCGGTCGGGTCGACGTCAGTCGGTCGGGTCGACGTCGGTCGGTCGGGTCGACGTCAGTCGGTCAGTCGGGTTGACGCCGGTCGGTCGGGTCAGGTCAGGTCGGCGCAGGGTCGGGTCGACACGCGGTCGGGTCCGCATGCGGTGGGTCGGCATGTGATGGGTCGGCATCCGGTCGCGCGGTGCTAGCTCGTGCGGGTGCGGCTCGGCTTGAAGCCCAGCAGGCGGGCGCAGGCCGTGCTGTCGAACAGGGAGGCCCGGCCGGGGAGTTCGGCGAGTACGGGGACGTCGGGGAAGTGGCGTTCGAGCAGGTCGGCGGTGGGGCGGGGGGCCGAGGTGTCGGGGGCGGCGACGTTGATGACATGGCTGCCCCGCACCTTGGCCGTCAGGGCGAGCCGGATCACCAGGGCGGCGTCACGGGTGTCGAGCCAGCCCCACAGTCCCTCGCGGTGTTCGCCGGGGTCGGCGGCGACCTCGGCGAAGTGGGTCTTCAGCCGGGTGCCGGCGCCGGTGAACGGCATGCGCAGACTGATGATGTCGGTGCCCCAGCGGCGATGGGTGGCGTGGGCGATCTCCTCCAGCACGAGTTTGGACAGCCCGTAGGGGTCCTCGACCAGGGTGGGGTGCTGTTCGTCCAGCGGCAGATAGCGGGGCGAGAGCGGGCGCGGCGCCCAGGCCAGGCCGACGGCAGCGAGGCTGGAGGTGGCGACGATCCGCTCCACCCCGGCCCGCCCGGCCTCGTCCAGGACGCGGTGGGCGGTGAGGCAGTTGGTGGCGAACAGCCTGCTGTCGTCGTCGGAGTTGGGGTGCGGGATGGCGCCCAGATGGACGACCGCGTCCACGCCCCGCAGCGCGGCGCGGACGACGTCCCGGTCCTGGAGGTCACCGACGTGCGCCCGGTCCAGGCGCGCGTCCTGCACCGGGTGCTGGTCGACGGCGACCAGGTGGTGGCCGCGTGCGGCCAGTTCACCGATCACATAGCCGCCGAGATGCCCGGCGGCTCCGGTGATCAGTACGCGCATCAGCCCTTCACCGCCCCGACGAGACCGCTGACGAAGTAGCGCTGGAGGAAGAGGAAGAGCAGGATCACCGGTACGACGATGATCAGCGCGCCCGCCATCAGGTTGTTGTACTGCGGGACGCTCTCCGAGGCGAGCGTCTGGAGCCCGAGCGGCAGGGTGAAGGTCGAGGGGTCGTTGAGCGAGACCCGGGTCAGCAGATACTCGTTCCAGGTCGGGATCGCGGTCAGCAGGGCGACGGTGATCAGGGCGGGCCGGGACAGCGGCAGATAGATGCTGGTGAAGATGCGCAGTTCGGAGGCCCCGTCGACGCGGGCGGACTCGCGCAGTTCGTGGGGGATGGCGGTGAACGCGCCGGTCATCAGCAGCACGGACAGCGGGGCGGTGCCGTTGACGAAGGGCAGTACCAGGCCCATGTGGGTGCCGAGCAGCCCCAGCTCGTTCTCCAGGATCACGATCGGCAGCATCACGGTCACGCCGGGCACGAACAGCAGCGCCATGAACATCCGGAACAGTGCCGTACGTCCTTTGAACCTCAGGACGGCGAAGGCGTATCCGGCCGCCGCGTAGACCGCGAGGGTCAGGGCGACGGTGTAGGTGGTGACCAGGACGCTGTTGAGGAAGTAGTCGAAGAAATTGAGCTGGTTCCAGGTGTTGACCAGGGTGTCGAAGGTGGGGTTCTCGGGGATGAGGTGCCCTCCGCGCACCACTTCGAACTGGGTCTTGAAGGAAGCCGACACCATCCACAGGAACGGATAGAGACTCACCACGGCGTACCCGGCCAGCAGCGCGAAGACCACGACGCGGGCGGCGATGCGGCCGGCCGGTGGGCCGTCGGTACGGCGCTTGGACGGCCCGGGTTCGGTGGGCCGGCGCACCTCCGGGGTGGCAAGGCTGGTCATACTCGGCTCCTCATGGCGCGCAGGTTGATCGCGGCCAGCAGCATCGCCGCCGCGAACAGCATCCAGCCCAGGGCGCTGGCGAGGCCGAGGGTGGGGGCGAGGTCTTCGAGGAAGGCCAGCCGGTAGGTCTCCAGTCCGAGGACATTGGTGTGCTGGCCGGGTCCGCCGTTGGTGGCGACCAGGAAGGTCTGGAAGCCGTGCAGTGACTCGCGCAGGTTGAGCAGGGTGTTGATCGCGGTCAGTGGCATCAGCAGGGGCCAGACGATGGAGAGGTTGGTGCGCCACCAGCCCGCGCCGTCCAGTTCGGCGGCCTCCAGCACACTGGTGTCGATGGACTGGAGTCCGGTCAGGTACAGCAGCATGGCGACCGGCACATTGCCCCAGACGATGACCACGATGAGGGTGGCGAGGGCGGTGTCGGGGTTGCCGAGCCAGCCCTGGGGCTGTTCCAGGGAGCCGAGTCCGAGCAGCCCGAGGAGATAGTTGACGGCTCCGTCCGGCTGGAGGATGTAGCGCCAGGCGAAGTAGACGGCGACGCCGGTGGTGACGTACGGGATGAAGTAGATCGAGCGCAGTACGCCCTGGAGCCGCTTGGCCTGGTTGAGCAGGATGGCCAGGGGGAACGACACGACGATGGTGAGCACCGGTACGAAGATCATCACCCAGAGGGTGTTGAGGGCCGCGGCCTGGACCGGGGGCGCGTAGATGGGGCTGCGCCACAGGAGGTCGGCGTAGTTGTCGAAGCCGACCCATTTCCAGTTCGGGGTGAAGCCGTTCCAGGAGGCGAAGGAGAGCGCGAAGCCGTAGCCGGTGGTGTAGAGGCCCATGACGGCGAAGAGGACCACCGCGGGGGCGACGAACAGATAGCCGGAAACGGCCTCGGTGCGGATCCTGCGGCGGCGCCGCGCCACGGTGGTGCCCCCGCCCGGAGGCGTACGGCGCTTGGCGCCGTCGCCTCCGGTGGTCTCCGGGGTGGTGGGGTGTGCGGTGGTCACTCGCCTTCCGCCCAGTAGTTGTCGGTCAGCTCGGTGATCTTCTGCCCGGCCTGCTCGGGCGACAGCCGGTCCAGCGGGCTCATGTCGACGAGGATCGCGGCGGCCTTGTCCTGCTCGTAGGCGGGCGGGAAGTAGGCGCGGTTGCTCGGGTCGTAGGTGGTCTCCGGGGTGCCGTCGAAGCTGGCGAGCATCGACGCGAGGGCGTCGCCGAGCAGGTCGGCGTCGCCGGAGCCGAGTTCGGTGGCCGGCAGATCACTGGCGCCCTCGGCGAACTTGGCGGCGACCTCGGGCTGGGAGAGGTACTCCATCCACTTCTGGGCGTTCTCGGGCTGGTCGGAGGTGGCGGACAGGCTCAGCCCGGTCAGGGCCAGCGGGCCGAGCGCCGGCTGCGGCACCTGGCCGTCCTCGGCGCCGGGCAGGCCGAAGGCGTAGACGTCGTCCGGGTTCATGCCGCTCTGTTCCAGGAACGACAGGGTGAAGGTGCCGCCGACCAGGAAGGCGGACTTGCCCTGGGCGAATGCCTGGTCGGCCTCGTCGATGTCCAGGGACTGGGTGCCGGGCATCCAGTACGAGGTGAGCTGGTCGTACGCCTCCAGCACCTTGGTGCCGTTGGGTGAGGACCAGTTGACCGAGCCGTCCTCACTGAAGAGGGCCTGGTAGTCCTGCTCGCCGAGCATGGAGTAGGCGAGCGGCTGGGCGATCCAGGTCAGTCCGGTGTCGGGGACCTTCAGACCGAGGGCGAGACCGCCGTTGGCCGCGTCCTTGGCGTGGGTGGCCTCCAGGGCGTCGATGAGGCCGGCCCAGGTGGTGGGCGGCTCGGTGACGCCCGCGTCGGCGAGCATCTGCTTGTTGGCGTAGACGATGCCGAAGGTGCCGATGGTGAACGGCACGCTGTGCCGGTCGCCCAGCGCCACGCCGTGGAACTTGGCGTCCTCGGGCTCGGACTCCTTGAGCTTGGCGTCGTTGACGTAGCCGGACTCGCGCACGCTCTCCGGGTAGCGGGCGAGCCAGTCGTCGCTGACGATGTCGGTGAGTTCCGAGACGACACCGCTGGCGCCGAGGGCCAGATCCTCGCCGTCGGAGTGCAGTTCCAGCACGTCGGGGAGGTCACCGGTCTTGGCCGAACTCTGGATCTTGGTGACGAACGTCTCGTCGGGAGTGTATGCCTCGACCTCGACCTTGACGCCGGTCTCCTTCTCGAAGTCCTCGGCCGCGGCGCGGAGCGCGGCGACGTGGGTCTGCTTGAAGGTCCACATCTCCAGCGTGTCGGAATCCCCGGAGCCCGAGGAGCCGCCGCAGGCGGTGAGAATCAGGCCGGCCGCGACGCTCGCCGCGGCCAGGCGGGCGGTCCGGGAATGACGTATGGGCATCGCCCTTACCTCGCTATCTCGCTATGCTTTATTCAGGTAGCCGAACATCGTTGGGTGACCTGAACATAGAGACGTCGTGATATAGCGTCAAGCAGACGGTCAAGATTCGTCCTGACCGAGCGTCAGAACACCGGCACGGGAAGCGGAGGTTCGGGTGGAGTCAGTGGCAGCAGCGGCGGGTGAACGCAGGCCCGAGGAGGTCAAGTCCGCGGCGCGGGTGCTGGAGGTCCTGGAGCTGCTGGGCGCGGACGGCGCCAAGCTCTCGCTGGCCGAGCTGGCGGGCTCCATGCGGGTGCCCAAGAGCAGTCTGCACGCGGTGCTGCGCACCATGCAGGCGCGCGGCTGGGTCGACGTCGACGCCCAGGGCACCCGGTACGGCCTGGGCCTCAAGGCCCTGATGACGGGCACGGCCTATCTGGAGGGCGACGACGTGGTCTCGCTCGCGGGCCCGGTGCTGGACGCGCTCGCCGAGGAAACCGGCGAGGCCGTGCACCTGACCCGGCTCTCCGGCGCGGACGTGGTGCAGCTGGCCAAGCGCGAGTCGCGGCACGCCCTGCGGATGTACGCGCCGGTCGGCCACCGGGTGCCGGCCCACGCGAGCGCCCCCGGCAAGGCGATGCTGGCCCGGTTCGAGCCGGGCGAGGTGGACCGCCGGCTGAGCTGGCCGCTTCCCCAGCTCACCCTGGACACGGTGACCGACCCGGCCGCCCTCGCCGCCCAGCTCGCCGAGGCCCGGCTGCGCGGCTGGGCCCAGGACAACGGCGAAAGCTCCCCCGGCGTGCGCTGCGTGGCCGTCGCCCTGGGCACCGACCACCAGGGCGGCGACGCCATCAGCTGCTCCGGCCCCGCCACCCGCATGGACGACCGCCGCACGGAGGAAATCGCCCTGTCGGTCACGGAGGCGGCCCATTCACTGCGCACCTTGCTGAAGCGGTTGGGTCAGCACTGAGGCCCCCGGGACGGTCGGCGCCGACCCGCCACACCGGCACCCTGACCCGGACACCGAGGCCACGCGGGCCAGGGGCGGGCCAGGGCCGACGGCAAGGGGCCACGCCGCGCAGGCCAGGGCCGCCTCAAGCCGACGACACGACAAAGACGCCCGCGAGCCGCATCGCCCCAGGGGCGCGGGGAACTGCGCGACCAGCCACATACGACCCGCACCCGCGAACGCCCCCAGCCGCACCCACGGCTCACCCATGACCGGCGAACCCCAACGCCGCCAGGGGCGCGGGGAACTGCGCGACCAGCCACGAACAGCCCGCACCCGCCCGACAACCCCGGCCGCCCACCCCCACACCCCACCCACCAACCCCAAGCCCGTTGACAGCACACCCGGGGTCCGTTCGGATAGCCGTACCATATACGCCCACCCGAACGCCGGAGTCCCCATGGCCGACGCCCCCGCCACCCCCCTCGCCCCCGCCCCCTGGATCGAGGAACGCGGCGCGAAGATCCGCATCACCGCCGTACGTACCTTCCTCACCGCCCCGCACGGCTGCCCGCACCTGATCGTCCGGGTGGAGACCAACGAGCCGGGACTCTACGGCCTCGGCTGCGCCAGCGACCCCCAGCGCACCCTCGCGGTGCGTACCGTACTCGACGAATACCTCGGCCCGCTGCTCCAGGGACGCGACCCCGACGACATCGAGGACCTCCACCGCCTGCTGCTCAACAGCGGCTACTGGCGCGGCGGTTCCGTCGAGAGCAACGCCCTCGGCGGCATCGACGTCGCCCTGTGGGACCTCAAGGCCAAACGCCTGGGCGCCCCGCTGTACTCACTGTTCGGCGGCCGGGTGCGCCGCGCCGCGGAGGCGTACACCCATGTCGACGGATCGGACCCGGCGGAGATCGCCGACAAGGTGACGGCGGCACGCGAGCGCGGCTTCCGGCATGTCCGGGTCCAGGTCGCCGTGCCCGGCTCGGACACCTACGGCGCCGCCCGCGACACCTCGCTCGCGGCGGCGGTGCGCGAGCGCCGGGTGCCCTGGGACTCGGCCGCCTATCTGCGGACCGTACCGAAGGCCCTCGCGCGGATCCGTGAACTGGCCGGCGACGAGGTCGAGTTGCTGCACGACGTGCACGAGCGGCTCGATCCCCGGCAGGCGCGGGAGTTCCTGCGCCGGATCGAGGACGTCGGCCTGTACTTCCTGGAGGATCTGCTCGCCCCCGAGGACGCCCGGCACTTCGCCCGGCTGCACGCCGTGTCCCCGGTGCCGCTGGCGGTCGGGGAGCTGTTCCACGACCCGGCCCAGTTCATCGCCCTGCTCGACGGCCCGGACATCGACTTCGCCCGGCTGCGCATCCCGACCCTGGGCGGCCTCACCCCCGCCCGCAAACTCGCCGTGCTGTGCGAGCTGCGCGGCGTACGGCTCGCCCCGCACGGTCCGGCGGACGTCAGCCCGGTCGCGCAGGCCGCGACCCTCGCGCTCGATGTGAGCAGTCACGCGTTCGGGGTGCAGGAGGCGGCCACGTTCGCGCCGGCCGTGGCCGAGGTCTTCCCCGGCACGATCGTGCCCGTCGGGGGCGCGCTGGAGCCGCCCGCGGTGCCCGGTCACGGCGTCGACTTCGACGAGAGCGCCGCCCGCCGCCACCCCGTACCCGAGCCGCTGGAGCACGACCGCTGGGCCCTGCTGCGCGGCCAGGACGGCAGCGTCCAGCGGCCGTAGCCCCATAGCGCGCAACAAGCACCATGAGTGCTATGAGTGCTATGAGTTCTATGAGTGCTGTAAATCCCCATAGCCCCATAGCCCGCCATATCCCCCGCCTTGATACGACCGCCGCCGTCCGTTTCCTGAACGGGCGGCGGCGGTCGTATGCCATCGGAAATGTCAGGCAATTCTCTGCCAGAAAGAGCGGCCTATGTAAATTAATTCTCCTGACCTGCTACCTGCGGAATTCCCCAAGTGCCTTTCCCGGTATGCAGGCAGGGCCTTGACTTAGTAACACACGTGGTTTTACATGACCGGCACGAGCTGGACAGGAAGGTCCCTCCATGCATGCTCACCAGCAGGCCGGCGAGGAAAGAACGCTCACGTTCCTCAATGAGCGGCTGCGGCCCGCGTTGTATCGCCACCGGGTACCCATGGACATCACGGCCTGGACCGTCCCGGGCGAGCCGGTCGCCGCCCAGGTGGCACTCCGGGCCGAATACCAGCCGTTCACCGTCGGCGGTGAATGGGGAGCCCCCTGGTCCACCACCTGGTTCCGGTTCAGCGCCGAGATCCCGGAGCGCTGGGCGGGGCGCCGGGTGGAGGCCCTGTTCGACCTCGGCTTCGATCTCAGCCGCGGCCCCGGCGGCCAGGCGGAAGGATTCGTCCACGACGAGAACGGCAAGCCCCTCCAGGGCCTGCACCCGTACAACCGCTCGCTGCTGCTGACCCGTTCGGCCGGTGGGAGCGAGCCGGTGCGGTTGCTGGTGGAGGCCGCCGCGAATCCGTCGATCATCGCGAGCGCGGGCATCGGCACCCACTACGGCGATCCGCTGACCGCGGGCGACGCGCCGCTCTACCGGCTGGGCACCGCCGATCTCGTGGTCCGCGAGGACGACGTCTGGCATCTGATCCACGACATGGAGGTGCTGGAGGAGCTGATGCGGGCGCTGCCCGATGCGCTGCCCCGCCGGCACCTGATCCGCAGGGCCCTGGAGCGGGCCGCCGACGCGGTCGACCCGTACGACGTGGCGGGCACCGCGTACCGCGCCCGCGAGGTCCTCGCCCCGGAACTGGCCCGCCGGGCGCACGACTCCGCGCACACCACCGTCGCCGTCGGGCACGCCCACATCGACTCCGCGTGGCTGTGGCCGATCCGCGAGACGGTCCGCAAGTGCGCCCGGACGTTCTCCACCATGGCCACGCTCGCCGAGGAGTACCCGGAGCTGGTCTTCGCCTGCTCCTCCGCCCAGCAGTACGCCTGGCTGAAGGAACAGCAGCCCGAGGTCTACGACCGGGTCCGCAAGGCGGTCGCGGCGGGCAACTGGGCGCCGGTGGGCGGCATGTGGGTGGAGGCCGACGGCAACCTCCCTGGCGGTGAGGCGCTGGCCCGCCAGCTCGTCCACGGCCGCCGGTTCTTCCGCGACGAGTTCGGCGTGGAGAGCGACGGTGTGTGGCTGCCGGACTCCTTCGGCTACACCGCCGCCTATCCGCAGCTGGCCGCGCTCGCCGGGGCCCAGTGGTTCCTGACCCAGAAGCTGTCCTGGAACGACACCAACCGGCTGCCGCACCACACCTTCTGGTGGGAGGGCATCGACGGCACCCGGATCTTCACCCACTTCCCGCCGGTCGACTCCTACAACGCCGAACTGACCGGCGCCGAACTCGCCCACGCCGTCGCCAACTACGCCGACAAGGGCGGCGGCTCCCGCTCCCTGGTCCCCTTCGGACACGGCGACGGAGGCGGCGGCCCCACCGCCTCCATGCTGGAGAAGGCCCGGCGCCTCGCCGATCTGGAGGGTTCGCCCAAGGTCGAGATCCAGCATCCGTCGGCCTTCTTCCAGCAGGCGCGCGCCGAGTACCCGGACGCTCCGGTGTGGCGCGGCGAGCTGTATCTGGAGACCCACCGCGGCACGTACACCAGCCAGGCCCGCACCAAGCGCGGCAACCGGCGCAGCGAGGCGCTGCTGCGGGAGGCCGAGCTGTGGGCCGCGACGGCCGCCGTGCGGGAGGGCGCCGCGTATCCGTACGACGAGCTGACCGAGCTGTGGAAGCAGGTGCTGCTCCACCAGTTCCACGACATCCTGCCCGGCTCCTCCATCGCCTGGGTGCACAAGGAGGCCGAGCACACCTACGCCCGGATCCACCGGCGCCTGGAGCGGGTGATCGAACGGGCGGCCGGTTCCGGTCGGGACGGCGGCGACCGGGTGTCCGTGCTGAACGCGGCGCCGTTCGCGCGCCGTGAGGTCGTGACCATCGACGGGGTGCCCGCGGGCGCCGACGCGCAGCGGCTCGCCGACGGCCGCTGGGCGGTACGGGCCGAGGCCCCGGCGCTGGGACGCGGCCCGGCGGGGACGGCGGACCCTGGCGCCGGCACCGCGCAGGTGACGGTCATGGAGGCCGAGGCGGACGGTCTCGTCCTGGACAACGGTCTGCTGCGTGTGCGGATCGATGCCGACGGACTGGTCCGGTCCGCCGTGGACCTGGCCACCGGGCGGGACGCCATCGCGCCGGGCGCGGCGGGCAATCTGCTCCAGCTGCACCCCGACGACCCGGTCCGCTGGAGCGCCTGGAACCTCGACCCGTCCTACCGCTCCACGCGACGCGACCTCACCGAGGCGGTGTCGGTCGAACTCCGCGACCACGGGCCGCTGCTGGCGACCGTGCGGGTCACCCGCTCCACCGGCCGTTCGACGATCGTCCAGGATCTGACGCTCACCGCCGGCAGCCGTGCGCTGGTCGTTGACAACGATATCGACTGGCGTGAACGGGACATGATCCTCAAGGCCGCCTGGCCCCTGGACGTGCACGCCGAGCACGCCCGCGCCGAGATCCAGTACGGCCATGTCGAGCGCCCCACGCACGAGAACACCAGCTGGGACGCGGCCCGCTTCGAGATCTGGGCGCACCGCTGGATCCATGTCGGCGAGCACAACTGGGGCGTCGCCCTCGCCACCGACTCGACCTACGGCCATGACGTCGGCCGTCACACCCGCGCGGACGGCGGCACCACGACGACCGTACGGCTGTCGCTGCTGCGTGCCCCGCACAGTCCCGACCCCTACGCCGACCGTGGCGCCCACCGCTTCCGCTACTCGCTGCGCCCCGGCGCCGATGTGGGCGGGGCGATCGCCGAGGGGTACGCGCTCAGTCTGCCGCTGCGCCCGGCCGGGCACGCGACGGGCGAGGCCGCGCGCCCGCTGGTCTCCGTGAGCAGTCCGGACGTGGTGGTGGAGGCGGTCAAGCTCGCCGACGACCGCTCCGGCGATGTCGTCGTCCGGCTCTACGAGTCGCGTGGCGGCCAGGCCCGCGCCTCGCTCACCGCGCACTTCCCGGTCGCCCAGGTACAGGAGACCGACCTGTTGGAGGACCCCCTGACGGAGCACCACCACACCGACGGCGAGGTACTGCTGACCCTCCGCCCCTTCCAGATCCTGACCCTGCGCTTCTCCCCCGCGCAGCGGGACGCCGATGACTGAGCACATCTCGCCCGACGGCAGGCCGCCGTCCATGAGCGAGGATCGGCAAGGGAGCGGAGACGGGCCGGGAGGTGGAACCGTGGCGGGAGGCGGGGCGGTAGCTGGAGGCGGGGCCTTGGCGGGAGGTGGGGCCGTGCCGGTGGGTGGGTCCGGCGCGGGAGGCGGGGCCTTGGCGAGGGGCGGGAGCTTGGCGAGGGGCGAGAGTGCGGCGCCGGGTGACGGCGGGGGGTCGGCGGTTGGGGGTGAGGGGGCGCTGGCGGCCGGGTGGCCGGTGCCCGATGGCGGGGCTTCGGCGGCCGGGCGGCCGGTGCCCGATGGCGGGGCCTTGGCGGCCGGGCGGCCGGTGCCCGGCGGTGGGGCCACGGCGGCCGGGCGGTCGGTGCCCGACGATAGGGCTTCGGCGGCCGGACGGCCGGTGCCCGATGGCGGGGCCTTGGCGGCCGGATGGCCGGTGGCCGGCAGTGGAGCTTCGGCGGGCGGGCGTCCTGTGCCCGATGGCGGGGCCTTGGCGGCCGGGTGGCCGGTGGCCGACGATAGGGCTTCGGCGGCCGGGCGGTCGGCGTTGGGCAGCGAGGCTTCGGCAGGCGGGCGTCCGGTGGCCGGGCGTCCGGTGGCCGGCGGTGGGGGTTCGGCAGCCGGGCGGACGGCGGCCGGTGACGGGGCGGCCGTCGGTGGTCCCGCGCCGGGGGGCTGGACGGCTCCGGCGGGGAGGCCCGTCGCCCCGGACGCGGGCCCGTCTGCATCCGCCGCGCCCGCTTCCTCCGACCGCACGGCACCGGCCACGAGCGGTAACCGCTCCTCCGACGGGGCCGCGCCGGCCGCCCGGCGACCCGCGTTCGACCGGGCCGCACCGGTGGGGCCCCGTCGGGCCCCCGGCGACCGTGCCCGGCCGTCGGGCGGGTCCGCCGGGTCGGAGGTGACGGTCACCCTTCGGCAATGGGCCGCGCAGGACGGGCCGCTCGCGCTGCGGGCGCGGATCGCGTTGCTCGCGGGTGAGGGGCTGCGGGACTCCGTGATCGCGCGCCGGCTCGGGGTGTCGCGGCAGACGGTCGGGACCTGGCGGCACCGGTGGGCTGACCAGGGGCTGGAGGGGCTGCGGGGGCAGGCGCGGCCGGGGCGGCCGGCGACGGTCGACGACGCCGAGGTGATCACCCGGACACTGCTCGGCGCCGGGAGCCGGGCCGCGTCCCGGGCCATCGCGCGGGAACTGGGCCTGTCGCACGCCACGGTGGCGGGCATCCGGCGGCGCTGGGCGGCCGGGCCCCCCGCCGAACCGCCGTTGCCCGGCCCCGATGTGTGGGTGCTGGGGCTGCACGCCGACGCCGAGCGCACGGTGCTGCTCACCGGGACCCGGCCCGACGCGGGCGGCGCCCCGCCGGAGAGCAGTGTCGGCGCGGATGTGCTGACCGAACTGGACCGGGCGTGCGACGCGCTGACCGTCGTACGGGATCAGCAGCCGGCGTCCGGGGACGGCGGGGCGCTGGCCGCGTTCCTGGCCAAGGCGCACCGGCGGCATCCTCATGTGGCGCTGCACGCGCTCACGCTGTGGACGGCACCGGGCACCGACGCGCCGCCCGGCCCGGCGGAGGCGACCTTCCACCGGATTCCCGCCGCCACGCACTGGCGCAGCTATCTGCGGGCGCTGGTCGCGCTGGACAGCACCCGGCATCCGGAGTCGTCGCGCCGGGTGTATCTGGATCTGGCGGGGGCGATCGGCCGGTACGCGCAGGAGTCGCCGGGTGAGCCGCTCCAGTGGCTGCGCGAGAGCATCGCCAGTCACGCGCCCTCGGGCGAGGAGCCGGAGGCTGCGCTGCGGCGTGAGACGGCGGGCGGCGCCAACCACATCGACCTGGGGTCCTTCAACGAGTGCGTGGTGATCGAGGCGGTCCGGCTGGCCGGCACCATCACGCGCGGTGAGATCGCCCATCGCACGGGCCTGACCCAGCAGTCCGTCTCCCGGATCTCCCGCTCGCTGCTGGCCCGCGGGATCCTGGTCGAGGACGCCCAACTGCGCGCGACCTCCGGCAAACCGCGTACGCCGGTGCGGCTGCGCGGCGATGCCGCGCACGCGGTCGGCATCCATATCGACCCGGAGGTGTTCACCGCGGTCGTCATCGACCTGGACGGCGCCCCGGTGGCCGTGCGTTCGCAGCCGGTGCGGCCGACGGCGGATCCGGAGGTGCTGGTCAAGCAGGTGGTGCAGCTCGGCGGCGAGGTGCTGGCCGATGCGCGCGGGTCGGTGCGCGAGGACGGCTTCCTCGGCATCGGGGTGGCCGTGCCGGGTCCGGTGGACATCGCGTCGGGCACGGTGCTCGATCCGCCGCTGATGTCGGTGTGGACCGATCTGCCGTTGCTGTATCTACTCAAGGACCATTTCCAGTGCCCGCTCATCATGGAGAAGGACGCGGCGGCCGCGGCGGCGGGCGAGCGCTGGATCGGGCGCGACCGGCGCTCGCGTGACTTCGTCTACCTCTATCTCGGTACGGGCGTGGGTTCCGGGCTGTATCTCAACGGCGATCTCTACCGGGGCATCAGCGCCAACGCGGGCGAGTTCGGGCAGCTGTGCGCGGTGGCGCTGGGCCGTACCGAACCGGACGGGCGGCCGGAGATCCTGCCCGAGTGCAATCCGCCGGTCGGGCTGTCGCAGCTGGCCGCGCGGCACGGCTGCGGCGCGGGCAGCGAACGGCCGGGCAGCGCCGCCGCCTACCGGGCCATCACCGAGGCGGCCGAGGCGGGGGATCCGGCGGCGGGCGGGGCCGTGCGCGATCTGGCGCGGGCGATCGGTCAGGGCACGGTCGGTCTGGTCGATCTGCTGGACATCGATCTGGTCGTGCTCGGCGGTCCCTTCTTCACCGACGCGGCCGCACCGCTCTATCTCGCCCAGATCGAGGAGATGGTGAACGCCTTTCCGACGGCCCGGCGGCTGCGGCACGTCGATGTCGAGGCGTCGGTCCTGGGTCCGGAGGCGGCGGCCGTCGGCGCGGCCTCCACGATCTTCCACGCGGCCTTCACCCCACGGCTCGGCGGCAGCGCCCTGCGCCGACCGGCCCCGGAGTCCGGCCGATTCCCCTGATGGGCGCCGATCACCGCCCTCACCGCCCTCACAGCCCAGGAACCACCAGGCAGGTGGAAAACAATTGCCTGACGTTTCGCGTCGGGCAGGACAGCGGCACGGATTCCCGGCGGGTCCACCGCCATGGCTGACGTCCCGGCTCGCCTTCCCCACCTGGCCGCCCAACCTGGCGGCTCGCCTGGCCGGTCGCCTGGCCGGTCGCCTGCCCGGCGGCGACCGCGCTCAGTCGCCGCCGGCCAAGTTGTTGCGATAGGCGTAACCCACTGCCTGGGCCCGGTCATTGGCGCCGATCTTGGCGAAGACGCGGTTGATGTGTGTCTTCACCGTGGCCCGGCTCACCGTGAGCCGCTCGCAGATCTCCGTGTTGGACAGGCCCTGGGCGATCAGGGTGAGCACCTCGGCCTCCCGGGGCGTCAGCCCGTCGGGCAGGGCACGGTCGAACGGTCTCCGGCCATCGGGCTCTCCCGGGTCCCCGGGTGATCTCCGATTCCCGGGCGGTCGCCGGTCCTCGGGGGCTCCCCGGTCCCCGGTCCCTCTCCGGTCCCCGGTCCCTCTCCAGTCCTCGGACGCCCTCCGGTCCCCCGACGCTCTCCAGCCGTCCGCCGGGGCTCCCGCGCGGGTCTCCGCCGGGCCCGGCTCCGAGCGGACCCCGTCGACCAGACGTGCCTGCACCACCGGGTCGAGCCAGGTACGGCCCTGGTGGACATTGCGGATCGCCGTCTCCACCTCGATGTCGTCCGCGTCCTTGGTCAGATAGCCGCGGGCGCCCGCCCGCAGCGCCGGGAAGACCGAGTCGTCGTCGGCGTAGGTGGTCAGGACGAGAACCGCCGTCTCCGGAACCGTGTCCCGCAGCGCCGCGGTGGCCCCGATGCCGTCGAGCACCGGCATGTTGAGGTCCATCAGCACGACATCGGGGCGCAGGCTCTCGGCCAGCCGTACCGCCTCGGCCCCGTCACGGGCCGCGCCGACCACCTCGATGCCGTCCAGCATCCCGATCAGCAGCACCAGCCCGCCCCGTACGACCTGCTGGTCGTCGACGACCAGCACCCTGATCGGCGCGTCCGGTCGCGTCCCTTCCGTCATTCCGGGACCTCCATCCGTACTCTCCACCCATTCTCCGTCGGTGCCGCGCTCGCGCTGCCGCCGACCGCGCTCAGCCGCTCCCGCATACCTCGCAGCCCCAGCCCCGAGCCCTCGAACGGCGGCGGCTCGGGCGGGTCCCCGGCGGTCCGCCGGTCCTCGACCGTCAGGACCGTGCCGCCGTCGCCGTAGCTCAGGGTCACGGTGGTGTGCGCCCCGCGCGCGTACCGGGCGGCGTTGGTCAGTGCCTCCTGGGCGCCGCGGTACAGCGCGAGGTCGATGTCGGGGGGCAGGGGGCGGCGCGCGCCGGTCACGGACAGGGTGACGTCGATCTCCAGATCCACCCGGTACCGCTGCACCAGTTCCGGCAGCCGGTCCAGCGACGGGGTGCGCTGTCCGCGCAGCGCGCCGACAGCGCGGCGGGCGTCGCCCAGCCCTTCCTTCACGAGTTTCCCGGACCGGTCGAGCAGTTCCTGGAGGTCCTGGCCCGCGTCGTCGCGCCGGGCCATCCGGCGTGCCGCCTGCACCTGCACCGCCAGTCCCGACAGGGTCTGGGCAAGGACGTCGTGCAGATCCTGGGCGATCCGGGTGCGCTCGGCCAGGGCCACCGCCTCGGCCTCCGCCTCCCTCGCGTCCTCCAACTGCGCGAGCAGCAAGGACGCCCGCTCCTCGCTGTCACCGGCCTGCCGCATGCTCAGCGCCATCAGCGCGAGGACCGCGCAGAACAGCAGCTGGGAGAACACATTCTCCACGCCGGCGCCGGCGCCGGCCGCCTCCGCGATGATCAGGCCGCCCAGGACGATGCCGCCGATGGCGAGGGCCTGGCGTCTGCGCAGCACCAGGAACGCGGTCAGCACGGCCACCGACGGCGGGAGCACCGACGCCGAGCCGGGCTGCACCGCGCCCAATGCGATCCCGAACCCGCTGATCAGCAGGCAGAACAGCAGGCAGACCCCGGGTGCGGCCACATGCCACAGGCCCGAGGCGACGGCGGCCAGCGGCAGCAGGGTGCCGAGAAGCAGGAGCGTGACGGCGAGATGCGTCCCCTGCCATCCGGGGGCCGGATCGGAGAACAGCGACTGCACCGCGAGGGCCACCAGGATGAACCACAGCACCGGCCGCAACCGCCGGGCCCGCCGCTCCCGCCGCGCCCTCGCCCCGGCGAGCGCGGCAGCTATCCGGGGGCTGACCGGCACGGATGCCGGATCCGACGGGTCGTGGGCAAGGTCGCTCATGCTCTGAAGGATAGGAAGGACGGGGGCGGCGCGCGGGAGGGGCACGGCGTACGGGACGGGCACGGGTCCGGCGGGCGCGGGTCCGGTGGACGCGGGTCCGGTCGGCACCGACCTGGTGGACGCAGACCCGGTCGGCACCGACCCCGCCGGCACAGACCCCGGCGGCACAGGGGAGCCAAAGGGACGGGACGGCCGGGAGAGACGGGAGAGAAACGGCGGCCGGAAGGGCGGTGAAGGGCGGGAGGGAGTCCCGGTCCGGGAGGGAAGCGAAGGGCGCCGCATCGGGCTCACACCGGGACCGAGGCGCGTGTCCCCGAGGTCAGCTGCCGGGTCCTGATCCGTACCACCGCGAGCCGGCACAGCACCTGTGCCAGGGCCATCAGCAGCAGGGCGGCCGTCCAGGCGGCGGCGCCGGTGATCAGATGGTCCTGGCTGAAGCGGGCTACGTCCGTGGCGCCGCTGTGGCTGGCCCAGTACTCGAACCCGGCGCGCGAGGCCATGCCCGCGATCCACAGGGTGGCGGCGACCGCGCCGGCCTGGGCGAAGGCGACGCCGTCCGTGGCGCGGCTCAGCCGGGTGGTGGCGCCGCAGGCGACGCCCAGGATCGCCCCGATCAGGAGCGTCACGCCGTACAACTGGACGTCATGTCCCTCCGTGGGGAAGGACTTCAGGTAGTAGGCGGCAGCGGCGGCGACCGCCACGATCGGCAGGAGCGCGTTGCGCAGTGTCTGGCGGGTGCCGCGGATCTGCGGGATGACGAGGAGGATCAGTGCCGCGGAGATCAGATAGTCGATGGTCGTCATGGCTACGAGCGTGCCGTGTCCCGTCTCCCGGGACATCGGCCCAGGAGTTGATCACCGGGTTGATCTCTCCCTCAACCCACGGGTGGAGACGGGCTGGAGAAGAACGCGCGACGGGGACCGTTCACCCCACGCCCTCTTGTCTCCGGCCGCCGCACCCTTCATGGTTGACGCGCGTCACACAGTCCCCCCACACACGAACACAGCGCCACTCACCAGCACAGAGCCCCCCGCCAACACAGCGGCCCCTCGGCCCACCCCGCCCGGACAGGGAGACCCCCATGCTTCGACGCACCATGAGATTGCTGGCCACACTTGTCATGCTCCTGTCCGGGATCGCGGTGGGCACCCTCGCCACCGCCGGTACCGCGCACGCCGACGGCTGCTACACCTGGAACCGCACCCTGTCGGAGGGCGCCACCGGCGCCGATGTCACCGAGTTGCAGATCCGCCTGGGCGGCTACCCCGGCTACGGTGCCGTCCTGGCCGTCGACGGCTCGTTCGGCCCCGCCACCACGGCCGCCCTCAAGCGTTTCCAGTCGGCGTACGGACTGACGTCGGACGGCGTCGCCGGAACCGGCACCTACAACCAGCTCTACGCCCTCCAGGACGACGACTGCACGCCCGTCCACTTCTCCTACAGCGAGCTGAACGACTGCAACACCACCTGGGCCGGCGGGGCGGTGACCGCCGCGACCGCCAAGTCCAACGCCCTGCGCACCATGTGGAAGCTGGAGGCCCTGCGGCACGCCCTCGGTGACCAGCCGATCACCGTCACCAGCGGCTTCCGCTCCCAGACCTGCAACGCGGCCGTCGGCGGCGCGAGCGACAGCCGCCATCTGTACGGTGACGCCGCAGACCTCGGCGCCGGCCCGCACTCCCTGTGCACCCTCGCCCAGCAGGCCCGCAACCACGGCTTCCGCGGCATCCTCGGCCCCGGCTACCCGGGCCACAACGACCACACCCACCTCGACCACCGCGCCGCCCCGTACTGGTCCGCGCCCACCTGCGGCATCTGAGACACGGCGACATCCGAAACACAGCGGCATCCGAATACGGCGGCATCCGAAATACGGTGGACACCACCCCACCCCGCCCGGAACCGTGACGCGCATGGATCAAGAGCAGCTCTGGAACGCGGACGTGGCCCGACGCTACGACACCCCCGGCGAGGGCTACTTCGCCCCCGAGGTGGTCAACCCGGCGGTGGACCGGCTCGCCGCCCTCGCGGGTGACGGGGCCGCTCTCGAATTCGCCGTCGGAACCGGGCGGTTGGCGGTCCCGCTGGCCGCGAAGGGCGTGTCGGTCACCGGGATCGAGCTGTCGCGGCCGATGGTCGAGGTGCTGCGCACCAAGGTCGGTGAATCGGCGCTGCCGGTGGTGATCGGCGACATGGCGACGACCCGGGCGCCGGGGACGTACGGCCTCGTCTATCTCGTCTTCAACACCATCTCCAATCTCCAGACCCAGGCCGAACAGGTGGAGTGTTTCCGCAACGCCGCCCGGCATCTGGGGCCCGGCGGGCGGTTCGTGATCGAGCTGTGGGTGCCGGAGCTGCGCAAGCTGCCGCCCGGTCAGAAGGCGACCGTGGGGATCTGCGAGCCGGGTTACGTCCTGCTGGACACCTATGACGTACTGCGGCAGCGCGCCGAGTCGTACCACTTCCACTTCGACGAGTCCGGCCGGGCCCGGCTGGACCGCAGTCCGCACCGGTACATCTGGCCGGCCGAACTCGATCTCATGGGTCAGTTGGCGGGGTTCGAGCTGGAGAGCAGACACGCCGACTGGAGCGGGGCGGAGTTCACCGCCGAATCCCCCTCCCATGTCTCCGTGTACCGGCTGCCGGAGCGGGCGCCGCAGTGAAGCACGCCCTCGCGGGCGGCTGTCGTACGACGGATGAGGTCCGAGGTACGAGAGCCGCCCGCGAGGGCCGGTCACAGGGTCAGCAGCGCCCGGCCGGCGACGCCCGGGTTCGTCAGTGGTCTGACGACGAGCCGGACCAGGGCCAGGGCGTTGTCGTCCCCCGCGATGCGGTTGGCGCTGAGTTCGCCGCAGGACCGGCACTGATGGATGATCATCCACTCGCCGTCGGGCCGTACCGACATCCCCAGTGCCTCCATCCGGCCCCGGCAGTCGGCGGCGCGGTCACCGGGGATCCGGCGGTCCACATGCAGACTGGCCAGGCAGTGCGGGCAGTGGTTGCGATGTGCGGTGCCGGGGGCGGCGGCGGAGACGTCGAGCCGGCAGGACACACACCGGAAGTCGTTCGCCCGGTGTCCGCCCTGGGTGTGCAGGACGTCCTTGCGGCGCTGCGGGCGGCGGTCACCACCGTCACCGCGGCTGTTGCTGCGGCTGTTACTGCGTCTGTTACTCCGTCTGGGCATGGTCGGTTCCCTCCTTCCGGGACGGTCAGAGGGTGCCGAACGCTTCGAGCGGGAACGGCGGCTGGGCGAGCGGCCGGACGGCCATCCGCATCAGGATGAGCTGGTTGTCGTCCCCGCAGACCGGGTTGGACGTCAGCTCGTCGCAGCGCACGCAGCGGTGGATGACCATCCAGTCACCGGTGCGCAGCACGGCGATGGCGATGGGCGCCATCCGGCCGTGGCATTCGCCGGCGCCGCCCTCGACATGGTCGAGGACGTGCCGGGAGTGCAGGCACGACGGGCAGTGGTTACGTCGTTTCCCGTCGCCCGCGACGGCGGAGACGGTCAGTCCGCACCAGGCGCAGGTGAAGGTGTCGATCTTGAGGATGTGGTGAGAGGTGTTGCCCATGTTGCTGGACACCCGGGGTGCTCCCTGTCGAGAGATGGGTCATGACAGCGAGAGCAGGCCGAGCAGCCTCGACGAGAGGCGCCGCGTGCGCGAGGGCACGGGCGGTCGGAGGATCACGCGGTACGACGAGGCGCGCTCGGCGCGGGCCGAAACATAAAACACCCCTACCAAGGCCATGGGGCCGGATCGACTGGACGTGAGAACGGTTCAGGCTAGCGCGCCGCTCATGGGCCACGTCAAAGCATTTTCCGGCGTTCCGGCGCGGGCCGGGGACCTGGCGCGGGCCGGGCGTCCGGCCCGCGCCGCGCCCCGCTCAGTCGAACATGCCCGGCACATACGCCCCGGCGGGCTGCCGGACGATCACGTTCAGCCGGTTGTAGGCGTTGATGATCGCGATCAGTGACACCAGCGTGGCGAGCTGGTCCTCGTCGTAGTGCTTGGCGGCGGCCGTCCATGCGTCGTCCGTGACCCCGCCCGCGGCGTCGGCGATCCGGGTGCCCTGTTCGGTCAGCTCCAGGGCGGCCCGCTCGGCCTCGGTGAAGACCGTCGCCTCGCGCCAGACGGCGACCAGGTTGAGCCGGGTCTGGGTCTCCCCGGCGGCGAGCGAGTCCTTGGTGTGCATGTCGACGCAGAATCCGCAGCCGTTGATCTGACTGGCGCGCAGCATGACCAGCTCCTGCGTCGCGGACGGCAGAGCCGAGTCCCTGACCGCTTTGCCCGCCCCGTTCACGCGCCGCAGAAAGTCGCCGGAAGCCTTGTTGGCCATCAGATTCAGTCGGGCGTCCATGGTGTGCTCCCTCTGTGCTTCCCGTTGGATACACAGCTCTGACGCACCGGCTCGGCCCATTGTGACAGCACTGATTGTGACCCGCGTCACATCACCGGGTGAGCAGTTCCGCCGCCTGGTCCAGGGCGTGACGCGCCACCCGCCTGCCCAGCCGGATGCCCGCCTCGTCCGCGTACCGGGTGTGGATGCCGGACAGGATCCGCGCCTCGACATTGTCGTCCGAGAGCTGCTTCCACGTGGTGTACGTCCTGGTCACCCCTGGTGCGGTGGGGCTGGTCAGCGGGAACGGCCCGGTGCGCGCCCCGAAGCGCTCGGTCAGTACGGTCTCGGCGGCACCCGCGTAGGTGTTGTGGCCGCTGGGGTGGTCGGGGTGCGCGGGGGTGGTGTGCAGGGGCGTCCAGGCCGGGTCCGGGTCGATGGCCCCGGTACGGATCGCGGTCACGGGACGCCACCGCTCATGGGCGTACTTGCTGTCGGACGTGGCGATCTGCGTGTCGACCAGGGCCACATGGAACAGGGCGACGCTCAGTGCCTGCTCCGCGGTGCCGTGGCCGGAGCGGGACAGCGCGACGCGCAGGGGCTCGATGTAGAGGGTGAGGGAGGAGCCGTACCAGAAGGTGGCGGTCTGAGTCTGGTGGGCGCTGCGGACCGTGCTGTGCAGGGCCCCGTACGCCCGTACCTCGGCCAGGTCCGCCGCGTAGCGCCGGGTGTCCAGGGCGGGCGGCGGGCCGAGCCGGAAGTGGCTGGGCGAGGTGAGGAGGAAGGGGCGGGCGAGCCGGTTGCCGTACTGGACGGCGGGCAGGTGGTCGGGGGGCGTCGGCTGCCAGCGGCCGGGCTCGGGGGCGGGCACCGGGTAGGGGGCGTTCACGGACGCGGGGTCGAGGCCGTCGCCCTGCCGGGAGTCCAGCACCAGCCCGGCCTCACGCCGGCCGGCCGCCGTCCCCAGGTCCTTCGCCGGACCGGCCGGGATCGCGGCGAGTGTGTCCGCGAGGGTGGCGTCGAGTGGTTCGGTGCGGCTCGGGACCAGGGTCACCAGCGCCCGGTGCACGGCCGAGGCGAGCGCCGCCGCGCGGAACGCGCCGGGGTCGGTGATGCCGCCCGGCACCACCCGCGTGGCCCGCGCCGCCGCCAGCCAGCCGATCGCCCAGGTACGGCTGTTGGTGACCTGCGTCGGCGCTCCGGCCGCGGCGAGGGTGACGGCCGTGGCGTCGTACCAGGCGAGGACGGTGGTGTCGTACGACGCGGGGGCGGCGGGGACCGGGGTGGGGGCACCGGTCGCGGCGAACGCCCGCGGGGCGCCGGTCAGGGCGCCCAACACGGCACCGGCGCCCAGGGCGAGGGCGGCACGGCGGGCGGGACGGGCTCCGGGCAGAGTCACGCGTACTCCTTCGGGGAGGTGGGGGACACGGTCTTCGGGATCTGCTGCGCGCGGACGTCCTCGCGGCCGGCCGTGGACCGCGGGCCGGCCGTGGACCGCGCGTTGTCCACGCACGAGACGGTGAGCGGGAAGGCGGTCAGCAGGGCCAGTACGGCCAGGTGCCCGACTCCGGGCAGGCGGGTGCGAGACGTCATGAGGGCCTTCACGGGGAACGGAGAGACACCGCTCTGGAAACGCGGGTGGGGGGCATCAGAGCCGGTGCGCGAGTCGGGGGTGGCCGGTCAGCGACACACCGCGGTGGCGGTGCGCATCAGATCGATCGCTCGCCGCTTTCGCAACTCCCGGGACTTGCGCATACTCCCGAAGCTAACCGGGCGCCAAATTCCGGTCAAGGAGCGGGAGTTGAGGGAGAGGGCCCTGCAATGACAGCTTCGTGGCCGCGCCATGCTTCCGTAACAGAAGCCTCCACCGCATGACGCGGCCCCACTGTGTGCCCGCTATGTGCGGGTCCGGTCCCCGTCCGGCCGCTCCAGCGCCACCCTCGGCAGCAGCCGCGCGAGCGGACCCGGCAGCCACCAGGCCCGGGTGCCGAGCAGTTGCATCACGGCGGGCACGATCAGACAGCGGATGATCACGGCGTCCAGCAGTACCGCCACCGCCAGCCCCAGGCCGAACTGCTGGAGCATCCGGCTCGGACTGAGCACGAACGCGGCGAACACCACGATCATGATGGCCGCCGCGGCGGTGATGACCCGCCCGGTCGCGGCGAGCCCCTCGCGCACCGCGTGGCCGTGGTCCTTCGTGCGCTCCCACTCCTCGTGGATCCGGGAGACGAGGAACACCTCGTAGTCCATGGACAGCCCGAACACGATCGCGAAGATCATGACCGGGATGAACGCCTCGATCGGCCCCGGCTCCACACCGAACCAGCCCTCCTGGAAGACCAGGGTGATCGCGCCCAGGGCGGCGGCGATGGACAGCAGATTGAGCAGCGCCGCCTTCAGCGGGATGAGCAGCGAGCGGAAGACGGCCATCAGCAGCAGCGCGGACAGGCCGACGACGATCGCGACGAACAGCGGCATCCGGGCGGACACGGCGTCGGAGAAGTCCTGGGTGGCCGCCGTGGAACCGCCGACGAGATAGGTGGCGCCGGTACGGTCCTCCAGTCCTGGCAGGACGTCGTCGCGCAGCCGGTGCACCAGGTCGGCCGTGCCCTCGTCCTGAGGTGCGGTGGCCGGATAGGCGATGACGGTGGAGAGGGCACCGTCCTGGCTGGGCAGCGGCGGGCCGACCGCGGCGATGCCCTCGGTGTCCGCCAGCGTCGTCCGCAGTTCGGCGGCGGCCCCGGCGTCGCCCTCGCTCACCACCACGAGCGGCCCGTTGAAGCCGGGCCCGAAGCCCTCGGCGAGCAGGTCGTAGGCGGCGCGGCTGGTGCTGGTCGCCGGGTCGTTGCCCGCGTCGGCGAAGCCCAGGCGCAGGCCGAGCGCGGGGGCGGACAGGGCGAGCAGCGCCACGACGGCGGCGACCAGCGCGGTCAGCGGACGGCGTTGCACCGCCGAGGCCCAGGTCCGCCACCGGGCGCCCTCGCGGCGGCGGCCCTTGGCCCGCGCCTTGGCGTCCTTCGTGCGGATGTGCCGCTCGACGCGGCGCCCGAACAGGGCGAGCAGCGCGGGCAGCAGGGTCAGCGAGGCGGCCATGGTGACCAGCACGGTGAGCGCCACGGCGAGGGCGACGCCCTGGAGCGAGCCGAGGCCGAGGGCGACCAGTCCGAGCAGGGCGATGATGACGGTGCAGCCCGCGAAGACGACCGTACGGCCCGCCGCGTCCAGGGCGGTGCGGGTGGCGCTCGCGCGGTCGGCACCGGCGATGATCTCGTGCCGGTAGCGGTAGAAGATCAGCAGCGCGTAGTCGACTCCGACGCCGAGCCCGACCAGCATCATGATGGGCGGGGTGAAGTCGGCGACGGTGAACACGTGCGAGGCCAGGGCGATCAGGCCGACCGCGCCGCCGACCGCGAACAGCGCGGTGACCAGCGGTACGGCCGCCGCCAGCAGTGAGCCGAACAGCAGGACGAGGATGACGAGCGCGGCGAGCATGCCCGCGCCCTCGGCGGCCCCGCCCTCGCTCTCCTGTGCGCCGCGCACCGGGTCGCCGCCGAGTTCGACCCGCAGATCGCCGGTGGCGGCGGTGGTATCGGTGGCGGCGGTGGTATCGGTGACAGCGGCGGTGGCGGCGGCGGTGTCGATGATCCGGGTGACGTCCTCCTTGGGCACCTCCTCCGCCTTGCCGGTCAGGGTGACGGTGGCGTAGGCGATGGTGCCGTCCCGGGAGACCGCCGAGGCGTCGCCGTAGGGGCTGCGCACGTCGGCCACGCCGGGCAGGTCGCGCACCTTCGCCAGCATGGCCTCGACGGCGGCGCGGTCGTCGGCCACCCCGGCCTCGTCCTGGAGGACGATCTGCACACTGTCCCCGGCCTGGGCGGCGCCGTGCTCGCGCAGCAGGTCGGTGGCGGTCTGTGAGTCCGTGCCGGGCAGCGAGAAGTCGTTCCGGTAGGCGCTGCCCACCGCCTGGGATCCGACGGTGATGGCGGCCACGACGAGGACCCAGAGCAGGACCGCCGTCCAGCGCCGGCGCTGCGACCAGCCGGCCAGCCGGGCCGGTACGCCGCCCGGGGCGCCCGGAGCGCCCGGCGATGATGCGTGCGGCGGAACGGGCGGGGCCCCGGTCCGCGGGGTCCCGGAAGGTGCGGGTGAGTTCATGCGGTCAGCGTCGGCGACCGTCTGTCCCGCGCGCGTCGGCCTGCGGAGGACACCTGGGCTAACGCTGTGGTTGCGGGCGGGCTGGGCGGCGTACCACGGGGGTTGTCGCCCCACCCGGTGTCACCCGACACCCCGGCGCCACCTGGCCCCTCGGCTTCACCTGGCACCCCCGTGGCCCATGGTCAGCCGCCGAGCCAGCCCGGCGTGATCATCCCCGACTCATAGGCGAGGACGACCAGTTGGGAGCGGTCGCGGACATCGAGCTTGGTCATGATGCGGCTGACATGGGTCTTGGCGGTCGCGGGGCTGAGTACCAGCCGGGTGGCGATCTCGTCGTTGGTCAGGCCCTGGGCGACCAGGCGCATCACCTCGCGCTCCCGGTCGGTGAGCGCGTTCAGCCGGGGGCTGGGGTCGGGGACCTTGACCCGGCCGGCGAACTCGGCGATCAGCCGCCGGGTGATCCCCGGGCTGATCAGCGCGTCCCCGCGGGCGGCCACCCGTACGGCCTGGATCAGTTCCTCGGGTTCGGTGTCCTTGACGAGGAAGCCGGTGGCTCCGGCGCGCAGGGCGCCGTACACATAGTCGTCCAGGTCGAAGGTGGTGAGGATGACGACCTTGACGGCGTCCAGACGGGGGTCGGCGGCGATCTGCCGGGCGGCCTCCAGGCCGTCGGTGCCGGGCATCCGGATGTCCATCAGCACCACGTCCGGGGCGAGTTCGCGGCAGCGGGCGACCGCCTCGGCGCCGTCGGCCGCCTCGCCCACCACGTCGAAGTCCTCCTCGTCCTCCAGGATCGAGCGGAACCCGGCGCGCACCAGGCGCTGATCGTCCGCCAGCAGGACCTTGATCATGTCGAGGGGACACTCCGATCGGAACGGGAAGGGCGGGGCGGAGGGCACGGGGCAGGCGGCAGGCGGCAGGCGGCAGGCGGCAGGCGGCAGGCGGCAGGCGGCAGG
>NZ_JBHTZD010000041.1:0-52468 GCF_042790455.1 Streptomyces sp. NPDC056734
CGATTGTCTGCGACCACGATGTCGCCTCCCGTCTGAGGAATGCAGGAAGGATGCGTGGGGGTGGGGGTGGGGCGCGACGGGCTTCTCACTCAACGAGAGGGATTTCCCGCCGCTTCCGGCGATCCCTCCCAGCCCGACCGACATCCGGAGGACACTTTGCGTTTGCCCGGACGTCACTCTCTCCCGGCCTTCGCGTCGCCCTCGGTGCCTTCATGGTCAGCCACCCAGGGCGCGGGACAGGCCGCGAGCCGCTGTCTGCACGACGGGGACGACCGTGCGGCCCGTCTCGTCGTTGGGGACGATCACGGACAGCGCGGCCACGACACCGCCCTTCGCCGCGCGGACGGGCGCCGCTATGCCCAGTGCCTCCTCATGGACGAAGCCGGGGCAGTACGCGTACCCCCTGAGCCGTACGTCCGCGAGGAGGGACCGCAGCCTGGCGGGGGTGGCCGGGGTGCCCGGGGTGTAGCCGGTGAGCGGCCTGGCGAGGACGCGTTCCTTGAGGTCCGGGGTGCTGTGCGCGAGCAGGACCAGTCCGCTGGAGGAGGCGTGCAAAGGCAGCCGTCCGGCGACCCGGGTGTAGTTGATGACGGCGCCGGGAGCGGTGAGCCGCTCCAGGAACAGCACTTCCTCGCCGTCCAGCACACCGAGCTGGACGTGGTGGCCCACGACGTCGTGCACGCCCTCCATGAAAGGCAGGGCGGTGTTGCGCAGGGAGAGGGCCGGGGACGCGCGGGTGACGAGTTCCCACAGCCGTACGCCCAGGCGCACCTTGCGGTCGGTGTCCCGGCTCAGCAGCCCGTGCGCCACCAGTTCACCGACGAGCCGGGAGGCGGTCGCCACATGCAGGTCCGCCCGCCGGGCGATCTCGGACACGGTCAGGGCCGGGTCATCGGGGCTGAACGCCTCGATGATCCGCACGGTCCGGGAGAGCACCGATTCGCTGTGGGGTGTCTGCATGGACCGGTCACCTCCGGTGCGAACCGGTCGCCGGCCTTCCCGCGACCGGCCACCGGCGGTGGTGACGGGTGTCGCGGTGACCGGCGGTCCGGCTCAGTCGAGCAGCTTCTTCTGATCCGCCGACAGCTGGGAGACGAGCCGGGCGAAATCGGTGTCGGTGAGCCGGAACCGCTTCGACTGTGACGCCGTGTCGATCAGCTCGCGCATCCGGTCGGAGTACGTCTCCAGGCACATGACCGCCCGTTCCGCGTCACGGGCCTCCAGGGCCGCCACGAGGGCCATTCGGTCGTCCTGGAGCGCACCGGCCGCCTTCTTCCACGCGGTGGGCCTCTTGGTGCCCAGTTCCAGCGCGAGACGTACCTGAACATCGATCAGGAACCCGCACAGCACGGCCAGCAGCGGGTTGTGACCGACCGCGGCCAGCCGGCGCAGGAAGACGCTCAGGTTCTCCGCGGACTTCTCCGGGCTGGGTACGAGCATGTTCTCCGCGCTCTCGCGGAGCTGGGCGAGGTCCTCGTCCGAGGCGCGGGTGACGCCGAGCGCCGTCGCGTGGGTCAGCAGCGCGCCGAGGACACCGAGGACATCGGCCACCCCCAGCTTGTCCAGCTGGATGACGGAGGCCAGGGAGAACGCCGTCAGACTGTCGCTGCGGGCCGTCACAAAGGCGCCACGCCCCTGCTTCGAGGACACCAGGCCCATGGCCGTGAGCGCCCGGATCGATTCGCGGACCGTCTGCCCGCTCACGCCGTACTCGGCGGCCAGGTCCCGCTCCGCGGGCAGTCTCGCGCCGTGGGGAAGAGCGCCGCTCAGGATCCGGTCACGCAGGTCCTCATAGATCAGGTCCGAGACCCTCTCACGGGCGAACTTCCTGGCCCCGGCATCCACACTCATATCCGCAACCTAATCCTCTAGAGACCTAGAGTCAAGGTAAGTCCATGGACCGCGCGGGCGATGCGTCCCATGTCGCCCCCGCCACCAGCTGCGAAGTCCGAGCACGCGACCGGGCAAGGAGCCTCCCGGACGCCAGGGCGGGCAGGACCGATAAGCCATATTGACCTCTAGTTTATAGGTGACCTAGTGTTCCAGGGATTGGAAGGTGTGGCGTGCACGTAAGTCGTCCCGCCACCGGAGACGCAAGGCACCGGACTCCCGGTGAGAGACGAGGAACCATGGCAACGGTCGGTGAGGCGTTCTGCGAAGTCCTGCTCAAGCACCGGGTGGGCGCGGTCTTCGGCAATCCGGGCTCCAACGAGCTGCCCTTCCTGCGCCATCTCCCCGACGAGCTGCCGTACTACCTGGCTCTTCAGGAAGGCGCGGCGATCGCCATGGCCGACGGCTACGCCCAGGCCTCCGGCACGGTCGGTTTCGTCAATCTCCACGCGGCCTCCGGCACGGGCAACGCCATGGGCTGTCTCACCAACACCGCGAGCAGTCACACGCCTTTGCTGATCACCGCCGGGCAGCAGTCCCGTCGCTACCACCCGGTCAACGCGCTGCTGACCAACGTCGACGCGACGAAGCTGTGCGATCCGCTGGTGAAGTGGTCCGGGGAGCCGTTGCGGCCCGAGGACGCTCCGCTGCTGGCGTCGAAGGCGCTGCTGCTCGCCCAGAGCGCGCCGGCGGGCCCGGTCTATCTCTCCGTTCCGCTGGACGACTGGGACCGGCCCGCCGACGCCGCCACACAGCGCCAGCTCCTGGACCGCTCGGTCCACGGGCACCCCGTCGCCCCTGACTCGGCGCTGGAGCCGCTGGTCCAGGCCCTCGCCGAGGCGTCCGCCCCCGTCCTCGTGCTGGGCCCCGGCGTGGACACACCGATCGGCTACCCCGCCGCGATCGCGTTCGCGCAGCGCTCACGGCTACCGGTGTGGAACGCCCCCAGCGCGCCCCGGGCGCCCTTCCCGACCACGCACCCCTACTACTGGGGCCAACTCCCCTCCGCCGCAGGTGACTTGGCCAAGGCACTGGACGGCCATGACCTGATCCTCGTGTTCGGCGCGCCGCTCTTCCGCTACCACGCCCCCAGCAAGGACGACTTCCTCCCCGCCGGGGTGGCGGTGCACGGGGTGACCGACGATCCCGACGAAGCCGCGCGCGCCCCCTTCGGACACGTCGTGATCGGCGACCCGGCCGCCGCCCTGGCACGGCTCGTCGCGACCGTCCCGGTCAGTACCCGGCCGCGGCCCGAGGCGCAGGCGCTGCCTGTGGCCGACACCTCCGGTCCCGCGTTCACCGCCGAGGCGATCGCCGACGCGATCGATCGCGGCAAGACCGACGACGCCGTGATCAGCTTCGAATGGACCTCCGGGACAGGCAGTATCGACCGGCTCATGACGACCCATCCACAGTCCCGCTTCTTCCCCGCGGCCGGTGGACTGGGGTGGGGCATGCCCGCCGCCATCGGCCTGCGGCTCGCCCGCCCCGACCGTCCGGTGCTGGCGCTGATCGGGGACGGCGCCATGCAGTACACGACCTCGGCACTGTGGACCGCGGCCCGCTACCGGGTGCCGGTGACCTTCATCGTCGCCAACAACCGGCGCTACGGGGCACTGAGCGGCTTCTCCCGACTGCTCGGCGTCCCGGAGGGCTCGTATCTCGACGTCCCCGACGTGGACATCGTCAAGATCGCCGAGGGGTACGGCGTGGCGGCCCAGCGCGTCGAGTCGCTGGACGAGCTGACCGAGTTGGTGAAGGTGGGCATGAGTGCGACGGAGCCCCGGCTGATCGAGGTTCCGCAGCGCGAGGAGTGACCGGCGGACGAGGCACGGCCGGTGGCCGGACGCCGGACCGGCCGAATCACCGCGGGCTCGGGGAAGGTGCTCCCCGCTTTCCCCGAGCCCGTGCTCCGACGGAAACACCTGGGAACACACGAGATCTCGCACACGAGAACTCACACAGGAGAAACTACCGAAAGGCATTAACGGCGTCCCCGGTCCACACTTCACCCCCAAATGAAATTCCTCGAATTCCCGGAATTCCCGGCCCGCCCTCAGGCGGATCGGCCAGCAGGCGGATCGGCCAGGCGGCACCGCGGTGGGTGCCGATTACGCGGCCTCCTTCTTCAGTGCCGGTGCGGCACCGCTGGGAAATCCGACGGGATTGGTGCGAATAGCGGTGAGGGCGAGGGCGGCCACGAGGACGGGGACGGTGAACAGGAGATACAGGTCGGACCCCTGCCAGCCGCCGTCGACCAGGGCGCCGACCACCAGCGGAGCCACGATCGAGCCGATGCGCCCCACGCCGATCACCAGGCCGATCGCGGTGGCCCGGATGGAGGGCGGGTACTGGACCGGCACGATGGCGTAGAAGCCGGCGACCGCGCCGGTCAGGGTGAAGCCCAGGAAGGCGGCGGCGATGAACGCGGGGACCAGATTTCCGACGGAGACGGCGAACACCGCGAGCATGACCGCGGACGCCACCACGAAGCCCATGGTGAGCGGCACCGTCTTGACCCGGACGGCGATGAGGCTGAAGGCGGCGCAGCCGACGATGCCGCCGAGGCTGATGAGCACCGCGCCGCTGAGGCCCTGCGACGCGGACAGCCCGCTCTCCAGCAGCAGCTTCGGCGTCCAGGTGTTGACGAAGTAGAACCCGGCGGTGATCAGGCCGAATCCCAGGCACAGCGCGGTGGTGCGCCACGCGGTCGCGCCCCGCAGCAGGTCGCGGGGCGCTGCCTGCTCCCGGACCGCGACGGGCGGCAGGGCGGTCAGCTCGTCGTGACCCATCCGGCGCATGATGTCGTTCACCCTCGTGAGCGCATCCGCTTTCCGGCGGGCGGTGAGGAATTCGAGGGACTCCGGGACCCAGAGGTACACCAGGACGGCCAGCGCCGCGGTCAGTACGGCGCCGAACACGAACGCGGAGCGCCAGCCGTAGTTCGCGATGAGCACGGCACCGATGGCGCCGCCGACCGTGCCGCCGATCGGGTAGCCGGCGGCGTAGACGCCGATCGCCGTCGAGCGGCGCCGGGCCGGGCAGAACTCGGCGACGATGACATTGATGCTGGCCATCATGCCGCCGATACCCACGCCGGTGAGCACGCGGTAGAGGCCGAGCTGGACGTCGTTGGCGGCCACCGCCGACAGCAGCAGCCCGACGGCGGTGAGCACCACACAGCCGATCGTCAGCCGTCTGCGCCCGACCCGGTCGGCCAGCGGGGCGATGAACAGCGAACCGATCGCCATGCCGACGAGGCCGGCGCTGAGCAGCAGCCCGAGCCGGCTCGCGTTGAGCCCCCATTCGTCCGAGACGCCGATCGAAGTGAAGGACATGATGAGCACGTCGTAACCGTCGGCCATGTTCACCAGCAGACAAATGGCCACCACACGCATTTGGAACGCCGACATCGGCGATCTGTCAATGATCTCTCTGGCATCCACAGTTGACTTCCTTGTCAATTGAAAGATCGAGGACGATGCCCGGGGGGGGTGGCCGCGAGCTTAAGCAGGGCCTCAGGGACGCGTCCAGGATCTCTTCGGAGAATCCAGCGGTTCCCGGAAACGACGGTCCATTCCCTGGACCGAGATCGATGAGGAGGTCCAGGCCCCCCGATACGTTGACGGAATTCCAGTGCGATCGCGGGCCCGCTCAAGGTGTCCGCGACTGCGAGTCCAGCTGAAATGGAGAGCCGATCATGGCGGAGAATGGCGCCCACGCGCTCATACGCACACTCGTCGACAGCGGTGTGGACGTCTGCTTCGCCAACCCGGGCACCTCGGAGATGCACTTCGTCGCCGCGCTGGATTCCGTACCCGAGATGCGGGGCGTGCTCGGACTGTTCGAGGGCGTGGTCACCGGCGCCGCGGACGGCTATGGCCGGATGGCCGGGAAACCGGCCGTGACCTTGCTGCACCTCGGCCCGGGGCTGAGCAACGGCCTGGCGAATCTGCACAACGCCCGCCGGGCGCACACACCCGTGGTGAACGTGGTGGGCGACCACGCGACCTACCACAAGCGGTACGACGCCCCGCTGGAGTCGGACATCGACGCCCTCGCCGGTGCCGTCTCCGGCTGGGTGCGGCGCAGCGAGCGCGGCGCCGATGTCGGCCTGGACGCGGCGGAGGCGGTGGCCGCCTCGATCGGTGCCCGACCGGGACCGGTCACCTTGATCCTGCCCGCCGACGTCTCGTGGTCGGCGGGGGGCCTGCCCTCCGGGCCCCGGCTGCCCGATCCGCAGGCCGCGGTCCCCGGCCCGGTCATCGCGTCCCTGGCCGGTCTGCTGCGCGCGGGCGACCCGGTCACCCTGCTCCTCGGCGGCGCCGCGCTGTCCGAGGACGGGCTGAACGCCGCGAGCCGGATCGCCCGGGCCACCGGGTGCGCCCTGCTCGCCGAGCCCTTTCCGGCCCGGATCAGGCGCGGGGCCGGAGTGCCCGCCGTCGAACGGCTCGCCTACCGGGGCGAGGCGGCGTCCGCCCAGCTCCGGGGAGCGAGGCGGCTGCTGCTCGCCGGGGCGCGGTCTCCGGTGACCTTCTTCGCCTATCCCGGGGCCGCGAGCGACCTGGTTCCGGCGGGGACGAGCGTGCACACGCTGGCGGAGGACGAGGGCGTGGACGTCCTGGACGCGCTGCGGCGCCTCGCGGATCTGGTCGCGCCCGGCGCGGAGCCCGTACCGGCCCCCGCCGCACGGCCCGAACTGCCCACGGGCGAACTGCCCACGGGCGAACTGACCGTGGAGAACTGGGTGAAGGTGATCGGCGCACTGCTGCCGCAGGACGCGATCATCTCCGATGAGTCGATGACCGCGGGAATGTTCACCCTCCCGGCAGCGACCGCGGGAGCCGCGCCGCACGATCTGCTGCCGATCACCGGAGGCTCGATCGGCCAGGGGCTGCCGGTGGCCACCGGCGCGGCGATCGCGTGCCCCGATCGTCCGGTGATCTGCCTGGAGGCGGACGGCAGCGCGATGTACACCATCTCCGCGCTGTGGACACAGGCCCGCGAGCACCTGAACGTGACGACCGTCCTGCTCAACAACTCCTCCTACGCCGCACTGCGCATGGAACTCGGGCAGGTGGGCGCGGTGGCGGGCGGCGCCAGAGCGAACCTGCTCCTGGACCTCACCCGGCCCGACCTCGACTTCGTGGCCATCGCCGACGGCATGGGCGTACCGGCGGTCCGCGTAGGGACCGCCGCCGAACTCGCCGAGCAGTTCACCAAGGCACTCGCCGAACCGGGCCCGCATCTCATCGAGGCGATGCTCCCCGCCCATCAGTGAGCGTCGACGCTGCCCGTGTTGAGGGCCTCGACACACTTGGAGCAGGTGTCGTACTCCTGGAGCCGGACCCCCGCGGAGTGGTCGTCCTTGATGGACTTGGCCGACACCGAGCCGGTCACCGAGCACAGCTTCTTGTCCTGGAGGCCCTCGGGCCCGGTGATGTCGGTGGTGTCGGCGCGGACCAGCAGATCCTGGCCCCCGACGAAGTACGGCCCCGCGAAGGAGATCTTCTTGGCCCGGTCCTCGGTGATGGCGTACGCACCGAGGACCAGCTTCACCTCGTCGCTCTGGAGCATCGTCTCACGCTGGGCGAAGGCGGCCTCCTTGAACTGAACGGTGATGTAGCCGAGTTCCTCGGCCACGTACCGGGCGACCTCGACGTCGAATCCGGTGTAGGAGGCCGCTTGGTGGGACTGCTGGCGGGTGATGCGCCGCGCGGGCGGGCATGACCCGGCTTCGCCCCTTCCCCGTACGCCTCCTGGCGTCAGCAACCCGAAATCTTCGAGGTCACGATCAAGGCTGACGAATAATCACTGGCTTCCCGTCCCGACCAGCGTCGAGACTCCCGACGTGACGCTTCACGAGAATGAGATCCCAGTCGACGAGACGCTCGTCCGATCACTGCTGAAGGCACAGCGCCCGGAGTGGGCCGCCCTACCGTTGTCGCCCGCAGGCGCAGGCACGGACAACACCATGTATCGGCTGGGCGATGACCTGCTCGTGCGCCTTCCACGAACCGTCGGCAACGGACAGGCCGTACGGAAGGAGCAGGAATGGCTCCCTCGCCTGGCGCCCCTCCTTTCTTGTCCGATTCCCGAGCCCGTCCACGCTGGGACGCCCACCGACGCCTTCCCACTGGTCTGGTCGGTCTACCGCTGGATCGACGGTGACGAGGCCGGCCCGGGCACCGTCCGGGACTGGGCCGCCTTCGGAGCCGACCTGGCGGCGGTCGTGAGGGAGCTGCACTGCATCGACCTCATGGGGGCGACTCGCAGAGACAGCCTCAGCTGGTATCGCGGAGGCAGCCTGGGTCCCTGCGACCAGTGGGTCAGCAGGTGTCTCGATGACTGCCGAACCATCGTGGGTTCCGAGCTGGACGTCGACGCCCTGGAGCAGTTGTGGCGAGCGGCACTCGCGCTGCCCGAGCCCTCTGGACCTCAGGTGTGGCTCCATGGCGACCTCAAGCCGACCAACCTCTTGGTCCGGGAAGGCAAGTTCCACGCGGTGATCGACTTCGGTGGACTCTCGGTCGGCTTTCCCGACGCGGAGCACTCCACGCTCTGGGACCTGCCGCCACAGGCACGCCGGACCTACTGGGACGCCTTGCACCTCGACGATGTGACCTGGGCTCGCGCCCGCGCCTGGGCGATCGCGGTGGGAGTCAGCGGGATCTCCTACTACTGGCACACCTTCCCCGCCTTCGTGGCGGAATGCCGGGCACGACTTCAAGCGATCCTCGCCGACGCCGCTGCGCGTTGAGCTGCGCTCCAGCCGGGGAGGAAGGGCCATGTGGAGCAGGTGCAGATTGATTCGACGACAGTCAGAACAACACCGCCTTCCCCAGCCAGCCATCTCACCCGCACCCACCGACAGAGTCAGCAGCCCACCCCACCCCGGACGAACAACGGCCAGCCACGCCCGTACTCGGTGAGGAACTCCCCGTAACCCACGCCCCCAGCAAGACACTGTCACTTCCCATCCGGATAAAGCCAAAGCCCCTCGAACATCAAGTGCGGCGCCCCCAGCGAGACCGGCACCCCCCGGCCGTACTTCTCGCAACGGTGGTAGGGGTCCGCGACGGTCACGTCCGAGGCGATGCCGCGCAGTCTGCGCATGAACTGGGTCTTGCGTCCGCGCAGCACGAGGTCGGTGTAGATCTCGTCGGTGAGGCGGCCGTGCCGGATGCGGCGTGCCCAGGCGGGTTTGAGCAGGACGAATTCCCGTACGGAGCCGCCCTCGCGGAGGGCGCCGAGGAAGAACCCGTCGGGTACCGAGCCGATCAGGTCCGACGCGGTGGCGGTGCCTCCGGAGGCGACGAGGACGCCCATGCGCGGCACGGGATCTCCCGCGCCCCTGCCGTGGCCGTTGCTGCGGGAGCCGTACCGTCCGCTGGTCAGCAGCCCGGTCCACCGTCCGTCCTCGACGAGGGTGACGGGCTCGGCGGCCGTGCCTTCGTCGTCGGTGTCGTAGGAGCCGCAGTGGCCGGGCAGAGTGGGGTCGTCGATCACGGTCAGGGGGAGATCGGTCCATCTGTCGCCCAGTGACATCCCGAGGCGGCCGCCGTACTCGGCGAAGTTGTCGGCCTCACTGGTGTGACCGACGCACTCGTGGAGGGCGACCGCGGCCAGCATCGGCTCCATGACCACCGGTCCCGCGATCCGTCCGGGCAAGGGGCGCCCGGTCCGCCGTGCCTCCAGGTCCGTGCGCAGGGACGCCAGTCCCTCGGATCGCAGCGCCGACGTCAGGCCCGCCGCTGTCGGCGCGCGTACGCCCCACTGCACGAATCGGTCGAGGTGCAGCAGGGCGCCCCAGTGGCCCTCGCCGTCGCGCTCCACCCGGATGTCCAGGTCCGGCAGGCCCGCGCAGAGTGCGGCGAGGTCCACGGCGATCGACTCGACGGTTGCCGTCGGCGCGTTCATGCTTTCGCCTCCACGGGCTCGACCGGCTCCCGCTTCCCGCCGAACGTGGCCACCCCGGGCACCAGCAGCGGCAGCAGCGTGGTCGCGATGACGATCACTCCCGCGACCGCCATCGCGGTCACCGCCTGGCTCGCGCCCGCGATGAACAGTCCCGCCAGCATCTGACCGGCGGGCATGGTCACGAACGACGCGAAGAAGTCGAGGGCGAACACCCTGCCCAGCAGGTTGCGCGGCACATGTACCTGGATCGCCGTCGTCTTCACCACGTCGAAGAACTGTGTGCCCGCGCCGGCGACGGCGAACAGCAGGGCCAGCACCGGAGTCGAGGTGGTCACCAGGAACGCCAGGCAGGCCACCCCGAAGAAGCCGAGCCCGCCGAGCGCCCACAGCCCGAGACGCTGGAAGTGCTTCTGCGCCCAGCCGGCGAGCGCCGCCCCGCCGATCCCGCCGAGCGCGAACGCGGACAGTACGAAGCCGTAGCCGACGGGGCCGTTCAGCCGGTCCTGCGCGATGACGGGGACCAGGACGAACCACGGGCCCACCGCGAGCAGCACATGTACGACGGCCATCGCCTCCAGCGCCATCAGCCAGCGCATCTTCAGGACGACCCTGATGCCGGCCGCGGCGTCGGCGAGCATCGAGCCGCCGTCGTGCTCGGTGCGGGTCGAGCCCAGGGGCAGTTTTCTGCGCACCACCAGCAGGGTGCACGTCGAGACGGCGAACGTGCCCGCGTCCAGCCACAGTGCGGGGGTGGGTCCGACCCAGGCGACCATCAGGCCGGCCCCGCCGGGTCCGACCACCTGGCCGATGTTCTTGAGCATGTTGGTCGCCGCGTTGGCCTTCTCCAGTTGGTCCGCGGGCACGGTGGAGGGCACGACCGCGTCGTACGACGGCTGGAACAGCGACTCGCCCGCACCCATCAGGAAGGTGATCGCGGCCAGCACCCAGATCGGTGCGGCCGGTCCGATCCCGATCAGCAGCAGCACCGCGGCCATCCTGATCACGTCGCTGCTGATCATCAGCCGGAGCTTGTCCATCCGGTCGGCCAGTACTCCGCCGACCACGATGAGGAGCGCCAGCGCCAGGAACCGGGCCCCGAACACCACACCGAGGGAGAGGACGGGTTCGGCGCGGCCGAGCGCGATGCTCACCACGGCCATCGGAAACAGCTGATCGCCGATGATGCTGACCACCTGCCCCGACCAGAGCCAGCGGTACCCGGCATGAGCGAACGGTCCGTTGCGGACGATCGGCATCAGCAGCCGGTCCTGTCGAGGATCTCGGACACCTCGGTCATGATCGCCTCGCCCGCGGGGAGGAGATCGGCGCGGTCGCGCAGTACTTCCCACGCCGCCCTGACGATCGTGGCCCGCTCCGCCAGATAGCGGCCCATGTCCGTGGCGGGCACGCTCGGGATTCCCCGCTCGATCAGCATCCTGGTGAGCTGCACCTCACGGGCGAACGAGTAGCAGCCGTGGAACACGGCGGTGAGCGGGCGGTCGGCGTTGACGACCGGGCTGATCGCGCGGTCGGTGGGGTTCGTGCACAGGGGCAGCAGGTCGATGATGGTGCTCATCCGATGGTGACCGGTCTCGTGCACCAGGGTCTGGGCGGCCATGACGGCCGGCCGCGGACTGCTGACGATCAGCCCGCGAAACGCGTGCACGCTGTAGTTGTGCGGCCTCAGCCCGGCGAACGGCATGGGCACGAGCCGCTCCACACACGCGACGATCTCGTCCCAGACCTGCGGCCACACCTCCCGCAGCAGGTCCGCCGCGTCGCCGAAGTCGCGCCGGAATCGCTCCACGTCGGCGGGCGCGGCCGTGGGAAGCACCTCGGTCGGCGGCAGGTGCTCGTCGAGCCACGCCGACGGGTGCTCGACGACGACGGGCCCATCCGCGATCCGCTCCAGCTTCCGCGAGGGCGGCACGTCCCTGCCGTCTCCGGCATCCAGACGGGGCCCGTCCGGTCCGACGGTCACCTGCCAGGAGCCGCTCGCGGACACCGTGGACGCGGCCAGTCCGAGACGGGGAAGGGCGAGCCCGCCCGTGCGGTCGGCGTCGACCCGTAAGGCCGGTACGAGCCGATCGGCCCGGCCGGCGAGTTCGGGCAGCAGGAAGAACGCGAGCTGATGTGCCAGCGTGTCCTCCCTGCGCCGCACCGGCAGCTCGGCGGGACCGAGTTTGGCGACGGCGATCCACGAGGTGACGTCCGGTCCGGTGAGGACCCGCTCCAGCGTTGCCGCGTCCTGCGCCGTCAACGCGTCGAGCGTGGCCCGGTACAGCTCGCGCTCGGCCGTTGCGGTCGTCTGCCCGAACCTGGTGACCACCAGCTTCAGCAGGTCCTTGAGGTTCTTGCGGGCCAGCAGTGAGTTCAGCGCCTCGGTCGCGGGTCCCGGCAGTACGAGATCCGACCGCGGCGGTTGCGGCGCCGACCCGATGAACCCCCGTACCCACTCCATGTCCACGTACAGCCGTTCGGCCGTCTTCGTCCCGGTGTGCTCGGCCACTTCTCTGACTGCCCTCTTCCGTGTCCGTCCGATCGCTTCGCTCATGTCGAGTGCGGTGAGCGCGCCGTCGAGCTGTGCTCTGCGTCGTGGGCCCGTGCCCGGGCCGATCTCCACGGGATCCCACCAGCGGGCGTCGCGGCGCAACTCGTCGGTCAGCACCCCGTGCAGGGCGTGCCACACCGAGCGCGAGTTGACCACCAGGCTGATGCTCAGGCTGTCGCCGTGGGACACGCCCCAGTGCCGCCACAGCAGGGGGATGTACAGGACGTCCCCCGGCTGAAGCGTGAACTCCGCGCAGTCGTCGGTGATGTGTGAGTCACCCGCGTCCGGCTCGCCGAGCAGCCGCAGTCGTCGCTGCCGTACGGACAGGGTGTCAGGGGAGCCGAGCCGCCACCGTTTGGTGCCCTCCAGTTGGACGGTGAAGTTGTCGCTGTCGTCGATGTGCGCGCCGATCGACGAGCTTCCCTCGGTGAGGAACACGTCGCACCACACGTCGTCCCACTCGAAGGCGGCCCGCGCGTCGGCGCACATTCCGGCGACGCCGGACACCGTGTCCGTCAGCGACTCCAGGAACCAGATCGTCCGTCCGTCGGTCTTCACCTCGCCCGTGCCCGAGGTCAGTGCCTTGACCTCGGTACGGGTGGGCCGCTGCCGGAGGAACGAACCGGCCGCGCCGCGGAACACCACGGGCTTTCTGCGCCAGTGGTCCGTGAAGAATCCGGCGTCGAGGACCTCCAGCGGCCGCCTGACCGGCATGCCGGGGCCCGCTGTCGGCTTCGTGGTCATCGTCGGCCACTCCCATGGATCAGAAGGTGATGGGCGCGCGTCCGCTCCACGAGCCACGGTGGCTGCGGTGCGCCGATCCGGGCGCCGGTCTCGGCCGCCAGGGTGGCCGCGCGGAGGTGCAGCGGATACTCCGTCGAGAAGTCGAGCAGCGCGGCGTGCGCGGCGTCGATGTCACCGGTCCGGAGCAAGCACAGGGCCGTCATGAACCGGGACCGGACCTCGATGGTGTCGGCCTGTGCGCCGGTGGCCCGGGTGAACCACCGCAGCGCCGCCCCGTGAGCGCCGGCCCCGTAGTGCGCGAGGGCGATCCCGTAGGCCAGCCATGACGACCGGCAGCCCGCGTCGTCGGCGTCCTGCCACGCCTGCGCCGCCCCGTCGAGGTCGCCGTGCGCCCGCAGCCTCAGCAGCCCGAGGAGTACGGTGCCGATGGGGCCCAGCGGGGCCAGTTCCCGCTCGTGCAGAGCGAGGTCGTCCGGGCCCCGCTGACCGCGCAGCGCGGCGAAGGTGGCTGTGGGCAGCGCGACCGCGTCGCGCTCGCGCCGGTCGGTCGTGCGGCCCAGCTTGTTCGCCAGTTCGGCGGCCAGTCCCCGGCATGACTCGGGCAGGAAGCCGCTGCGGACGGAGAAGGTCATCGAGTCCACGTTGCGGTCGAGGCCGTGTTCCCGCAACAGGTCGAGCAGTTCGGCCGGTTGGTGGTCGGATCCGGTGTGGATGTCGGCGAACCAGTCCAGGTCGATGTCGACCCGGCTGCGCGGGTCCGGGCGGGACCGGGCGAACGTGCGGGGTGTGTGCACGGTCAGCTCCAGGCCGCAGGTGCGCGACCGCAGCGAGCCGTCGCCGCCGAAGGAGGTGTGCTCCAGTGCGTCGGGCTCGGCCACGATCACGCTCAGGGCGGTCAGCAGACGCTGCCGGGTGGTGGGCGAGTCGGGTTCGTCGGTGGCTCGTACCCAGGTCATCTCGGCCACCTGGCCGAGTACCGCGCCCGCCGCGTAGAAGTCGTCCAGGCCGTAGCTGCCGGCCGCCTCCCGGATGGGCAGCTTGCGGTTCTCCTCGGCCAGCGCATCGGGCCCGCCGTCCAGCCCGAGGAGTCGTGCCGTCGCGCCCGTGGGCAGCGGCTTGAGGTCCAGGTGCCGGTCGAAGCAGACGACCTTCTCGTCGCGGTAGCCCTGCCGTGCCCAGGTCGCCACGGCCTCGCCGTGCTCCTCGTGCAGTGCGATCACGGCAGCAGTCCCTTTCCGCGCAGGGCCGAAGTGGCGTCGGGCTGTGCGCTCACCCAGGCGGGCCTGGGCGACACGTCGGCGAGCAGACCCGAGAGCAGTGTGGCGCCGAGCGCACCACTGAAGTACCTGCCCCGGCAGGCCACATGGGCGATCGCCCGGCCGGGCGGCACGTCCGGCGACGCGAGCAGCCCCTCCGCGGAGGTGTAGCCGGCCCACGCGCCCGGTCCGGTGCGCCAGACGAAGGGGTGGCCGACGAGGAACCCCGGCTCGGGATGACGGGCCAGCGTCTTCAGCAGTCCGGCCAGTAACTCACCCTGTACTAACGCCACTTGCTCCCCGCGCTCCAGCAGGAACCGGCCGAACCCCTCGATGACCGATACACCCGCCCGCAGCCCCAGCATGTCCACGCCGGTGCGGTGCCCGGTGCGCAGGAACTCGGCGACGGCCCACTGGGCCGCATTGTGCCGGTCGCCGTAGAGTGCGGCGATGCTGCCGGCGAACAGGGTCCGCAGCGGCATCCCGCCGATGGCGCCGATCGCGATGCCCTGGGTGAGTTCGTGCGCGACCCGCGCCACCTGCTCGGCGTCGACATCACGCAGCGCCGGCGGCGTCCCGTACGGGCCCTCCGCAACCTCGGTCGCTCCCCGCCGGCCGCGGGAGCGCGGATAGGTCAGCCGGTGCTTGAACGCGTCGTTCAGCAGGGTCAGTTCGGGCGTGCCCACTGATCCACCATCTCCCGGAGCCTGAGGAGGCCGTCGGTGCTCTTGGGCACCAGCACGCCGTCGCGGTCGTAGTTGGGGTCCTCGTACGTCACCGCTTCGAGGTTCGGACACCGTTCCAACAGGAGTTCCGTCAGCACCAGTTGCTCTTCGAGGAGGACGCCGTGGTGCAGATCGAGGAACCGCCCCCGGCTGATCGCCGAGCCGGACAGGTGCAGTTCCCGGCACTGCTCCAGCGGCAGCAGATGCAGGTCGCCGTAGAGACCGGCTCCCCGTTCGCCGCGCCACCATCGCCAGCTCAGCAGGTGTCCCACGTCGAGTGTCACCTCGACGCCGCCGGCCACGGCGACCCGGCGGAAGAATTCGTACGCGTCGATGTCGCCGACCGCCACGGTGACGCCGTCGGTGAAGCCGGGGAACTCCACGCGCAGTCGCGGAGCGAGCCGCTCGTTCGCCTCGGCCATGTTCGCGGCCACGTTCGGCACGTTCTCCGCGATCAGGTAGGGCGGCAGGGGGTAGGGCATCGGAATTCCGCCGAGGGACCACATTCCGAGGTCCTCGACGACCCAGGCGAAGTCGAAATGCCGGTGGAGTTCGTTCGTGAACTCGTAGATCGGCTCGCGGTCGTACGTCTCCACCGTGCCGAGGTTCAGCATCGTCTGGTGCAGGCCGATCGGCATGTCCCGCGGCAGCTGTTCCACCAGCCGCCGGTACGGCTCCAGGTAGCGGCTCGCCTGGAGCGGGACCGGACCGCGCGGCTGGAAGGCGAACACGAAGTACGCGTACTCGGCGGCGTGCCGGGCGAGGAAGGCCCGGACCCTGCTGTTCGGCCCGGGGTCCGCCGGGTCGAACCCGATGGGGGCTCCCCAGGGAAGGTCCATGCCGACGCCGAGCCCCCGTCGGGTGCGCGTCGGTTCACGAGTTGCCAAGTCCGGCCTCCTCGAACAGGCCCAGCATGCGTCGGCCCAGCTCCGAACGGGCCACCAGTCCCGGCGGCTCCACTGTCATGTGCTCCCGCCTCACCCGGTAGCGCAGCCGCCACCGCAGGTCGATGAGCGTGTCCTCGATCTGTACGACCCAGGGGTGCAGGGCCAGCCGGGCCGCGGTCGCCGTCGCCGACCTCTGCTTCCACCGGGGGTGCTTCTCGTCGTTCTTCCCTGGCAGGACGGTTCGTACCGTCTCACGCAGCCAGGCCGCCCGCTCCTCCCGTGACGCACCCGCGTACTCGATGATGTGCCCGTGCCGTCCGGACAGATAGCTGAAGCCCTGATTCGACTGGAGGCCGGCTTCCGCTCCCAGCACGGTCAGTCCCCCTTGGTGCTCGGCCTGCTCGACGAGCAGCGCGGTCGGTTCGGCGATCATCATCTGGGCCGCGTCGATGCCGAGCCGGTGCGCGTTGCGGATGAGGAACTCGCGGCTCTCCCTGGCCTCCCGCTCGGTCTCGTCCGGCAGTCCGCCCATCACGCTGAGCCGCAGCACGATGCCCGCCTCGTCGAGGAGGGCGACGATCTCCTCGTACTGGTCGGCCCGCACCCCTTTGTCCACGGCGTCCAGCAGCCGCTGCGCGTTGGTCTCGTATCCGACGCTCATCAGCCGGCATCCCGCCGCGTACATCCGGTGCACGAAGGAGCGGTCGGTGAGCAGCGGCTCCAGCCGGTTGCGGGTCGACCAGGTGAACGCGTGTCCGCGCGCCCTGACCAGCTCCACCGCGCCCAGCACGAGCCGCAGATTGCAGTTCTCGTCGACGAACGCGACGAACGACGACCCGGTGGTGCACAGGGTCGCCTCGACATGGTCGGCCAGCTCCTGCTGGGTGAGCTGCTGGTACGCGCCCTTGCGGCTGCGGTTGCCGTACGAGCAGAAGGTGCAGCGGCCCCAGTAGCACCCGACGCAGGAGATCAGCGGAAGCTGCGGCGCCGGGCTCAGGTAGGAGGTGAACGGCAGCCCGTCGAACTCGGGCGGGGGGTTGCGCGACAGATGGTGGGGGATCGCGCCGCCGGTGGGGCCTTCGGCGGTGAGCAGCCCCGGCACGCTGTGCAGCGGAGTGCCCTTGCCCAGGTCCAGCAGTACGGGTTCACCCTGGCCGGTCGCGAGGGCGTCGACGTACTCGAAGGTGCCCGGCTGCGCGGCCAGTGCGGCTCCGCGCAGCATCAGCTGCTGTCCGCCGAGCACCACCGTCGTGTCCGGCGCGACCCGCTTGGCGATTCGGGCGAGCCGGAACGCGGGCACGAGCTGGCTGGGGAACGCGACCGAGATGCCGAGCACCCTGGCCGCCGTATCGGCGACGACGGTCTGGGCGAGCTGGTCGTGGTACCGGGTGGCGACGTCGTTCGCGGGCGCGGCGGCCGAGGTCAGCGCTCCGGACAGGCTCGTCAGCGGCGGGGTGAGCGCCGTCTTTCCGAGCATGACGTCCATCAGATTGCTGACCAGCCGGAATCCGACGTCGAACGGCAGGCCGGTGTCCGCTTTCTCCACGACCGTGCGCCACAGCAGTTCATGCTGCTCGACGGCGAACGAGAGGAGGGTGCGGTCGAAGTCGTTGTCGGCGAGGTGCTCCCGCAGGGCGTCGGGTCGCAGCAGCCGGTGGGTGAGCGTGATGTTCAGGTCGGTCTGCGTCGCCGTGACACCGTGATCGCGCAGGTAGGAGACGAGCATGGGCAGACTGAGGTAGGGGAACAGCCTGGCTTCCGTGACCCCGGGGAAGACCATGTGCACGTCGGTCCTGGAGGGTTGCGTCATGTTCGCCTCCGTGAGGCATGAGGTGTGCCCGGCCGACGGCGCCCCGAGGAGGCCGTCGGCCGACCCGTCCGACGTAGGTCAGATGGCGAAGCGGAACGCGTGGAAGGCGGCGCCCTCCTCAAGCTCCGATGCCTCGACGACCTCAAGGCTCTCCAGCTCGTCGAGTACGGTGGCGGAGTCCTCGCGGGTCTCGTTGTTCTCCATGGAAATCCCCTTCTTGGGTGGGCTGTTCCGAGCAACGGTCACATGATGAAAAGTTCTCCGTCAACAGCTCACTTTTCAAATACATTTCGTGGATGCCTCATCCGCAACTGTCGCCCGGCGGTTCTCCCTCAAGGAAAAAGCCTCGCTCCGTGGAGCGAGGGAGGCGAAGGGCTGGGAGATTGGCGAAACGCAGGCGGCGGGCGACCGAAGGGACCATGGCTATTGACCGGGCTCGCCCACCACTCAAATGAATTACCTCCCGCACTATTGTTCGGTCAATGGGTCGCGGGAACCAGGGCCTGCGCTGATCATGTCCTGCTCGCCCGGAGGGACCGGCTGGCAGAGTTCAGAATTTTGCCAATAGGCGTCCTGGCGCGAGCACTGTCCGCCACCGAAAAGTACTATCGCATTCACCGTCACCAGAAACATCCACCACAGCAAAACCAATGCGCCACCGGGAGAACTATTTCTCGACGCCTGCATCAGCCGTAAGGGAGTCGAATTCACAAGCGCGGTAGACCCCACCCGCCACAGGGCTATCGGCCCCGGCGATTCGGCCACCGCGTACGCGGAGACCATCCCCCGTCCGGAACGGGTCGATGGCCGCTACAGCCTCTGGAATTCGCTTCTTCATGCGGTTCCCGGCGCGACTGAAAGATGTGTGTTCGAGACGGCCCGCCGTCTCGTTGTCCCGGATACCGCGACACCAGCGGCCGACATCGCTCCGCCCCTCGCCCAGCGAGTGAGCACCCGGCCAGTGACCACCGGGCCGATGACGGTCCCACTGCGCCCCGGCGCACAGACAAGGAGAGCGCACATGACGTTGACGACCCGCACCGCGGCTCCGCCCATCGAGATCGGGTCCGGCGTGAGACGCCGGGCGGCCCGGCGCCCGCAGCCGTCGATGGGGAGGCACGGATGACCGAGGCGACGAGCGGGACCGCCCGCACCGGAAGGGGGCGCGTCCCACCGGCCCGTACGGCACCCGGGCTGGAGCTTCCCCCGGCGCGGGTGCAGGCCGGGCCCGACGACGGCGACGACATCACCGGCGGGCTGGAGACGGCGTACTGGGCGGTCCATGACGGGGCGTCGGCGAAGGCGAGCGTGCGGGAGATCCTCGCCCGGCTGCCGCAGATCGTGCGGCAGGTCGGGGCGCTGGCGTGGCGGGCGGACCGGCGGGGCACCGTCGCGGTCGCCGTACTCCAGTTGGCGTCCGCGGCGATGAACGCCTTCGGTCTGGTGGCCTCGGTCGCTGTCCTGCATACGCTGTTCGCGTCCGGGCCGACTCCGGACAAGATCCGCTCCGCGCTGCCCGAACTGGCCCTGGTCGTGGTGCTGCTGTCACTGCGGGCCGCTCTGGCGGCCGCGGTCTCCACCGCCGAGGCCCGTCTCACGCCGAAGATCCGCACCGCCCTGGAAGTGGAGTTCTACCGGCTGGTCGCGCACGTACGGCTCGAAGCGGTCGACGACGCGAACTGGCACGACGACATCCACCGGGCCTCGGACCGGGGCCTGTACTTCGCGCGGCAGGTCGTCGGCCAGATCGTCGCTCTGGCCGCCGCCCTCCTCGACCTCGTCGCCACCGCGGCCGTCCTCACCGTGCTCCATCCGCTTCTGATCGTCATGCTGCCGTTGTCCGTGCTGCCGGTCGGCGCCGCCGCCGTCCGCGCGGCGAGGGAGCGCTTCCACTCGTACATGCGGTGGAACGCTCTCCAACGCCGTGTCAGGACGTTCAGCTGGATCCTCCTCGACCAGGACTCCGCCGCCGAGATCCGCTCCAACACCACCCAGGGGGCGCTGCTCGCCGAGCACCGGCGGCTCACCGAGAGGATCGCCGTGGAGGACACCCGGCTCGGTGTCCGCGCGGCGCGGACCCACCTCGCCGGACGGGCGGCCGGTGGCCTGGGCACCGGCATCACCTACGCGGCGCTGTGCGCGATGCTGATCGCCGGCTGGATTCCCCTCGCCGTCGGCGCCGGGGCCGTACTGGCGATCCAGTCGAGCCACCGCTCCCTGACCTCGTTCGTCACCACGGCACACATGGTCTACGAGCACGCCCTGTGGGTCGGGGACCTGCTGGCGGTGCAGGCCCGCTGCCGGGGCCTGTTGCCCCGCTCGGGCGGTGCCCCGGCTCCCGAGGTGGTGAAGGAGATCCGTCTCGACGATGTCTCCTTCACCTATCCGGACAAGTCCACCCCCGCACTCGACGGCATCAGTCTCAGGGTCAGGGCCGGGGAGACCGTGGCGTTCGTCGGCATCAACGGCAGCGGCAAGTCCACCTGCTCCAAGCTGATCGCGGGCCTGTACGACCCGACGGCCGGCATCGTGTCCTGGAACGGTGCCGACGCTCGGACCCTCGACCCCCTCTCGCTCCAGCAGCGCGTGGCGATGGTGCTCCAGGATCCGGTGCACTATCCCTTCACCGCGCTGGCGAACATCACTGTTTCCCGGGGGTCGTTGACCGAGTCCGTCCCCGAGGAGGCCCATGCGGCAGCCGTGGCCTCCGGTGCCGACACCGTCATCGCGGGCCTCCCCGCGACCTGGCGGGCCCTGCTGTCCAAGCGGTTCGCGGGCGGACAGGAACTGTCCGCCGGGCAATGGGCCAAAGTGGCGGTCGCCCGCGGCCTCTACAAACAGGCGCCTGTCCTCCTCCTGGACGAGCCGACCGCGAGCATGGACCCGAAGGCCGAGCACGCCGTCTACCAAGCCGTTCTGCGCGGCGCCCGCCGACCCGGCCAGATCACCGTCCTCATCTCCCACCGCCTCGCCTCCGTCGTCGAGTGCGACCGCATCTACGTCTTCGACGGCGGGAAGATCACCGAGTCCGGCTCGCACCAGGAACTCATAGACAAGCAGGGCGAGTACGCGGAGATGTTCGCCCTTCAGGCGGCCGGGTACCACGAGGCTCCGACCAGGACGCCGGAGGAGGCGTGACCCGGAGTCGCCGATGCCCCCCGCCGTGGGCCGACGACTCCGGAAGGAACCGGCCAGTGAGCCCGGGCGGCCCATCATCGGCGGATACGGCGCTGTCTCTGGGACGAGTCCGTGAACCTCCCCGCGAGCGCGGTGTCCGCCATCGCCCCACCATAGTCCGCCATTCTCCACCCGCGGATCACGCCTGCCCAGGTCGCGATGGCCTCGCCGTGCCTACCGTGCTGTCCCCCGACGAAAAGGCGGTCCTCATGCCCGATCCCTCCGAGCCACAAGGAACCGCGGTGCTGCTGGTCAACCCGGCCGGCCAGTACTTGCTCCACCTCCGCGACGCGAACAAACCACACATCTGTGACCCGGGTACATGGAGCATCCCGGGAGGCGGCCGGAAGGCCGGGGAGCCCGCTCGGCGGGCCGCCGAGCGCGAGCTGCTGGAGGAAACCGGGCTGACCATTCCGGATCTGGCGCCCTTCACCGTCGTCGACTCTCTCGGGCCGGACGGGCGCAAGGGAAGCATCCAGGTCTATCTCGGCGCCTGGGACGGTGACGCCGATGCTCTGCCGGTGACCGAGGGGATCATGTACCGGTGGTTCGACGCGGCCACCATCGCGTATCTGACGATGTGCCCATGGACCCAGCGCGTCATCGACCTTCACCAGGTCCGGCAGCCCCTCCCGTCGGCGCGGGCCGTCGTCGCTGTGGCGACGGCCCCGGTGAACCTGACCCGGCCGCACATCGTGGGTGTCCATCTCCATCTGGAGCGGGACGGGCGGGTGCTGCTGGGGCTGCGTCACCCGGACTCGTCGTTCGCCGGGTCCGTCCATCATTTTCTGGCCGGGCATTGCGAGCAGGAGTCCGCGACCGACGCGATGGTGCGCGAGGCGTGGGAGGAGGCGGGTCTAGGCATCCGGCCCGAAGACCTCGACCTCGTCCATGTCGTGCACTGCCCCGACCGGTCCGGCGGCCTGCCGCGTGTGCAGCTCGTCTTCCGGGCCCGCGCCTGGGAGGGGGAGGCGGTGGTCCGTGAACCGGACCGGTGTGTCAGCTGGGACTGGTGGCCGCTGGACGCGCTGCCCGAGCCGATCGTGCCGTACACCCGCTCGGCGATCGAAGGAATCCGGGCGGGCCGGCCCTTCACCGAACTCGGCTGGCCCTGAACCCCGTTCCGGACCCCTGTACGTCCCTCACTTCGCTTCCTCTCCTGGGGAGTCGTGCCAGGCGTCAGGACAGGTCGACGTGCCACAGACGAGCCGGCGTGTCCCCGTCCCGCGCGATGGCCAGCAGCAGCGTGCCATCGGACAGCGCCACCATGTCGACGGAGCAGGTGTAGCCACCGCCGTGGCCGAGCGTGGCGTGCAGGACGCCGGTGTCGGCGTCCCAGATCCGAGTCTCCTCGCCACGCGAGGCGGCGACGAACACCCGCCCGTCGGGCACCCATGCCAGGGCCACGTCCCCTCCGGCGCCGTCGGCCGCGGACAGGGTGCGTACCATGCGGCCGGTACGGCCGTCCCAGATGTGCAGGGCCGCGCCGGAGATGGCGGCGACGCGCAATGAACCGTCCGGCAGGGCCACCGCCGCGACCGACGGCATGACCAACCCGAGTCCGCCGCGTGCGAGGGGCAGGGTGTGTGCCTTCGTGCCCGTCGTCGCGTTCCAGATGTGTACGGTGGTCACGTCGGAGTCGTCGCTGGCTGCGACGAGATGCACTTCACCGGCGGGTGACACTGCCGCGGCGACCGACGTAACCAGATCAACGCTCGGGGTCCCGACCGAGAAGACATGCTCCGCCGCCCCGGTCTCCGCGTCCCAGACCCGCACGGTCGCATCGTCACCTCCGGTCACCAGCCACGGCGCCGACCGGCCCGATGGGCCGGCCCAGGCAACGGAGTTGACCGCGCGGCCATGCCCGGTCAGCGTCTGCATCGCGGTGCCGGTCCTCGCGCCCCAGACCGAGGCGAGGCCGTCCTTCCCACCGGTGGCCAGGAGGACGGCCCCACCCATGAGCACCGTCAACGCCACCGACAACACCCACTCACTGTGCCCGTGCACGCTCCGCACGATCTGACCGCCGTGGGTGTTCCACACATGGGCGGTGCCGTCGTCGCCGCCCGAAGCGAGTACGTGCCGCCCGTCCCCCAGCGCGATCAGCGCCACGGCGTTGGCCCGCACATCCTCGTCCACTCGTTTCCAGGCCGCCGGAGTGATGTCCTGCACCCGCGCCCCACCGTCATACGACACCGCGCCTCGCCTTCCTCGGCCACCGGGAGACCAAGATTATGGCGTGTCGCAGAGTTGACCGCAGCCATGAGCGAGGTATCCGGGGTCGCCCGGCGGGCAGCGAGTGGGGCAGGACCCGAAGAACAGCGCCGGGTCAGTCCTTGGGCATTCCCATTGCGCTGGCCTCCAGCGGATGGGTGTCGCCATGCCTCAGTGCCGGCAGATAGGTGATGAGCAGTTCGAGTGGTACGTCGCCCACAACATCAACGACATGCGGGAGTTGGCGTGGAAGGAAGGCGGTGTCGTTGGCGTTGAGCACTTCGTCGGCCTCCCCCGCGCGTACTCGGCAGCTCCCGGCGATGACGAAGATCAGCTGATCGCAGTGTTCGTGATAGTGGGGGTCGGCACGTCCGCCGGGGTCGAGCGTGCCGTGAACCAGGACGAGATCTCCCACGCCGTCGTCCGGACCGAAGATTCGCCGGTTGGTTGTTCGGAGGTGGTGGGGCGGGGAATACGACTCGATGGATGCGAACCGACGGACCACTGCGGTCATTCTTCTTCTCCTGTCCAGGTTCTGGTGTCATGTTCACCTAGGCGGGGGGCCGGTCGTGGTTCCGCCACGGGGGTCAAAGAGAAGTCCACTGGAAACCGGACCGTCACGTACGCCCCTTCGGAGGGGTGGATTCTCCGCCGCAGGAATCCACGCTCGGCGAGATAGGGGGTATCAAGTCGGTCCAGGTCGAGCACTTCCTGCACGGGGATCTCGTGCCGCTCGCAGGACTCCTTCCACTCTGCGACCGTGCGGGAAGAAACACAGTGCGCCAGAAGCTGCTGGAGTTCGCCGGCGTGGTTGTGCCGTGCGCCGTTCGTCCCGAACCGCTCGTCCCCGATCAGTTCCTCTCGTCCCACAAGGACGAAGAAGTCCCGCCAGTTGCGGTCGGAGTACGGCATGATGCAGATCCAGCCGTCCTTTGCCCGGTGCGGTCGACGCTCCGGCACCAGTGTGCGGGCCCAGCCCAAGGGGGATTCCGGGGGGACAAAGGTGTGCCCTGCCAGATGTTCGACGAGGTTGAACGACAGCATCGTGTCCACCATCGGAACATCGACCCACTGGCCTTCGCCCGTCTTCTCCCTGTGCAGCATCGCGGCCAGCAGAGAGTAGACCATGGTGAGCCCGCAAACCTTGTCAGCGACCACATAGGGCGCGAACCGTGGTTCTCCGTCGGCCCGCCGATAGATGTCGCACAGCCCTGAGGCCGCCTGGACGGTGTCGTCATAGGCGGGTGCGTCGCGCAGGGCGGAGTTCGAGCCGAACGCCTGGGCCGTGCACAGGACGATCGAAGGGTTGAGCTTGCTCACCTGTTCATAGGTCAACCCCAGCCGTTCCCTGGATGCCGGACGCAGGTTTGTCACCACCGCGTCGCACTCCCGAAGGAGTTCACCCAATCGCTCTCGGCCTTCGGGGAGCTTGGGGTCGATGACGACGCTCGACTTGTTGCGGTGCAGGGTGAGCGCCAGGGCGCTCATGCCATCGTTGCGGGACGGGCCGAGGCCGCGCCCGACGTCGCCCTCCGCTGTTTCCAGCTTGACCACATCAGCCCCGAGATCTCCGAGGATCGATGTGGCATAGGGGCCCATGATCACCGAGGTGATGTCGAGAATGCGGAGCCCCGCCAACGGCCCGGTCATGTTGGTCCTATCGCAGTTCGGCTGGCGAACGGGGTGCTGGGTCGAGATCGAAGGAAGAGTTGCCGCTCGGGCGCACCCGGCAGTCGCGGTGACGGGGGTTCACTTCGAGGGGAGAAGCCAGCAAGGTGAACTTCTCCGCCACAAGCGTTAACCTTCACGCGATAAGCGTACGCGCTGATGACGTGACTGACTAGTCCCCCACCCGCTGAGCGAACGCTCTCCGTGGCTTGACCAGACGTGCCCTTCGCGAGGTCACTCCGTCCGCTGCTTCACTTGGCACCAAGCGGAGGAGCGCCCGGCGCGGCGTGTCCCAGGACGGGGGGGGTCAAGGCGTGATGGTGGCCGCGAGCGCGGCGCCGGCGTCACCCAGGCGCTGGGTGAGGCGGCGGGCGGCTCGGACTGTCAATCCGGCCAGCTCGGCATCAGGCACCTCGTCCAGCCGCTGGCGAGGAGCGATGACAGCGACGCTGCTGGTGACCTCGGTGAGGCGCACGGGAGCTGCTACCCCGGCAGCCGCGAGGTTGACCTCGTCGTAGCTGAAGGCGTAGCCGTCCTGTCGGATCTTGGCCAGACGGGCTTCCAGATCCTCGGCGCTGGTGGCGGTCGTCTTCGTCAGTGCCGTCAGTCCGTCGGCGTACAGGGCCCGGCGCTCGTCTTCGGGGCGGAAGGCGAGAATCGCCAGGGCGCTGGCGCCCGCGTGGGCGGGCATCCACGAGAAGAGGTCCGGCACGAAGCGTACGGCGTGGTGGGATTCGGCGGCGGCCACGAACATCCGGGTCTTGCGGTAGGGATCGTAGACGGTGAGCAGCGCGGTCTCACCGGTGGCGTCGCGCAGCTCTTCGAGGATTTCGGTGGCGGCGCGAAATGGCTGCTTGCGCTGGGCCAGCGCGGCGAGTCGGTGGAACTCCCAGCCCAGTTCCCACTGTCCGGGGGCTGCGAGGGCAACGAGGCTCGTCTCGAAGGCGGCTTCCAGGGTGCGCTGAAGGGAACTGGGCGGTGTATCGAGGCGTCGCGCGAGTTCGCGCATGCCGACGGAGGGCTCGTCCATCTCGGCGAGGGCCGCGAGCACCCGGGTCAGGGCTCGCATGGGACTGCGCTCGCGTTTTGCTGTCGGCTGCTGTTCGCCCACGTGGTCCAGCCCCTCTGTTCTCGACGCCAGGACCCTCTGGTGGCGTCTTCCACCAGCCGTGCCCTGTTCGTGGCCAGGGTATTGGCCGGGCCGGTCGGCATGTGCGCGGGAGAGGATGCCACGGGCGCGGCGCAGCACGGGTTCGTCCACCATCTGCCCGCGGAAGGCGAAGGCGCCGCCTCCGGTGCCTTCGCGTTCCGCCGCTTCCAGCACGGCACTCGCCCATTCTCGCTGGCCGGCTTCGGGACGGAAGGCTGTGCGCACGAGTGGCACCTGGTGCGGGTGGACGCATGCCTTTCCAGCGAATCCGCAGGCCGCCGCGTCAGTGGCCTCCTCCGTCAGACCGGCGGTATCGGAGATGTCGAGAACCACGGAGTCGAGCGCGGGTTTGCCGGCCGCCGCAGCGGCCAGGAGCACGCTGGAACGTGCGTGCACGGCCACATCGCGATAGCGGCCGTCCCCATGCCTGCTGGAGGTTCCGCCGATCCCCACGATGAGGTCCTCCGTGCCCCACATCAGTCCCGCACAGGTCGCGTGCCGCGCGATCGCGGCAGCGTTCAGGATGCCTGTCGGTGTCTCGCACAGTGCGATCACCTGCCGGGCGCGCAGTGGGTCGAGTTGGTGGGGATGTTCGGCCTTGGCCAGCATCACCACCCGCACGGGCAGGTCGGCGAGAAGTTCGAGATCTCTGTCGTGTTCGGCCGTGCCGACGGGGCTGATGCGCAGCACAGTGGTGGCAGGGTCGAGGCTGCCGACGGCCTCCCGGAGGCAGTTGCGGGCGTATGCGCGCCGGGAGGCGGAAACGCCGTCTTCGAGGTCGAGGATGACGACGTCGGCGGCGACCGCCGCCTTGGCGTAGCGGTCGGGCCGATCGGCCGGACAGAACAGCCATGCCGGGCCCCGGGCGAACATGTCGGCGATCATCCCTGCTCCTGGGGACGCTGCCGCACCAACGTCACGCGTGCCGCTTCCACCACCACGTCACCGTGCTGATTGCGGCCGGTGTGCGCGAAACGCACCACACCTTCGCCCGGCCGCGACCGGGAAAGGCGTTTGTCGAGCACTCGGGTCTCGGCGTAGAGCGTATCGCCGTGAAAGACCGGCCTGGGAAAGGCGACCCGTTCAAGGCTCAGATTGGCGCTGATGGTGCCCTCGGTCAGTTGCGCGACCGACAGCCCGACGAGCGTGGCAAGGGTGAACATGCTGTTGACCAGCCGCTGTCCGAAGGGCTGCCCCTCGCTCCAAGCCGCGTCCAGATGGAGTGACTGGGTGTTCATGGTCATGGTCGTGAACAGGACGTTGTCCGCCTCGGTGAGGGTCCGACCGGGACGGTGGGAGTACACACAGTCCAGATCGAACTCCTCGAACCACAATCCCCGCTGCTCGACCCTCCGTACCGCCGGTTGCGTAGACCGCATCCGCCCACCCTCCCACCACATGAACGCTATTAGCGTTCAACCATACCCTTATAGAACTGCCCGGTGCTACGGTTGGCCCTGGCCGACCTACCACCGGGCACCCTCCGGGCGTTCCCTCACAGGCGGAGATCGCATGTCCATCAGCCTCAAGGCTGTCAGCCCGGAGGAACTGGGCGCCGCTGCCACGACCTGCGGCACCCTCGGCCCGTACGGGGTTACCCGGCAGAGCGCCCGTATCCCTTCCGGTGACGGCGATCCGCTCGACGCCGATGTGTTCCATCCGGCCGACGACCGGCAGGGCCCGGTGCTGCTGATGCGCACCGCCTACGGCCGAGGCGGGTTCAGCCACCAGGGCATCTACTTCGCCTCGCACGGATACCACTGCGTCCTTCAGGACACCCGCGGCCCCTCCTCCTACTTCCACGAGGAGTCCGACGGGGGTGCGGCTGCGGCATGGATCGCACAGCAGCCTTGGTACGACGGCAACCTCGGACTCTTCGGAACCAGCTACATGGGCTTCACCGCCTACGCCACGGCCGCCACCCGACCCGCGGGGCTGCGTGCGCTCGCCGTGAGCGCCTACAGCGCGGACCGGACCTCCGCCTGGTATCCGGGCGGCTCCTTCGGACTCGACCTGGCGCTCCCCTGGGCGGCGGCCCAGGCCACACCCGAGGCCGACCCGCCCGGAGAAGGCCCCGGGGTCGACGACTCGGCGTTCCTCGCCCTGCCGCTGCCAGCCGCCGACCAGCTCTACTGCGCTCAGGAACTCCCCTTCTACCAGGAGCGCTTGCGCTTCGGCGGAGCCAGCCCGCACTGGGCACCTCTCGACTTCAGCCACCTGTTGTCCGAGGACGGGCTCCCTCCCACCTTGCTGATCGACGGATGGAACGACTACCACCGTCCCTACCTGTGGGCGGACTTCCTCCGGTTGCACGCGCGCCGCCGGTGCGACCGGATCGTGGCCGGGCCGTGGAGCCACCACATCGACCCGGTCCGCAGCAACCTCGAAACCCTCTCGTGGTTCGAGCGCCATCTGCGCCACACCACCGATCACGTCGGCACCGCGACGGCACCCGTGTCCGTCCACATCAACCCCGACGTCGGCTGGCGAGAACTCCCCACCTGGCCCGCCCCTGGCTCCAAGACCCAACGCTGGTACCTCGGCCCCGGCGGCACACTGGAGCGACCCCGGCCGACGGACTCACCCGAGCGACGCACCGACCGGTACACCTACGACCCCGCGGACCCGACGCCGGCCGTTGCCCTGTCCAGCTTCGCCCCCGTCGACACTCTGACCCAGACCGACAACCGCGAACTGGAGGCACGTGCGGACGTACTGACCTACACCAGCGATGAGTTCGAGAGGCCGGTGACTCTCATCGGTCCGGTGACCGCCGATCTATGGGTCACCTCGTCGACACCTCACACGGACTTCTACGCCCGCATCACCGATGTGCACCCCGACGGCCGCTCCCTGGCCATCGCCCAGACCCTGCGACGCCTCAGCACGCACAAGCTGACCGATCCGAGCACACCGCTGCACATCACCTTGGACCTGGGACCCGTCGCCCATCGTCTGGCACCGGCCCATCGGCTGCGCCTACAGCTCGCCAGCGGAGCCCACCCGTTCTACGCCCGCAACCTCGGCACCGGCGAGGACCTGCCCCACGCGATCGCCATGACCGCGGCTGACCAGGCCGTCCACTACGGGAATGTGACCCACCCGTCCGGCATCACCGTACGAATCGACGACGGACCAGACTCTCAGAGCCCTGGGTAGCCTCGACCGGTCCCGGGGCTGCCGGGGCCCTTCCGCCGAACACGGTACCTGTGAGACCGGCGGCGATGACGGTGGCCGACCGGGTCAGGACGTGATCTCGGCTGGTACGGGCCTGGGCGCGGTCAATGTCTGTCGCGAACGACAGGTCGGGGTCGCTGATCTGTGCGGTCGAATGCAGGACGTCACCGACGATAATCACCGACTCGGCTGAGTCGCCGGCCGGGTCCGCACGGTGACCCCGATGTCTCCGGGAGTGTGACCCGGTAGCGACACCACGCTGACCCCCGGGGCGAGTTCGTCGCCGTCGGCGACGAACTCGATTGCCCCGGCGAGGGGTTCGAGGATGCTGGACGTGCTCCAGCCTCTGTGGTCCGGCGAGCACGTCGACTACGACGGTGAGTTCTACCAGTTACACGATGTCTCCATGAAGCCGACGCCCGCGCAGCGGGTCCCGCTCATCGGAGCCGGGCACTCGACGCCCGCCCTCGGCAGGGCCGCTTCCCGATGCGACGGGTGGCTGTTCACGTCCGCGCTCATGACCTCACACGGGAGAAGCGCGAGGCCCCCCCACCGGGTCTCGGCGGCCTTCTTGAGAGCCGCGAGCGCGCTTCACGTACGCCTCCAGCCGAGGTGGCCCGGCGGTGTCGGTGTCTCCTTCCGGCGCGGGAGACTGACTGTGAGCGGCAGTCGCGGCCGTTCCCCGGTTGGTCGATCGGTACGTCCGGGGGGCGGAGCGGTGGTGCGCACCGCTCCGCCCCATGACCGAGTCCGGGAGATTCCGGCCGCTAGCGGGACTTCACGTCGAGGATGGTGAAGCCGTAGGCCGGGAGGGTGACGGTGTACTTGTTGCCCTTGATGGCGGGCGCCTTGCCCCCGTTGTAGAGGTCCTTCGGCGTCTGGGTGGTGTCGATGCCGGTGCCCTTGAGGTCCACCGTCACCTTCTTCGGGGCGTCGTCGAAGTTGTAGACCAGCAGGGCGGTCTGCTTGCCGTTCTCGCTCGTGCGCCGCATGGCGTACGCCTGCGGGTCGTCCCCGACGGGGACCCGGGTGCGGTCCGCGGCCGGGAGCAGTGCCTTGTTGGCGTTGACGGTCCGCAGGACCTTCTCCCAGTTCGACTTCAGCTTCGGCGACCAGCGGATGTACTGGTCGTACATGCCCGCGCCGTAGAGAATCCCGGACCCGGCGAGCAGCGCCGCCTCCTGGACGCGCATGACGTCGTCCTTCGGGTACGTGGGGTAGATGTGCGGTTCGAGGTTCGCGACCGGGTCGTCGCCCCAGATGCTCCAGGTGTACGTCGTGGCCCCGGCCTCCCGCGCGATGTCCGTGTTGTGCAGGGCGGCTTCCAGGCCGTCGGGGTCGATGGTGCCGTCTACGATCCGGGAGTAGTCGTTGACGGTGTCGGAGTCCTGGTAGTTGAACCAGGAGGTGAGGCCGAAGTCGATGTTGGCCTCGGCGGTGGCGGCGTTGGCCCGCTCATGGGTGAGCCACTTGTCATTGCTGGTGTAGGTGGTGGGGATGTCCACCGCGTACGGCTTCCAGCGCGGGTCCGTCGTCCCCACGTCCCACATGAACCCGTCGATCCCGGTGTCCAGCCAGAATTTCTCGATCCGGGCGACCTCGGCGGTGTTGCCCGCCAGGTTGTAGTCGAATCCGGGGCCGAACCACAGCTTCCAGTAGTAAGCCTTGGCCGTCTCGCTGTACTCCCAGGTGCTCGCCCAGGGCGGGCCCATCCGCAGATCGGGCAGCGGCTCGGTCGGGTCGGTCGTCCAGTGGAAGGAGCTGACCTCGCGCGAGGTGCGGTCGCCCGCCGCGTACTGCTCCTCGGCCTTCTGGAAGTACTCGGAGCGCTCGTCCAGGTAGATGTTGACGAAGTAGGTGACGACCTTCATGCCCTTGCGGTGGGCCGCGTCGACCAGCTTCTCCCAGTCCTTCATCGTGCCGTTCTGCGGCGGCACCGAGTAGAAGTCCAGCGGGGAGCAGCCGTCACAGGTGTTCTTGTCGCCGTTGTACGGGCTGAAGAACCCGAGCACCCGGACCCCGCTGCGCTTGAGGTCGTCCAGGTCCTTCTCGATGTCCTTGAACTTGTAGTCGAAGTACGTGTTGTAGAACCACATGAACCCGTTGAGGTTCTGGAAGTCGGTGCTCTGCCGGGTCTCCCGCGCCTGGGTGGCGCCGGCCGGCAACGCTGACGGAAGTACCAGGGCAAGCCCTAGCATTCCGGACAGCGCGAGGGTGCGTCTGGAGCGTGCCATACGAATCTCCTGGAGGGAGGTGGGATGGGTTCAGCCGGTCATGCCGGAGGAGGTGTAGCCCTCGATGAAGCGGCGTTGGAGCAGGATGAAGGCGATGAGGACGGGGATGACCATGATGAGGCCGCCGGCGCTGATGAGGGTGTAGTCCTGGGTGTAGCCGGATTTGAAGGCGAAGAAGGCGGTGGAGACGGGCATCTTTTCGGTGCTCTGGATGAAGGTGACGGCGAGGAGGAACTCGTTGTACGCCTGGAGTCCGGAGACCAGGGCGGCGGTCAGCAGTCCCGGCCACACCATCGGCAGCACCACCCGGGAGAACACCCGCCATTCCCCCGCCCCGTCGAGGCGGGCGGCCTCTTCGTACTCCTTGGGCAGGGCGACCATGAAGGAGCGGACGAGGAGGGTGGCGAAGGGGCTGAAGACGGCCCAGTAGATGATGATCAGGCCGAGGAGGCTGTCGTAGAGGCCGGCCTTGGTCCACATGTAGAACAGCGGGACCAGGAACAGCTGGATCGGCAGGGCTGTGGTGACCAGCAGGTAGTAGATGAAGAAGGTGGAGCCCGCCACGCGCAGGCGGCTCATCGCGTAGGCGGCGGTGCAGGCGATGACGCAGACGCCGAGTGCGGTGGCGGTGACGATGATGAGGCTGTTGCGCAGGCCGACGCCCATGCCGGCCTGCTGCCAGGCGTCGAGGAAGTTGTGCCAGCGGGGGCTGGTGGGCACACCCAGGGGTGACTCGGCGAGGGCGGAGCGGCTCTTGAGGGCGTTGAACGCGAACAGGAGCATCGGGCCGACGGCGAACATCGCGAGGAGCAGCAGGACGGCGTAGACGGTGTAGCGGCCCAGGGACATGCGGCGTCGGCCGGTGGCCGGGCGGAGGGGGGTGGTCGGGAGGGACTTCGTGGTGGTCTTGGAGGGGCTCATATGTCCCAGCCTTTGCGGCGCAGCCACAGGAATCCGGAGACGGCGATGACGCTGATGAGGGCCATGACGACGCCGATGGAGGCGGCGTAGCCGGCTTCCTGGTTGGCGAAGGCGGTGCGGTAGAGGAGGGTGCCCAGGACGTCGGTGGAGCCGGCGGGGCCGCCCTGGGTGAGGATGTAGATGTAGTCGAAGATGAGGAATGACCAGATGACGGTCATCAGGCCGAGGAACATGAGGGTGGGGCGGATGCCGGGCAGGGTGATGTGCCAGAACTCCTGCCACATGGTGGCTCCGTCGAGGCGGGCGGCTTCGTACAGCGAGGGGTTCACGGCCTGCATGGAGGCGAGGAAGATGACGACGAGGAAGCCCCACCACTGCCAGGTGTTGACGAAGGCGACGGTGCCCAGGGCGAGGTCGGGGTCGCCGAGGAAGTTGGTGTCGGTGAGCCAGGGGATGCCGAGGCCGGCGAGGCCGTTGCCGATGCCCTGGTCGGGGTCGAGGAGGCTCTCCCAGATGGAGCCGGAGACGACGGTGGCGACGACGTAGGGGATGAAGTAGGCGACCCGGAACAGCATCTGGAACCGTGTGACGCGGGTCAGGAGGAACGCTCCGAACAGGCCCATCGCCATGGGCACGGTGAGGAAGAACGCCGTCCACAGGGTGTTGTGCCACAGCGCGCTGCGGAACTCCGGGTCACCGAACAGCCGGGTGTAGTTGTCGAGCCCGACGAAACTGGCGGGACCCAGCCCGGTCCAGTCGGTGAAGGAGTACCAGACGGAGAGGGACGCGGGCACCGCGATCACGACGATGTTCACCACGAGCAGCGGCGTCATGAAGGCGAACCCGATGAGATTGCGCCGCACCTTGGAGCGGCGGGCACCCGGGCTGGGCGGCACCTGTGACGCCTTGGGGCGGTCGGCGCGCAGGACGGCCATGGCTCACGCGCCCTTCGGGACGGGCACGGGTGGCCGCTCGCCGGCCTTCAGCTCCTGCTGGAACAGCTCATCGAGCCCGACGCAGTAGTCCTTGGGGCTGAGGTTGCCGGTGAGTACCTTCTCCATCTGCTCGTAGATGTAGGTGTCCGACTTGGGCGGCCAGAAGGTCCAGGTGGTGTAGCCGATGTGCTGAGCCTGGCTGAGCGAGAGGTACTGCCGCTTCACCCGGGGGTCTATGTCCGCGGGGAAGGCGTTCTCGGGCATCGTGACGGGCGCGGGTGCCACGCCGGTGGAGGACAGGTAGCCCAGCTGACGGCCGGGGTCGGTGAGGACGTAGTCGAGCCAGTCGGCGGCCTGGTCAGGGTGTTGGCAGTCCTTGCTGATGGAGTAGGCCGTGCCGATCGACAGGGGCTGCACCTGCGCGGGCACACCGCTGTTCAGGGACGGCAGGGGCGCCCAGTCCCAGGTGGCGTCATTGCCGGCCGCCTCGCCGAAGTACGGGCCGATCTCGCTGAACGTCCACGAGCCATTGAAGAACAGGGCCGTCTCGCCGCCCGCCAGCTGCTCGTAGATGGTCGTGAACTTGTTGGTGAAGTAGCGGTCCGTGCTGCCGCCGAACCAGCCCTTGTCGAACCAGCTCTTGAGCAGGGCGATCGCGTCGACGAAGACGGGGTCGGACCACTTGCGCTTCCCGGTGAGTGCCTCGTAGAGGGCCTGGGGCCCGGCGAAGGTGTTCCACACCCAGGTCACATGCCACTCGGTGGCCGGCTTCCACTCGGCATTGCCCGCGCCGACGGGCACGATGCCCTTGTCCTTCGCGTCCTTGCACAGGTCCTCGAACTCGGCACGGGTGGTCGGCGGCTTCCACCCGTGCTCGCTGAGGGTCGCCGGGTTGTAGTAGATGGACAGCGTTTCGAGGTTGGCGGGGAGCGAGTACAGCTTGCCGTCCACGCGAGCGGCGTCCAGGGCCCAGGGCAGGAAGGCGTCCTGCCAGCCGAGCTGGTCCACGTACGCGTCCAGCGGCAGCAGGTTGCCGTTGTTGACGTAGCTCAGGGTCTGGGCCGGGCCGGTGGTGGTGATGAGATCGGGGCCGCTGCCCGAGGCGACGGCGGTCTGGGTGAGCCGGTCGATGGTGTCGATCTGCTTGACCGTCAGGCGGACCTGGAGGGCGTCCGCACCGGTCGCGGTCTTGTTGTAGGCGTCGATGAAGTGCTGCTGGAAGTACTTCTCGATGTCCTTGCTCGCGAACGCGCCCCAGAAGTTGATCTGGCTACCGGAGGCGCCGCTCCCCGATCCGCAGGCGGTCAGAGCCGCCGCGCCGAGGGCGGCGGCGCCGCTGAGCTGCAAGAACCGGCGGCGTGAGAGGTGGGCAGACATGGAAGCAGCCTCCGAATTCTGGTGTCCGCTGTGGTACGGGCGGGGCCGGTGGAAAGTCATCTGCTCGTCACCAGTCGTACGGTGCGCTCGGCGAGGTCCGAGATACGGGAGCGGTCGAAGCCGCGGATCGCGCTGCGCGTGAGGTCGTGGAACGGCTCGACCCAGTGCGGCGGAATCCCTCGCGCGCCGCAGACGATTCCCGCGACGCTGCCGGCGGTGGCGCCGTTGGAGTCGGTGTCCCAGCCGCCCTGCACGGTGAGCCCGATGGTGGCGGTGAAGTCACCGTCCCCCCACAGGAGTCCGGCCGTGACGAGGGCCGCGTTGTTGACCGTGTGGACCCAGGAGTAGTGGCCGTAGCGCTCCCCGATGGCCGCGCGTGCCTCCTCCCAGGTGTCCCCGGCCGTATGCCGGTCGAGGACGAACCGGATGGCTTCGGCCAGGCGGCTGCGGGGCGGAATGCAGGTCAGGGACGTCTCGACGGCCTGGCGCGCGGTGCCGGTGAACGCGGCGGCCACGAGCGCGGCCGACCACATCTCCCCGTACACACCATTGGCCGAGTGCGAGAGCGCCGCGTCGCGATAGGCGAGTTCGGCTGCCGCTCGCGGGTCGCCCGGGTGGACGTAGCCGAAGATGTCCGCACGGATCTGGGCGCCTATCCACTCGCGGTAGGGGTTGTCGACCTTCCCTGCCCGGCCGGGGTCGTGCCCGATCGCGAGGTTGCGGTAGGCGACCCGCTCGGCGGTGAACGTCTGTGTGTACGGCAGCCGGTCGAGCCACTCCCTGGCCACGTCGGCGGTGGTGAAGCCCAGTCCGTACTCCTCGATGAGGTGCAGGCCGAGAATCGTGTAGTCGATGTCGTCGTCCCGGGCGCTCTCCGTGATGCGGCCACGGGTGGTGTAGGGCCAGAACTCACGCAGCTCGAAGCCCTCGGGCATGGGGTCGAGAACGGGGACGTAGTCGCGCAGCGGGTAGGCGCCGGCCAGCTGGAGGTACGTACGCAGATGGCCGGCCGTCCAGTGGTCACCGCTCTCGACCGGCTTGCCGAGGTTGCAGCCGGCACAGCGGCCGAGCCAGGCTCCGAGCATCCGGTCACTCAGCTCGGCGCCACCGACGGTGGTCACCGGAGCGGCGTCGGGGAGAGTGGCGAGGATGGCCTCAAGGCTCTCGGGCTCCTCGTACGGCCAGCTCTCGTCGCGGCTGGTCGCGTACAGCTCGTCGAGGATCCCGCGGGCCGCTGCCGGGTCGTCGCCGTCGGCGGCTCGCCGCCCGGCTTCGGCGAGATCGCCGAGCGCGAAGCCGCTCTCCCGCCGCTGTGCCAGCTCCCAGCGCAGCAGTTCACGCGGATCGTGGGGCTGGTGGTCGTGATGCACCGTTCACTACTCCTGTCGGTTCATGTACAAGGGGTTCTCTGGGGCCGGGCTCTCAGGCCGACTCCCGGCGGACGAGGGCGTTGGCGATGACGAGTTCCCGCGCGGGTTCGGCTTGCTCCGCCGTCAGCTGCCGCAGGAGTGCCGCGCCGCAGGCGCGTCCCACCTCACGTGCCGGGTTCACCACCGTCGTGAGCGCGGGGGTGACGAGGGAGGCGGCGTCGATGTCGTCGTAGCCGGTGACGGCAAGGTCCTCCGGTACCCGAAGGCCGAGCTTGCGGGCGGCGTCCAGGACGCCGATCGCGATGAGGTCGTTGGCGCAGGCGATGGCATCCGGCCGCGCCTCCCTCGCCAGCAGGATCTCCGCCGCCTCCCGGCCCGCGTCCCGGGTGAAGCCGCCCCGGAGCACCAGGTCCTCGTCGACCACCCGGTCGACCTCCGCCAGAGCCCGGCGGTAGCCCGTCTCGCGGAGATCGCTGGGACCGGTGTGCCGGGGGCCGCCGATGTACGCGACGCGCTGCCGCCCTTGTTCGAGCAGATAGCGCACGGCCTGGGCCATGCCGCCCTCGTCATCGCTGCGGACCAGGTCGCCGAGATCGGCGTCGAAGTAGCCGCCGCCGAGCCGGACCACCGGCATGGTCCTGCGATGGTCCAGCAAGTCCTTGCGGGGCAGCTGGAAGGCGGCGATCACGGCCCCGTCCACGCTGCGCCCCGCCATGTCCCGCAGGAACGCCGCCTCCTGCTCGCGGACCCCGTCGGTGTTGCATGCCACGACGCGGTAGCCGACCGGCACCAGGACGTCGTCCATGCCGCGCAGGACCATCGGATAGAAGGGGTTGGTCAGGTCGGGGACCAGCAGCCCGACGGTCATCGTGCGGCGGGTCCGCAGTCCCTGGGCGAGTGCGTTGGGCTGATACCCCAGCTCCTCGATCACCGCGAGGACACGGGCCCTGGTGCGCTCGGCGACCGGCCGACGCCCTGACAGGACATGGGACACCGTCGTGACGGAAACCCCGGCCCGAGCGGCGACCTCTGTCATCCCGACCTGCGGCACCCTGAACTCCTTACAAAACGTTTTGCGTCTCGTGGCCGAAACATTCGACCCCGCACACCCTTGTTGTCAAGAGGTAAACCGCGCATTAATTGCCAATCTCAAGACGATCCAGCGAATTCATGGCTGAGTCTTGACGACGTGCCGGGCATCGGTTTGAGTTGGCGCGCAAAACGTCTTGCATGCACAGAACGTCTTGCATGATCCTCCGGGAAGCTGAGCAAGGAAGAGGCCAGTGATTTCATCGTTCGAGCGCGTGTACGGCGCGCTCATCGGACAGGCGGTGGGTGACGCGCTCGGGGCTCCGACCGAGGGCCTCACCAGGGCGCAGATCATCGAGCGGTACGGGTGGGTGTCCGACTTCGTCGACGACGACCCGGCCGGTACGGACGACACCGAGTACACCGTGCTGACGGCACGGACACTGCTGGACCATGACGCGCAGCCGACCCCGGCCCAGGTGGGCGGCGCCTGGACCGACAACCTGGTCAACCAGGTGGGCGGTTTCTACGGCGGCGGGTTCAGCGAGATGACCGCGATCAACAACCTCCGCGCCGGGCTGGCGCCGCCTGTCACCGGGAGCGACAACCACGAGATGTGGAGCGACGGGGCCGCGATGCGGATCGCGCCGGTCGGCATCCTCTGCGCCGGCGATCCGGTCGCGGCGGCCGAGCTGGCCGCCGTCGAGGCCCAGGTCTCCCACGCCAAGGACGGGATCTACTGCGCCCAGGTCATCGCCGCCGGTGTCGCGGCGGCACTCACCACCGACTCCTGGCAGGACGTCGTGGAGGCCGCGCTCGCTGCCGCACCCGCCGACTCCTGGACGGGGCGGACCATCCGGCGCGCGGTCGACATCGGCTCCGCGAACGAGGATCTGCCGGCCGCCCTGGACGAGCTGTACGCGCGGATCTCGATCTTCCACTACCCGTTCGCCGATGTGGGACCGGAGGCGACGGCGCTGGCCATGGGCGTATTCGTCGCGGCCCGGGGCGAGTACGTGCCCGCAGTGCTCGGCGGCACCAACATCGGCCGCGACGCCGACACCATCGCCGCGATGGCCGGGTCCATGGCCGGCGCGCTCCATGGTTCGCAGGCCGTTCCCGAGCAGTGGCGTCAACGGATCAACGTCGTCCGGGGCCACTGCATCGCCTCGACGGCGGACACCGACCTCGCCGATCTCGCCCGGACGCTGCACGCGACGCTGCTCGCCAGGAAGGCCGGCTCATGACTTCTCCCACCGCCAAGGACGCCGTCCAGGACGCCGTCCAGGAAGGGTCCCGCGCCATGTCCGCACCCGCCGCCGTTGCCCCGGACCCGCGCGATCGCGCCCGCGGCGCCCTGCTGGGCCTGGCGATCGGCGACGCGGCCGGACTGCCCGCCCTCTATCACCGGGGCGCCCGCCTCGGCGAGCCCCGCCAGTGGCTGTGGCACTTCGGCGCCGAGGCCGACACCCACCAGGTGCTGCGCTTCCCCCTGCCGTTCACCCTGGGCCGCCCCGAGCCGCTGGAACTGGCCGGGACCGACGACACCGAGTTCGCCGTCGTCGCCGCGCACATCCTCCTCGGCGCCGCCTACGACGCGACGAGTGCGGAACTCTTCACCGGCTGGCGGCAGCAGGTGGTGGACCGGGCCGACGAGGTGTGGTCGGGGATCGCCGAACGCTCGTCGATCGTCAATGCCCAGGCGGGCCTCACACCCCCGGCCACCGGGAACGACAACCCGGCCTGCTACGACGACGGCGCCGTGGCCCGCGCGGTACCGGTCGGCATCCGTCACGCCGGCCACTGCGACCAGGCGGCCCGGGTGGCCACCCGTCTCGCGGAGATCACCCACGCCGACGACGGTGTGTGGGCCGCGGCCGCGATGGCGGCCGGTATCTCCGCGGCCCTGTCCGGAGCGGACGCCGTCGAGGCGGTGGCCGTCGGGGTCGCCCAGATCCCGCGCGACAGCTGGCTCTCCCGCCAAGTGACGCGCGCCCTTGACCTGGCCGCCGCGTCCGCCACTCCCCTGGATCTCGTGGCGGATCTCAACGACCAGGTGGCCAACGCCTCTTACAGCTTCGGCACGGTCGCCCCGGAGACGCTCGCCTCCGCCTTCGCGATCACCCTGTCGACCGGCGGGAACCCGGTCACCGCGCTTCCGCTGGCCGGCATGGTCGCCAAGCAGAGCGACAGCATGCCCGCGATGGTGGGCGCCCTCGCCGGTGCTCTCCACGGCGCCGGCACCCTGCCGGTGCGCTGGCGCGAGAAGGTCGACCAGATACGCGGCCACTGCCTTCCGCACCTGGCCGGCACCTCACTCGTCGCCCTCGCCGACGACCTGGTCTCGGCGCGGGAGGGGGACGGGTCCGGCGCGGTGCGGTAGGGCGGCGGCGGCGCGATTCGGCAGTTCTGACGTGCTCCCCCCTGGCCCGGGGGCCAGCGATTCCGGCCTGGGTGGTCCGCCAGCCGGCACGCAGATGGATCACCGAGGTGCGCTGCGACTCGTGTCCGAGCCACGGTGCGATGACGGAGAGGGTGTCGGCGACTGGTGGTGCGTGAGCGGCTTCGTCTGCCTCGCGTGCGTCTCCTGCCTCGCAGGCCGGGGCATGGGCCCGTAGCGGGGTCGTGGTTGGGGGGCCACGCGGCGCGGGTGCGGCCAAGCGGTGTCCGCCGTGCCGCTCGTATCCGGATCGAGGGGAGCGGTGTCCGTTCGTGTCCAGGCGAGGGGACCGGTGATCGTGCGTGTCCCGTCGAGGCGACGGGTGACCGCGCGGGGCACGAGGAGATCCGCCGGTACGGGGAGACCCGCCAGTCCGTGGCCTACTGGGCGAGCAGCTGGCGGGTTCTCCGACGGCGGCGGCGCGGAGCGGCGTGAACTGGCGGTCCTCCACTCCCGGGCGAGCGCAGGCTAGGTCGCAGCCGTGCCTGAGCCTGACCGGTGGGCCGGACCGGGCTCGGGCGGCCGCTGGGCCGGGGCTCGGGCACAGGCCGGCGGGCCGGGGCTCGGGCCCGGGCCCGTAGGCCGGACTCAGGCACGGGCACGTAGGCCGGACTCAGGCACAGGCCGACGGGCCGGACTCAGGCACAGGCCCATGGACCGGGCTCGAAGACAGGCCGGTGAACCTGAAGCACCACGCCGCCCGCCGGTTTGACCTCAAGCTAGGTCGAGGGAAGAGGCTGGGGTCATGGACACCTGGCCCGCCACCATCACCGGCGCCGCCCTCCCGGCCCCGAACGCCGACACCACCGCCCCCTCGGAACTCCGCCCCGGCCCCCGCCCCACGGACCACCGGCCCGACCGGTGGTCCGGCGATCTCCTCGATCTCGACGCCTACCTGGAGCGGATCGGGTACGACGGTCCGCGAGAGCCCACTGTGGCGGTCCTCCGGGGCCTCCAGCGCGCCCACACCACCGGCATCCCCTTCGAGAACGTCCACGCGGTCCTCGGCCGCCACCTCCCGCTGGACCTGCCCTCGATCGAGGCCCGACTCGTCCACGGCGAGCGCGGCGGCTACTGCTTCGAGCACGTCATCCTCTTCGCCGCCGCCGTGGAACGCCTCGGTTTCCATGTCACCGGCATGACCGGCCGGATCAGCCTGGGCGCGTCGAAGGTCCTTCCCCCCACCCACGCACTGCTCGCGGTGATCGCCCGTGACGACGACCGCACGTGGCTGTGCGATGTCGGTTTCGGCGCCGGGCCGACGGGGCCGATCGAGCTGAGGGACGGGGCCCAGGTCGAGTACGACGGTTGGCGCCATCGCCTGGAGCGCCGTCCCGGCACCCATGGCATCGACCAGTGGTGGCTGTACCAGAGCGCTCAAGGCGCGCTTGGCGACCCGGGCGGGGGCGCCGAGTGGATCGACCGCCACACCTTCACCCTCACGGCCCAGTATCCGATCGACTACGTGGTCGGCAGCCACTTCGTGGGCAGCCATCCGCGCTCCCCGTTCGTCAGCCGGCTCTTCGTGCAGCGTCTGACCCCGACGGCCCATCACAGCCTCGACGGCCTCACGCTCGTCACGACCCGCCCCGACGGCACGAGCGCCCTCGGACGTATCCCCTCGAAAGCTCTCGACGAGACGCTGCGCGGCGTGTTCGGGATCGCCCTCACCGAGGAGGAGATCCGCGGGATCGCCGACGCCCGCCGGTCCGCCACTGCGGCGCGCTGAACTCGGGCGCGGCGGATGCGGCGCTCGGGTAGCCGGACTCGTTTGACCTTGTCACCGTGTCAAGGTCTTCACTGCTGCCAAGGAGGTGGTCCCGATGACCATGGCGAGGCGGGACGTGGAGGCGAAACGGGTGCTCCAGGGTCTGGAGGACGGTCGTCCGTCGGTACGGCTGCGGGCTGCCCTGGCGGCCGGTACGGTGCCTGACCCGCGCTTTGTCGACAAGCTTGTCGAGCGATGCGCGAGCGAGCCCGAGTTCTTCGTCCGCGACATGCTGACCTGGGCGCTCACCCGTCAGCCGGTGTCCCTGACGTTGCACGAGCTGCTCCGCGAAGTCCGCTCGGAGCATGCGCAGGCACGCAGTCAGGCGCTGCACACACTGTCCAAGATCGGGGACGGGCGGGCGTGGCCGGCGATCACCCGGGCGTTGCTGTCCGACGCCGACGACGAGGTGGCCAGAAGCGCCTGGCGGGCCGCGGTCGTGCTCGTGCCGGAAGGCGAGGAGACCGCCTTGGCCACGGTGCTGGCGACACAGTTCGGGCGCGGTGAGCAGCAGACGCAGCTCAGTCTCAGCCAGGCGCTGGTCGCACTGGGTGAGGTGATCGTGCCGGCCCTGCACACTGCGACGACGGCCGCCGATCCGCGCGTACGGGCGCACGCGCTCGCGACACAGCGGCTGCTGCGCGATCCGGACGCCGGATTCGCGTTGGCGATCGAGGAGGCCAAGCGCGTCGTAGCCCTCACCGGCGCCCCGAGGACGGACGATGGCAGCCGTGTTGATCGGTGAGGTGTCGAAACGGTCCGGGGTCAGTGCCCGCATGCTCCGGCACTACGAATCGCTCGGTCTGGTGCGGCCTTCGGGCCGTACCGGTTCCGGCTACCGGGAGTATTCCGTGCAGGACATCCGGCGGATCTTCCACATCGAGAGCCTGCGGTCCCTGGGGCTGTCGCTGCGTGAGATCGGGCGGGCGCTGGACGATCCCGGTTTCATGCCCTCGGCGCTCGTCGACGACCTCATCCGTCAGACGCGCGAGCGCATCGCGGCCGAGACCGAGCTGCTGACGCGGCTGCGCCGGATCGATGCCGCGGATCCCACCGGCTGGGAGGACGTCCTCCAGGTCGTTGCGCTTCTCCAGGCACTGGGGTCGCAGAGCGCCGACGCCCGCCAGCGCGCGGCACTCTCCTCGGTCGACAGGGTTCCGGTGGAGGCCCTGGTCGACGCGGCGCTCAGCGAGACGGAGCCGAATGTCGCCGGTGCCCTTCACTGGGCGCTGGCGCGGTCGGGCGACGACGGCCCGGCGCTGCTGGCGAACGGCCTCGGCTCACCGGTGGCCGCGGTGCGCAGACGCGCTGTTCAGGCTCTCGCCGAGATGCCCCATGGTGCGGCGACCGCACACCTGCGGGGCGCTCTCACGGACCCCGACATCGAGGTCCGCGGGCATGCGGCTCTGGCGCTCGGGACACGTGGGGTGGCCGAAGCGGTCCCGACGCTGATCGACATGATCGTGGCGGGCCGGAACGACACCGACGCGGCCGACGCGCTGAGCGAGCTGGCCGGGGATACCGCGAGGGCCGATCAGATCGCGGGCAGGCTCGCCGACCGTCTGACCCACGACACCGTGGCGGCGCCCGCGCGTCGGCGCCTGACCCAGGCGCTGGCGGGCCTTCCGGGGAAGACGGCGTCACATGCCCTCGTGGAGCTGTCGGATGACGAGGACCGGGGCGTCGCACTGACCGCCGCGTACCTTCTCCAGCTCCGCGAGACAGGGTGACGTGCTCTCCCGGGGGAGCCGGACAGCCGCCGCCGCTGTCCGGAGCGGGCGCCCGGTCCGTGCCCGGCCATATCCTCACCGGCCTGACCGACGCCGAGTCGTCCGTCGGCGAACACGGGCTCGCACCCGTGGACACGGGCGGGCGCCGCCGCGGGTGAGGACCGTAGGGGACGGGCCCGGCCGGGCCCGCCGGAGGACGGAGACGGAGCCCGGTCCGGGTCCGGCTCCCCCGCCTGGCTACCGCCGGAGGTCGTGCGGCTGGTCGCCGACCGTTCCGCGCGGGCGCTGGACCCGCCGCCGCGTCCGGTGGCCGCCATGCCCGCCAGGCTTCGTCCCGCCTCTCCAGGCGACTGCCGCGCGGCAGGGTGACCGACATGATGTCGCTGGGGCCGTCGAGTGCGAGGCGGTGCCATCGCCCGCGCGGGACGATGGCCGCCGTTCCCGCCGCAGGCTTGATCTCCTCCTCCTTGTCATCGGGCTGTTCCGGGCGCAAGCAGACGCGTATCGCGCCGCTGAGGCAGGACACGATCTCGTCGGCGGCCGCGTGGACTTCCCAGTGGTCGGCGTGGACGTCGGCGTCGGTCCTCGCGTGGAGGGTCATCAGCTGCCAGCCGTCCCGCGCGGGGTCGAACACGGGTTGCTCGGCGCGGATCCGGCCGCTCTGGTCGAGGTGGAGGAAGGAGGCGAAGAGATCGACCGGGGTGACGGGCAGGCCGGTACGTCTCCAGTCTGCGGGTCGTCGTTCAGCCGGCCAGGGCGTGGGGCTCGGGGTCCGGCCCGGTCGGCTACGGGGCCAGCGCGCGCCGCAGGACGGTGCCGAGTTCGGTGAACTGCCGTTGGGACACGTCGGCGGACATGACCGCCAGTGAGCCGTGGAAGGTGCCGGGCCAGTGGTGCAGTTCGGCCGGGACGCCCGCCTGGAGCAGGCGCAGCGCGTAGGTGATGCCTTCGTCGCGGAGCGGGTCGGACTCTGCGGTGGCCACGTAGGCCGGGGGAAGGCCGGACAGGTCGTCGGCGCGGGCCGGGGCGGCGTACGGGGTGGCGGGTCGGGAGCCGAGGTAGTGCCGCCACGCTGCCGCGAGTGTGTCGCGGTCGTGCAGGGGCGTGTCGGTGAGGTGCTGCTGGGACCACGTCTCCTGACGGTCATCGAGCAGCGGCTGGTTGAGCAGCTGGAAGCGGATCGCGGGCCCGTGCTGATCGCGCGCCCGCAATGCCACCGCGGCCGCGAGCCCGGCGCCGCAACTGTGCCCTCCGACGGCGATCCGGTCCGCGTCGATGCCCAGCTCGGCCGCGTGTCCGGCCGCCCAGTCCAGTACGGCGTAGGTGTCGTCCAGGGCGGCGGGGAACCGGTGCTCGGGAGAGCGTCGGTAGTCCACCGAGATCACCACCGTGCCGGCACCGGCCGCGATCCGGGCGGCGAAGGGGCGATCGGAGTCCAGATCGCCCATGACCCAGGCCCCACCGTGCAGCCAGACGATGGCGCCCCGCGCGCCGTTGGGGCGGTAGATCCGCACCGGCACGTCCGGATCGGCGGGCACGGTACGGTCTTCGATCTCCAGGCCCGTGGTGTCCGGCGCCGGTGCCGCGGCGGCCCGCTCGGCGTAGTGCTCGCGGTCGGCTACCGGATCGGTCAGGTCGGCTTTCACCAGCAGGGGGACAAACGCTTCGAGTTCGGGATCCATACCGGCCATCCTCACCGTTGACCCCCCGCGGGTTCATCCGCCAGTTGTCGCGCGTGCGGGTCGGTTTGCGCACCGATTGGCGCCCTCGGGCGCGCAGAACGGCCCATCCGGCCGGCCCGTATCCTGGCGCCATGGAGGCTCTCGCCGAACGCCTGTCGCATCTGGACCCGCATGCCCAAGGCGCGATCCGCGTCATCGCCTTCTACGACACGCTGATGTGCCGGAGGGTGGACCTCCCGGCGCTCGCCCGAGCCTCGGCGGGTCTCGCCGGATGCGTGGTCGGGATCCGGCTGCACGGCACGGGGCGACTGATCCGCACCTCGCCCGACGGCCGGCAGTCACCCCCTGCGCCGCACCCCGCGTCCAGCACAGCGCCGATCACCCTCGACGAGGAAGAGATCGGCACCGTACGACTGGAACGTCCCGGCCCACCCGGGCCGCTCGACGCAGTGCTCCTGGAACGGCTCGCCATCGCAGCGGCCGCGGTCATGGAGCGGTACGGCCCGGCGCGTACCACGATGGCCGACCCCGCCCTCGTCGAACTCGCGATCAGTTCCGACTGCGACGACGCGGCCCGCACCCGGGCACTACGGCTCCTGGGGTTCGCCGTCGACCTGCCGGTCCACGCCGTCGCCGTACGCTCACCGCTGCCACTCGACCGGGTCGCCACCCTCATCTGCCCCGACCGCACGGTCAAGGCGGCACCGCTCGCCGACGTGGGCGTCATCCTGGCGACCACCGTGGACGCGGGCCGCTTCCCCGCAGGCGTACGGGCGGGTATCGGCGCCGCCGCGAGCCCCGACCTGTCCTGGCACCAGGCGCGGACAGCCCTCCGCTTCACCACCCCGCACCGCCCGACCGTCCCCCACGCCGAACTCGGAGCGCTGGCACTGCTCGCGCGGGTCCCCCAGGACGCCGCCCGCGACAACCCGGACGTGGCCGCGATCGCCCGCATCGCCGACACACCGCAGAGCCTGGACCTGGAAACGCTGGACGCCTACTGCACCACCGGCTCCCTGCGCCGCACCGCCGACCTCCTCCACCTGCACCACAGCACCGTCGCCCGCCGACTCGAACGGATCGGCACCATCCTCGGCATCGAACTCACCGAGCCCACCGGCCTGACACGAGCCGGACTCGCCCTCACCACCTGGCGACTGCTCAACAACTGAGGACGAACCGCTTCCCAGCAGTGGTCTCTCCGCCGTTGTGGCGGTCCCTCAAGAGTCTTCGTCGACGGCACCCCGCTGCCGCACCCCGAGATGCGTCCCTCGGAGAATCGCCTTGCGGGAATACCCCCCGGGGGTATGCTGTTCCTTGAACACGGACAGCGCCGCACGGCGCATCACACGGGTGGAGAGCACCATGAAGAGCAATTCCGGCCACGACCTGACCAGCCACAGCGGCCACGGTGGAGCCCAGCCTGGCGGGCTGTCGGTCTCCGAGAGCGGGTACACCCTCCAGTTCGACTCCACGATCCTGTCCACCGGGGTGCAGACGGTCACCTTCCGGGTGACCGGTCCCGACGGACGGCCCGTGACCGGGTTCAGGCCCGAGCACGAGAAGGAACTGCACCTCATCGCCGTCCGGCGCGACACGACCGGCTTCCAGCACGTACACCCGGTGATGGACCGCAAGGGCACCTGGAGCGTCGAAGTGGCCCTGGCACCGGGAGACTGGAGATTCTTCGCGGACATCCACCCCGCCGGCCACGACGGGACCATGACGCTGGGGATCGACGCCTCGGTCGCCGGACAGTACGACCCCCGGCCGCTTCCCGAGGAAACCCGCACCGCTCAGGTCGGCGCCTACACCGTCACCCTCGACGGCGGACTCACCCCCGGCGAGGCGAGCGACCTGACGCTCACCGTCAGCCGGGACGGACGGCCCGTGACCGACCTACAGCCCTACCTGGGCGCGTACGGGCATCTGGTGGCGCTGCGGGTCGGCGACCTGGGCTACCTCCACGTCCACCCGGAGGGCGCGCCCGGCGACGGCACCACCGAGCCGGGCCCCGAGATCACCTTCATGGCCACCGCGCCGTCGGGCGGTACGTACCGCCTCTACCTGGACTTCCGGCATGACGACGCCGTCCGGGCAGCCGAGTTCACGGTGCCGGCCACCGCGACCCCGCCCCGCGCGGGCGCGACGCCCCAGGCAGCGCCCGCGCACACGGGCCACCGCCACGGCCGGCAGGCGCATCACGCGCATCACTGAGCGGCAGGGGCCGGGCCGCGGGCGCTCAGCGAGCCCAGTGCCCGCGGCCCCGCACTCCCGCGACGCACCCGCACCCCAGCCCCTTCACCCCACCCCCGCCGGAAGGACCGTCATGCCCCGTCTGACCCGACTCACGCCCGACACAGCGGTCGGCGCCTCGCGCGATCTCCTCACCGAACTGGCGTCCCGGCACGGCCAACTCGGCGACATGGTCTCCACCATGGCCCACTCGCCCGCTGTCCTGGGCGGCTACCTCCAGCTCAGCCGGGCCATGGGCCGAGCCAAACTCAGCCGCGCGACCAGCGAACGGATCTCGATCGCCATCCAGGTGCAACAGGGCTGCGGTCTCTGTCTGGACTCCCATGTCAGCGCCGCCCGCGCCATGGGAGTGGACGAGGAGGAGATCGAGCGGGCCCGCGCGGGCACCTCGGCCGATCCCGCGACCGCGGCGATCATCGCGCTCGCCCTCCAGATCTACCGCGAGCCGACGTCGATCACCGACGAACAGGTCACCGCGCTGCGCGAGCACGGCCACAGCGACCGTGCGATAGCCGACGTCGTGGGCGTCGTCGCGCTCAACATCCTCACCGGCTCCTTCAATCTGCTCGCCGGGCTCACACCGGGGAGCGACACCGATGCGTAGCGCCACACCAGCCCCCCGTCACGGGGCACGGCCCTCGCCCCAGGGCCGTGCCCCGCCGCATGGACACGGAAGGAACACGCCATGCGACTGTTCGCCATCCGCGACTACCGCTACCTGTTCAGCGCCCAGATCATCGCCCTGTTCGGTACCGGGCTGACGACAGTGGCCCTCGGACTGCTCGCCTACGACCTCGCCGGGCCGGACGCCGGCACCGTCCTCGGCACCGCCCTGACCGTCAAGATGGTCATGTACGTGGTCATCGCGCCCCTGGCCGCCGCGTACGTCGCCCGCTTCCCTCGAAGAACCCTCCTCGTCCTTCTCGACATGGTGCGGGCCGCGGTGGTCCTGGCCCTGCCGCTCGTCACCGAGATCTGGCACATCTACGTCCTGATCGGCCTGCTCCAGGCCGCGTCCGCCGCGTTCACGCCGACGTTCCAGGCCGTCATCCCCGACATCGTCACCGACGAGTCCGACTACACCCGCGCCCTGTCCGCCTCCCAGGTCGCCGCCACCATGGAGACCCTGCTCAGCCCTGTACTGGCGGCGGTCGCCCTGGCGTTCATCAGCTTCGACCGGCTGTTCCTGGGCACCTCCGCCGGATTCCTGCTGTCCGCCCTGCTCATCCTGCCCACGCGCATCCCCGACGCCCGTCCCGGTGCCCACACCCGGGCGTGGGACAAGGCGGCGGCGGGGATCAGGACGTTCCTCAGGACGCCGCGGCTGCGCGGTGTCCTGGCGCTCAACCTCGTGGTCGCGGCGGCGGGATCGATCGTCGTCGTCAACACCGTCAACTACGTCCGTGACGAACTCGGCGGCTCGCGGTCGGACGTCGCGTGGATGCTGGCCGCCTCCGGCGGCGGAACCCTCCTGGCCGCCCTCGCGCTGCCCCGCGTACTCGACCGGATCGCCGCCCGCACCGTCATGACGACCGGCGCCGCAGTCCTCACCGGCGCCACGATCGCCGCGGCCGCCTTCTCCGCCGCCGGCCTCACCACATGGACCGGTACGGCGATCATCTGGACCGTGATCGGCACCGGGATGGCGTTGATCATCACACCGACCGGCACCATCCTGCGCGCCTCCGCCGCACCCCACGAGATCCCCGGGGCCTTCGCGGCCCAGTTCTCCCTGTCGCACCTGGCCTGGCTGATCACCTACCCCATCGCGGGCTGGCTCGGCACGAACGCCGGCTTCACCCTCACCTGGTCCGTCCTCGCGGTCCTCGCCGCGACGGGCACCACCGGCGCCCTCCTCCTGTGGCCACGCCACGACGGACCGCAAGCCGCAGCCCGACCCGCGACGCACCTCCGGCCCACGCCCGAAACGGACAGGTCCACTCTCACCGAGGCGGCCTGAGGAGCTGTTCCCACGCTCCGCCGTCCGTGCCGGTGACAGGTCCGTTCGACGGCCGTACGGTCCGGCAGGCTTCCGGCGCCGCACCGGCGGGCACCGCCCGACCAGCTTTAGCAACCAAGGTTGCTTCGAGTCGATTAGTCAACTACGGTTGCTTACATGTCCAGCAAGGATCCCGCGGACGCACTCGCGGCCGTCGCCGCCCTGCGCCGCCTCGCCGATCAGCTCGAAGACGCCGCCGTCGAACAGGCGATGCGCTCCGGCTGGGGCTGGCCGCAGGTCGCCGAGGCACTCGGCATCACGCGCCAAGCGGTCTACAAGAAACACGCCAAGCGGCTCATCGCCGCCGGAGTCACCTTGAGGAGGCGGGGATGAGCCGGTTCGACACATACCTCCAGTCGGTCCTGGACCGGGCCGAGACCGAGGCCAGGGAGGACAGTTCGGCGACCATCGACGCGCACCACCTGCTGCTGGCGGTGGCGGCCGGGGACGGCACCGACGCACAGCGCGTGCTCCACGCGGCCGGCCTGGACCACGCGGCCCTCAAGGACGCCCTGCGCCGGGAGTTCGCCCACAGCCTGGCCGTGGCCGGAGTGTCGCTCGGCGACTTCGACCTGCCGCGGGCCACCCAGGATCCCGCACGCCACCCCCGGCTGGGCGCCTCGTCCAAGCTCGCCATGGAGCGGATGGCCACCGCGCACCGCAAGAAGGACCTGCGCTCCGGCCACCTGCTGCTCGGAGTCCTCCAGGCGGAGGTGGGCACGGTCCCGCGCACCCTGGCCCTCGCGGGCGTGGACCGGGCCGAGCTGATCGCACGGATACGGAGTGAGCTGTGACACAGGCCGCCCTGAGCGTCGACGGGCTGCGCATGCGGTACGGCGGCACCGACGTCCTGCACGACGTGACCTTCCGGGTGCAGCCGGGCGAGGTGGTGGCACTCCTGGGGCCGAACGGCGCGGGCAAGACCACCACCATCGAGATCCTGGAGGGTTTCCGCATGCCCTCGGCCGGTCGTGTGCGGGTGCTCGGCACCGACCCGGCACACGCCGACGAGCAGTGGCGTGCCAGGGTCGGCGTCATGCTCCAGTCCTGGCGCGACCACGGCAAGTGGCGGGTCCGGGAACTCCTCGCCCACCAGGTCTCCTACTACGCCTGCTGCGCACGTACCCCGTGGGAGCCGGACGAACTCGTCGACGCGGTCGGCCTGACCGCCCAGGCGGAGCAGAAGATCAGAACGCTGTCGGGCGGGCAGCGGCGCCGCCTGGACGTGGCGCTCGGCATCGTGGGCCGCCCCGATGTGCTGTTCCTCGACGAACCCACGACCGGCTTCGACCCTGAGGCCAGGCGTGAGTTCCACGAGCTGGTGCGCCGACTGGACACCACGGTCCTGCTGACCACCCACGATCTGGACGAGGCGGAGAAGCTCGCCGACCGGATCGTGATCCTCAGCCGCGGCCGGATCATCGCCGACGGCACACCGCACGAACTGGCCCGGCAGATCGCCGGTGAGGACCGCGTGCGGTGGCGGCACGGCGAGGAGCAGCACTCCCGGTCGACGCCGCGCTCGACCGAGTTCGTACGCACACTCCTCCAGCGGTACGGCGAGGAGATCAGCGAACTCGAAGTCCACCGCGCCTCGCTGGAGCAGACGTATCTGGCGCTGGTGCACGAAGCGGAGCACGAGACGGAGGCTGCACGATGACCTGTGCGCTGCGCATCGGCCTGACGCGTGGCCTGATCGAGCTGCGGCAGTCGTTCACCAACGGCGCGGAGCTGTTCAGCCATCTGCTCTGGCCCCTTCTGACGCTGGGCGCCCTGTGGTTCATGCGCGACGCGGAGTTCGGGAGCACCGGGCTGCTGCTCGGCACCCTCGCGCTGCCGGGCATCCTGGGCATGAACGCCTCGTTCGGCATGGTCAGCATGAGCCAGCTGCTCACCGCGGACCGCGAGGACGGCACCCTGCTGCGCGCCAAGGCCACCCCTCACGGCATGACCGGCTACCTCGTCGGCAAGGTCCTCTCGGTCTCCGGTGGACTCCTGGCCGACCTGGCGATCCTTCTGATCCCCGCGCTGTTCCTCATCAACGGGCTCGACCTCGGCGCGCAAGCCTGGCTGGGACTGGCCGGGGTCGTACTGCTCGGCATGGTCGCCACCCTGCCGATCGGCGCCATCCTCGGCTCGGTGTTCACCAGCGCACGCTCACAGGGCCTGATCCAGCTGCCCGTCCTCGGGATGATCGCCATCTCGGGCATCTTCTACCCCGTCACCGCGCTGCCGGAGTGGCTCCAGTGGGTCGCCCAGGTGTTCCCGCTCTACTGGCTCGGCCTGGGCATGCGCTCCGCACTACTGCCGTACGACGCCGTGGCCATCGAGATCGGCGAGTCGTGGCGGCACCTGGAGACGGTCGGCGTACTGGGCGCCTGGGCACTGTTCGGCCTGCTCGTGGCGCCGGTCGTACTGCGCAGGATGGCACGCAGGGAATCCGGCTCCAGCATCGCCGCGCGCCGCGAACGGGCCCTGCAGAAGATCGGGTGAGTCCGGCCTGATCCGGCGGGGAGCGGTCCGCACCGCTACGGCACGGAGTCCGCCGGCGGGGTGAGCTGCTCCAGAGCACCCTGCATGTCCCAGTTGAACCAGGCTTCCGCGATCTTGCCTTCCGTGAAGCGCAGGGTGACCTGGCCGCCCACCTCGAAGGTCCTGCCGGTGGGAGGGAACCCCTCGTACTCGCCGAGGTGACGCCCTCGTACGGTGAACCGCGCGGCCACGAGGGCGTCCTCGGCCACCATGCTCTCCGCCGTGTGCCGGAGGTCGAAGGCCGCGGACAGCTCCTGATAGATCCGACGGGCCTCGGCCAGGTCCACCGTCTCCTGTGGCATGGCGGGGTCGTGCTCTCGGTAGTCCGGGGTGCACAGGTGGTCGTACGCGGGCAGGCGGTTGCGTTCGTCCGTCTCTTCCAGATAGCGGCCGGCCACGGACTTGTTTCGCTGTTCCATGTCGCTGTCACTACCCGGCCAGGCGATCCGTGATGGGGAATTTCGCACGAATGTCGCCTCTAAGGGGCAGGCCGTGCGACTGAGTTGACCGCGGATGAGTGCGGGCAGCACGTCCTGTCGTCGGGGTGAGCCGTCGGCCGGATCTCGCCCGGCTGGGTGAGGTGGGGGTGGCCGCCGGTCACCCCCAGGTGGTTTCGAGCAGTGCGGCGAGCCGCAGCAGCCAGGCGTCCTCGTAGGGACCGGCGATCAGCTGGAGGCCGACGGGCAGGCCGTCCACCTCCCCGGCGGGCAGCGACACGGCGGGAAAGCCGGTGCTGTTGGCGGCGGCGGTGAAATGGTCGCCGATGTCGGGCCAGCGCAGGGTGCGCCCGTCGGGCAGCACAGTCCCGGTGGCGCCGATCGGCGGGGCGGTCACGGCGACGGTGGGAGTCGCGATCGCATCGACCGAGCGGAGCGCGGTGTGCAGTTCACCCGCGATCCGCAGCCGCTGCCGGTGCGCGCAGCGTACCTCGTCGTCGGTCAGGCGTGCCCCTGCGGAGATGAGCGCCCGAGCACGCGGATCGGTGGACTCGTCCGTGACCGGGGGCCGCAGCGCGGTCGCCGCCTC